>NZ_JAJDMJ010000001.1:0-336908 GCF_020593585.1 Blautia sp. DFI.6.71
CCTAAGTTACAGGCGTATCCGCCGATATTTAGTCTGACGCCTAAAGCGTCTGGAAACACGCGACTTCAGTCGTGTGAGGATAAAGTTTTTAATTCACGGTATTTTTGTTTCTGATGAAATGCAGTCATGTGGTATAGGTAAACTTTTATTAGATTATATCAAGAATAAAAAAGTTAGATTACGATTAAATGTATACCAGAAAAATACCAGAGCTCTCTCTTTTTACCAAAGAGAAGAGTTTAATATCCAATGCGAAGGATTCGATGGTACTACTGGTGAAAAAGAATATCCAATGTTGTGGCAGCAGAAATAGAAAGCGATTTTGGGGAGAATTCCCATGGATATTGCCAATATGGTACTGTTTCTTTGCTCTGAAAAAGCAGGCTTTATCACAGGTGAAAACATCTGCATTGACGGTGGTATGACAAAACAAATGATTTATCATGGCGATTGTGGGTGGAGATTTGACATCTAAGTCACGTATTAGAAACACAGAATGTACAAAAGGAGAAGAACTATGAAATTTAAGATGATTCATGAAAATTACAATGTATCAGATTTGGACCGATCTATTAAATTTTACAACGAGGCCCTTGATCTGCACGAAGTGAGAAGAAAGACTACAGATGATTTTATTATTGTGTATCTGAGCAACGATGTAAGTGATTTTGAGTTGGAACTTACCTGGCTTAAAGATCATCCACAGCCGTATAATCTGGGTGAATGCGAATTCCACTTGGCATTCAAGGCAGAGGATTATGAGGCAGCGCACAAGAAGCACGAAGAGATGGGGTGCATTTGCTTCGAAAATGAAGCGATGGGAATCTATTTCATTGTAGATCCAGATGGATACTGGCTTGAGATTCTACCGTAAAGCTGGCTGAGAAATCGTAGAAATCATGTTGATCAGATTTTCAGAGGACTTTAAGGGGGATGTGTTGTCATGAGAACTATAGGTAATATCCTTTGGTTTATATTTGGAGGATTGCTGGGTGGACTAGCATGGGTTTTTGCAGGATGTATATGGTGTATTACAATTATTGGAATTCCGATAGGCCTGCAATGCTTTAAATTTGCAACTTTGGCATTCTGGCCGTTTGGAAAAGAAATCGTGTATGGAACTGGTATGTTTTCATTCTTGGTAAATCTCATATGGATTGTATTTTTTGGCTGGGAAATGGCACTTGGAAATCTGATAGTTGGTTGTATATGGTGTATTACGATAGTTGGAATTCCGTTTGGAAAGCAGTTTTTCAAGATGGCAAGACTTTCTTTCATGCCATTTGGTGCCAGTGTGATAGGGTAGAATACAAAAATTTAAGGAGTCATTTGAGAGAATGATTCAAATGCTATTGGGAATCATAAGTAAAGTTATTAATACATAATAAGAAAAAACAATAGTATTTGTAAGGCGTCAGTGGAGTATTCTACTGGCGTTTTATTTAACATATTGGATTTACGAAGAATGCCTATCAAAGCGAAAAATTGTTAGAACAAGCTGAAATTCCAGAATCTTATTTATGACAAGTGTATTACAAGCACTTGCTGCAAAGCAGATTGAAGTAGAAACAAGAAAACAGCAGAGCCACGAACAGAAGAGTGGAAGAAAGCATTATGAATTTTCCTTATAATTATATGTATTTCGAAGAATTACTTCCGGAAAGTTTTCCCACCGAATTATGAGTCTGTGTAGTATAATTAATAATAATAGTATATTCTGACTTACATTGTTGTAAATAGGAATGATACATAACAAGGAGATGGGTTTAATGTTAAAAAATGGGATATACGAACAGATTGTTAATACGAGAATAAATAAAGAACTGCAGCAGCTTGATCGTGAAAAATATGATATAGAATTAGAAAAACTTGATGGAGAGGATGCAAGACGTATTCTTACCATATACATATCATATGTCATAAATCAGGCTTTGCAATACTTAAGAGACAGTTTCCCGTCATCTAAAGAAAATGAATCGTTACTGGCACAAATTCGTTTATGTAATGAAATCGTTCAGGAAATAGCAGAGCATACGAATGAACCTGAATTTGAGGATAATATCATTCTTGAAAAAGGAGAAGTATTGACCTCATTATATGAAAAAATGAATTCAGCAAGAAGCATTAATACAATCAAAGCTGTGCATCCGGAAACGTCAATTGTAGAGAATGCCTTGTTTACAGGATCTAAAAATGAGCCAAGTATGCTTTCGGAATTGAAGAAAGAAATCTTGTCCTCTGATTCTATTGATCTTTTGGTTTCATTTATTAAGTGGAGTGCAATACGTCCACTTCTTGTGGAATTGACTGCATTCACGAAACGAGAGGGCGTTCGTTTACGTGTGATTGCAACGACTTATACACAGGCTACAGATTATAAAGCGATTGTTGCTCTTGCAGAGCTTCCAAATACGGAAGTGAAGATTAATTATGAAACGAATCATGCACGTATGCATGCAAAATCTTATTTGTTTAAAAGAGACACTGGATTTTCAACTGCATATATTGGCTCATCAAATCTTTCAAATCCAGCTTTGACTGGGGGATTGGAGTGGAATGTGAAGGTGACTGAGAAAGAGTCATTTGATATTGTGAAAAAGTTTTCGGTTTCCTTTGAGAGCTACTGGAATGATGCCTCTTTTGAAACCTTTGACCCTGAAAACCCAGACTGTCATGAAAAGCTGAAAAAAGAATTAACGAGGGCTGCATTTGATAGAAAGTCAAAACGTAGTCTTCAGATTTCGATTCGACCATATGCATATCAGCAGGAAATTTTGGATAATCTTGCTGCAGAACGAGAAGTATACGGACATTATCGTAATCTGGTTTCTGCAGCGACAGGTGTTGGAAAAACAATTATTGCGGCATTTGATTATAAAGCTTTTAAGGAGAAGAACCCAAGAGCACGCTTGTTATTTGTGGCTCACAGAAAGGAGATTCTCGAACAGAGCATTCAGAAATTCCAGGAAGTTTTGAATGACTTTAATTTTGGTGAGTTGTACGTAGATGGTTATAAACCAACGGATATTGAGCATCTGTTTATCAGTATCCAGTCATTCAATTCTGCAAAGCTTTCTCAGTGGACAAGCAAGGACTATTATGACTTTATCATAGTGGATGAATTCCACCATGCAGCAGCTGATTCTTATCAGGAATTACTGGCATACTATGAGCCGAAGATTCTATTAGGATTGACTGCTACTCCTGACCGAATGGATGGTAAGGATATCCTGAAGTATTTTGATGGACGTATTGCATCAAAATTACTGTTGGGTGAAGCGATTGATCGAAATCTGTTAAGTTCTTTTCAGTATTTTGGTGTAACAGATGACACAGATTATAGGAATTTCAAATGGACGCGTGGTAAATATGATGTGTCAGAGCTGGAAAAAGTATATACGGCAGATACAAGACGTTGCGCTTTGATTTTAAACAGTGTAAAAAAATATGTGACAGATATTTCGTCTGTGAAAGGTCTTGGATTTTGTGTCAGTGTTGCTCACGCAAATTACATGGCGAAATATTTTAATGATAAAGGAATCCCGTCCATTGCATTATCTTCGAAAAGTGCAGACGATATTCGAAATGATGCAAAAACAGATTTGTTAAGTGGAAAGATAAACTTTATTTTCGTTGTGGATTTGTATAATGAGGGCGTGGATATCCCGGCTATAGACACCGTCTTATTCTTGAGACCAACAGAAAGTGCGACTGTATTTTTACAGCAGCTAGGACGAGGGTTACGTTTAAGTCCAGGGAAAGATTGCCTTACGGTTCTTGATTTTATTGGACAGGCAAACAAAAAGTATAATTTTGCAATGAAATTTGAGGCAATTGTAGGGAAAGGCCGAAAATCCATTCGCAAACAGGTGGAGGATGGATTCAGCAATCTGCCAAGAGGTTGCTATATCGAACTTGAAAAGTATGCAAAAGAATATATTCTGGAGAACCTGAAGCAGACAGATAATAACAAAAGAGCACTGATTGAAATGGTGAGAACCTTTGAAGAAGATAACGGATTACCGCTTAATCTGGAAAACTTTTTGCTGGAATATAATATGTCTCTGTATGATTTCTATCAGAATACAGGTGCCAGATCTTTGTTCCGCTTAAAAAAGTGGGCCGGCATTATTGAAGATGACAGAGATGTAGATGATAAAATTTACAGTATGATGACCGGATTTTTCCATGTGAACTCAGCCAGACTACTGGATTATTGGATCAGATATATTGACGGTAATAAAGTTGCAAATAGCGAAGAAGAACGCATCATGCGAAATATGCTTTATTATACATTTTATAAAAAGCATCCGGCTAAATGCGGTTTCCAAAGTATCGATGAAGGAATTGAGTCAGTCCTAAAGGAAACTTTTGTAAGAGATGAAGTTCTGCAGATTTTAAAATACAATCGTAAGCATATCAGTTTTGTTGCTGGGAGAAATGAATACTCTTATCTTTGTCCTCTGGATTTACACTGCCGTTATAACACAAATCAGATTATGGCTGCATTTGGATTATTTACAGAGACAGAATCGCCGGAATTCAGAGAGGGTGTAAAACGTTTTGAAAATAAAAAAACAGATATCTTTTTTATTAATCTGAACAAATCAGAGAAGGATTTCTCTCCATCTACTATGTATGAGGATTATGCAATTAACGATAAGTTCTTTCATTGGCAAAGCCAAAGTCAGGATAGGCAAGCGAGTGCAAAAATACAGAGATATATTAATCACAAGAATACAGGTGATATCATATCATTATTTGTTCGTGAATTTAAAAGGATTGGTTCATATACAGCACCATATACTTTTTTAGGAAATGCAGATTATGTGAAGCATGAAGGAGAGAGACCTGTCAGTTTCGTATGGAAGCTGCATAATTCGATTCCTGCGGATATGCTGCCAAAGGCAAACAAGAGCATTGCTTTGTAATTCTATGTGATTAGAAATAAAAAGATGTGCGTACTCTCTTGACAAATTCGGGAACAGGAAAGATATATGCATCCGCACTTGCTATGCGTGAGCTTGGTTTCAAAAGAGTGTTGTTTCTGGTTCATCGTGTGACACTTGCGAAGCAGGCTAAAAAATCTTTTGAAAAAGTTTTTGATAAGAAAGTGACAATGGGATTGGTGGGAGCCAGAAATGCCCGGAAAGAAGATAATCGCGGACGTATGTAGCCGATCACGAAAGTAACGCTGAAAATGCATCATCCAGTGAGAGAAGATTTATTACGGTATTTACAGTCAAATATTACAGCATAAATGATTTGAGGTACGAAACAAATGAAGACAATAAAAGTAGTTGCAGCAGTTATCTGCGACAATATGAAAGAAAAGAATAAAATTTTTGCAACGGCTCGTGGTTACGGTGAGCTGAAAGGCGGCTGGGAGTTTCCTGGAGGAAAAATCGAAGCAGGTGAAACACCTCAGGAAGCATTAAAACGAGAAATCATGGAAGAACTGGATACAGAAATTAAGGTAGGGGATTTGATTGACACTATAGAGTATGATTATCCCACCTTTCACCTTTCCATGGATTGCTTCTGGGCAGAGGTCACAGCCGGTCACCTGGAACTAAAAGAAGCGGAAGCTGCAAAATGGCTTACGAAGGATCAACTGGACAGCGTTGCCTGGCTACCGGCAGATGTCACTTTGATAGAGAAAATTCGAAGGAACATGGAGAACTGATTTTTAATATTATTTTCGGAGGAATAGCTATGATATACACAGTAAAACGAATTGAGGAAGACCTGGACTTTGGTTGTGAAGAGCGACCGAAAGGCATGCCAGTCATGGCAATAGTGACGCTTACGAATTCTTCAGGAGAAGAAATAAGGATAAAAGCAGAGGATGCCATGCTTTATGAATGTAACATCAATGAAGGGGACAAGGTTTGCTTTGATGTGAATAATAAGTTGGAAAAAGTGGCACTTCCGAATTGATGGGAGTGCCGTTAAATGTTATTGATTATCGTTGTTTTTGGAAAGCTGTTTCTGCAATGCAGAAAGCTGAATATCAGGTTAATTCCACAATCATTGAAAGCTATTCGGCCGGAACAGAGACAAAGCCTCAGATTAATCAGGATGCCGTTCGTATCATGAAAGAGATTTATGGAATAGACATGGAAGCAAATGGTCAGTATAGTAAGCTGATTACTGATATCCCAGATGTTGATATCGCAATATCAATGGGCTGTAATGTGGGATGTCCTTTTATTGGAAGGGCATTTGATGATAACTGGGGACTTGATGATCCAACGGGGAAATCAGACGATGATTTTAAGGCTGTGATACGGCGGATTGAGGAGAATATCTTTGAGTTAAAGAAAAGATTGAGCGAGAACAAATAGAATACCTGCAGAACAAAATGGCAGCTTATCAGCTTTATGACACAGGACTTACTGTGACAAAGGAAGATGAGTTGCTTTCCTTATCTATCTGCAAGTATTCCAGTAGGATTCCTGTTTTGGGACGAATGTCCGGAAGGTGGATAACCACTTCCTGTCCTTGCTATTCTCTATCTTCAGCTGGTAAATACAAAAACGATTTAGGAAGTTTGGTCTTTTGGTTGTCGGGATTTTCGTACAGCCATTTGGTGTAAACTGATAACATTAGAAAAAGAAATCAAGGGGGAAGGTGAAGTCATATATATCCAGCGTATTTAAGAAAAGAACTTTCTTTGAGTTAAAGAACTTTCAGTTGGTGTCAGAGCAGAGATATCCTAAGAATCAGACGATTTGCATTTATATATGGAAAGATAAGAATGAGCAGTTATTCTGGCAGACTGGTACTTATAATCAGAAACTGAAACAATTCTCAGTTCGTTATGGAACAACGGTGTATGCCATTAATGAAGATAAAGTAATTGCCTGGAAAAAGATGAATGCAGATGCTGTAGCGTTAGAGATAATGGACCGCAGAAATCAGAAACAGTAATCAAAGGCGAGGGATAAAATGGGAAAAGAACAAATATTTTTGCAGGGACAGGTGATTGTGCAGAATGATAAGGATGTTTTACAGGAAAGATGCACTACAAGGGTTATATCTATGTTATACTTGAGGTGATATTGAAAGTGAAAAACTTACCAAAAGCTACATAACAATATGAATAATTCTTAAAGGCTGACACTTGAGGAGGACTATGGAAATTATGGAAATATCAAAAGCTGATTGGAAGTTATATCGTGAGCGTGTTTCAGACTGGCAGGAACATTATATGGAGCAGCTCATCAAGGAATATGTTGAATTGCTTACATCCCCGGGAAACGCTTCGGATCATTTTGGGGAACTTGAAAAGCGAATAAAACAGGATAAGAAACATCCAGGTGTTTTGATCGAACTTCGTAAGTCGACAGCATTATGGGATATTGCGTATTTTGTCAGAGATAAAGTAATAACGATGAATGAGCTTGAAGGATTCAGTGAGGATCTGATTGATGCTGTAAAACTAATTTTGAGTCGATGAAAAAGATTTCCGGTCAGGATAAATAAGAATTAGAAATAAAATATAGGAGAAAATAAATGGTAAAGCAAATAGTAAGAGACATTTTCTTTTTAGGCCAGCCATCCGAGCCGGCCACAAAAGCAGATATCCAGATTGGAAAGGATCTGCAGGACACACTGCAGGCGAACCGAGAACGTTGCGTTGGCATGGCTGCCAATATGATTGGTGTAAAGAAGAATATTATCATTGTGAATATGGGATTCATAGATGTAGTGATGTTCAATCCAGTGATTGTTTCAAAACGTGACATGTATGAGACGGAAGAAGGTTGTCTGTCGCTGGATGGTGTTCGCAAGACGACCAGATATCAGGAAATTGAAGTAGAATATTATGACTTCAACTGGAAAAAACAGCGGCAGAAGCTGTCTGGATGGACTGCACAGATCTGTCAGCATGAGATCGATCATTTGTCTGGGAAGATCATATAATCGAATGCGGATTGAGAATAGCTGCTTAACTCGACTCAAGTAATGAAGCGGATTGTGAGGTGACGGATATGCTGAAAAACGTACTGATCGTGGTGGACGATATAGAAAAATCCACAGAGTTTTATAAGGACTTATTTGGACTGCAAGTGATTCTTCAGAATGAAGGTAATGTGATCTTATCGGAGGGACTTGTTTTGCAGGATGCCGGTCTATGGGGGAAGACGCTGGATGAGACTTCTACACCATTCAATAACATGATGGAACTGTATTTCGAGGAATTTGATATAGATGGATTGATTGCAAAATATGAATCTGGTAAGTATTCCGTTCGATATGCCACAGAATTGACAGAACTTGCAGGTGGACAGAATCTTGTAAGGCTGTATGATCCGAGTGGTAATCTCATTGAGGTTCGCACTCCATTTATGTTTAATTAAAGGAGAAGATATGCAGATTTTTGTTGATGCAGATGCCTGTCCGGTAGTTGGTATTGTTGAAAAAGTTGCAAAAGAGCACAGTGTTCCTGTAACGTTGTTGTGTGATACCAATCATGTGTTATCATCTGATTACAGTGAAGTGATTGTAGTTGGAGCTGGAGCAGATGCCGTGGATTATAAACTAATCAGCATTTGCCATAAAGACGATATTGTTGTATCACAGGACTACGGTGTGGCTGCAATGGCATTAGGAAAAGGTGCTTATGCGATTCATCAGTCTGGGAAATGGTATACGAATGAGAATATTGACCAGATGCTTATGGAACGGCACTTGAACAAGAAAGCACGAAGGGCATCCGGAAAGAATCATTTAAAAGGACCAAGAAAAAGAACAGCAGAAGATGATGAGCATTTCAGAGAATCCTTCGAGAAAATGATACATATGGCAATGGATAAGGAGAAATAATCACAAACGGAACACAGGAGAATTGGGAGGTGCAGAATGACGGAAAAGAAAAGAACCTATATTGCAATTGATCTTAAGTCATTCTATGCATCTGTGGAATGTAAAGAACGAAATCGGGATCCTTTGACTACCAATCTTGTGGTTGCGGATAAAAGCAGAACAGAAAAAACAATCTGTCTTGCGGTATCTCCAGCCTTAAAGTGTTATGGGATACCCGGAAGGGCCCGTTTATTTGAGGTTGTTCAAAAAGTAAAAGAAGCCAATAGTGCCCGCAGGTGGAAAGCACCGAACAGAACATTTATTGGTTCTTCTGATGACAGCACAGAATTAAATATCAATCCTGCACTGGAGATTGATTATATTGTTGCTCCTCCCCGGATGGCTCTCTATCTGGAATACAGCACCAGAATTTACAGCATTTATCTGAAATATATTGCACCGGAAGATATTTTCCCGTATTCGATTGACGAAGTATTTATGGATGTAACGAATTATCTGCATACTTATAATATGACAGCAAGAGAACTTGCAATGACCATGATACAGGATGTGCTGAAAACGACAGGTATAACGGCAACTGCCGGAATTGGAACGAATATGTATTTATGCAAGATTGCGATGGATATCGTGGCAAAGCATATTAAAGCAGATAAAGATGGCGTACGAATTGCAGAATTGGATGAAATGTCATACCGAAGGAAACTCTGGAGCCACAGACCTCTTACTGATTTCTGGAGAGTCGGAAAGGGATATGCAAAGAAGTTGGAAGAATATGGCCTTTATACGATGGGTGATATTGCCAGATGTTCCATCGGAAAAGAGAATGAATTATATAACGAAGATTTGCTATATAAACTGTTTGGCGTTAATGCAGAGCTTCTGATCGATCATGCCTGGGGATATGAGCCCTGTACCATGGAAATGGTCAAGTCTTACAAACCGGAAACGAACAGTGTTTGTTCCGGGCAGGTACTTCATTGTCCTTATGACTTTGAAAAAGCAAAATTAGTCGTCAAAGAGATGACGGACCAGATGGTTTTGGATCTGGTGGATAAGAAGCTTGTGACGGACCAGATTGTATTGACGGTTGGTTATGATATTGAGAATCTGAATAATGCCGACAGGAAAAAGCAGTATCATGGAGAGGTTACAATCGACCGTTATGGAAGAAGAATTCCGAAACACGCACATGGAACGACCAATCTGAAACGGCAGACTTCCTCAACAAAACTGATAATGGATGCAGTAATAGAGCTATATGACAGGATCGTTGACAGAAACCTGCTTATCAGAAGAATCAATATCACAGCGAACAGGCTTGTGGATGAAAGCTCTGTAGAGAGAGAAGAAGTGTATGAGCAGTTGGATCTTTTTACGGATTATGAGGTGCAAAGGAAAAAGCAGGAAGAGGAAGAGGCTGCGCTGGATCGTGAGAAACGTATGCAGGAGGCAATGCTCAGTATCAAGAAGAAATTTGGAAAAAACGCTGTACTGAAGGGAATGAATCTTCAGGAAGGTGCAACCGCCAAGGACAGAAATGAACAAATTGGCGGACATAAGGCGTAAAGGAGTTGAAAGAGGATGAAAAATAATTCTTATGACGATATCATCAATTTACCGCATCCGGTCTCTAAGAATCATCCGCAAATGCCTCTTCGGGATCGGGCAGCGCAGTTTGCTCCTTTTGCAGCCTTGACTGGACATGATGCTGCGATAAAAGAAACAGCAAGATTAACCGATGAAAGATTGGAACTGAGCGAGGAAGTGATTGCTCAGCTGAATGAAAAAATCAATATAATCAGAAATAATATCGGTATAGAACAGAATGTATCCATAACTTATTTTATTCCCGATGAAAAAAAAGCCGGTGGATCCTATGTTATGTGCTCCGGTATTGTAAAAAAGGTAGACGAATACGAGCATACCATAATCATGACGGATCAAACGGTCATTCCAATCGAACAGATAAGTGATATTAAATGTGAAGAGTGGTAAATGTGAAAAATGTTTCACTGGGAAAAGTGAAAACAGAAAAAATTATTCTGAAAAGTCAGAAAAAAGCTTTTCTATTATCGTATTACATGGTATACTGAATACCGAAATGAATGATATGCAAAATAGGATTTTATGCGTCAAGTGTTCGGTGAATGGGGAGTTGTCACTGAAACGAAAAGTGCGTCTTACGGTATATTATCCGCACCCGTTGCAAACAATATAAGAGGATATCTCATATTGTGTTAGGGAATGTTTTCGACATACATTCTATCACAATTGGAGATATCCTTTTTAATTTGGTCAAAAGGATAATCTCCATTTCAAAAATACAAAGGAGGTTATTTTTTAATGGTTGACAAAGTGAAAATTGAGCAGGCAGTCCGTCTGCTTCTGGAAGGTATCGGTGAAGATATCACACGGGAAGGTCTGATTGATACTCCTGACAGGATTGCCCGCATGTGTGAAGAAATTTACGGAGGTCTTGGTCATGAAGCGGACCAGCATCTGTTAAAGCAGTTTCCTGTAGAAAATAATGAAATCGTGCTGGAAAAAGACATCACCTTTTACTCCATGTGTGAGCATCATTTGATGCCTTTTTATGGAAAAGCTCATCTTGCATACATCCCCAACGGCAAAGTTACCGGTTTAAGCAAACTGGCACGTACAGTAGAGGTTTATTCCAGAAGACCACAGATCCAGGAACGGCTTACCGTTCAGATCGCAGATGCTTTGGAGCGTACTCTGGATCCAAAAGGAATTATGGTAATGCTGGAAGCGGAACATACCTGTATGACCATGCGCGGAATAAAAAAACCAGGAAGCAAAACAATCACTACTGTAACCCGTGGTGCGTTTACAGAAGATAAGGAACTGCAGAAAATGTTCCTTTCTATGGTAAAAGGATGAATAACAATTTTTCAGATATGGATCGTGTCAATCAGATCTGGAGGCATCCGGTTTATCAGGAACATTATAAAAAAATACAGGAACTTGAGAGTGAACGGATCTTCTGCCGTCATACGCCTGAACATTTTCTGGATGTTGCACGGTTGATGTACATTTATGCATTGGAGGAACATCTGGAGCTGCCCAAAGAGCTTATCTATGTAGCAGCACTTCTTCATGATATCGGACGTGCACAGCAATATCAGTACAACATTCCCCATGATATTGCAGGAGTAGAAATCGCACGGGAAATCCTGACAGATCTGCACTTTACAGAACAGGAAAAAGAACTGATTCTGTCTTCCATTGGACATCACCGAAAAGGAGATTCCTGCAGTACGCTGGCAGCACTTCTTTATAAAGCGGATAAGCAGTCCAGAAATTGTTTTTTATGTTCCGCTGCTTCTGAATGCTATTGGTCTGATGATAAAAAAAATATGAAAATTGAATACTGATCTTCTTCATAAGCATAAAAGAAAGGATGGGCTCTGCTCATGAAAATTGGAAACCGTTTTTTTGATACTAAGAATCATACTTACATAATGGGAATTTTAAATGTTACTCCTGATTCCTTTTCAGACGGCGGCAAATGGAATCATATGGATGAAGCTTTGAAACATACAGAGGCAATGATTGCTGATGGTGCAGATATTATTGATATCGGAGGCGAATCTACACGTCCCGGTCATACTCCTGTCAGTGCTGATGAGGAAGCACAGAGAGTTCTTCCTGTTATTGAAGCGGTCAAAAAACATTTTGATATTCCTGTTTCTGTAGATACTTTTAAGAGCAGTGTTGCTGAAAGCTCTATCCAGGCAGGAGCTGACCTGGTTAACGATATCTGGGGATTAAAATATGATCCGAAAATGGCAGCTGTGATCGCAAAATATGATGTGGCCTGTTGTCTGATGCACAACAAATCTAATACAGAATATCAAAACTTTCTCATTGATATGCTCGCCGAAACACAGGAATGTGTTAATCTTGCAAGACAGGCTGGAATTAAAGATGAAAAAATCATGCTTGACCCGGGAATTGGTTTTGGAAAAACATTTGAAATGAATCTGGAAGCAATGAATCACCTGGAGCTTTTTCAGAATCTGGGATTTCCGGTTCTCCTTGGTACATCACGCAAATCCATGATTGGACTGGCGCTGGAGCTTCCGGTAGATCAGCGCGTGGAGGGGACTTTGGCTACCAGTGTAATTGGCGTAATGAAGGGATGCTCTTTTGTCCGTGTCCACGATGTTAAAGAAAACAAGCGTGTGATCCAGATGACAGAAGCAATCCTGGGACGCAGATAAATTACTGGCACAAAACAGATGGTAAATATAAATAACATACAGAAAGGATTTGCTGTTATGGATGAGACCAGATTAGATAAAATAGAAATTAAAGAGTTGGAGGTTTTTGCAAACCATGGTGTATATCCCGAAGAAAATGTTCTGGGACAGAAGTTTGTTATTTCTGCTACACTTTTTACCAGAACACGTCTGGCGGGATTAACCGATGAGTTGTCTGCTTCCATAAACTATGGCGAAGTCAGCCATATGATCACTGATTTCACTAGAAAACATACTTATAAACTTCTGGAATCTCTTGCAGAGAATCTTGCAGAAATGCTTCTTTGCTCTCTTTCCGGACTTGAAAAAATAACTCTGAAGATCGAAAAGCCCTGGGCACCGGTTGGTCTTCCTCTGAAAACCGTATCTGTGGAAATTACACGGAAATGGCATACTGCTTACATTGCTTTTGGCTCTAATATGGGTGATAAAAAGATGTATATAGATAATGGAATCCGTGGTCTGGCAGAGACAAAAGGATGCCGTATAGAGGCAATTTCCGATTATCTTATCACAGAACCTTACGGAGTTACTGATCAGGATGAATTTTTAAATGGAGTTCTGAAAATGCGGACACTTCTTACTCCTGGAGAATTGCTTGTGCGACTGCATCAGTTAGAACAGGAGGCAAACAGGGAACGTATCATCCACTGGGGACCAAGGACACTGGATCTGGATATCCTGTTTTATGATCAGGAAATTATTGATATGCCAGATCTTCATATTCCTCATATTGATCTGCACAACCGCGATTTTGTTCTTATACCAATGAATCAGATTGCTCCGTATCTGCGACATCCTGTGTTAAATCAGACCATTTCGCAGCTTCTGGACAGCCTTCTGAACAAATCTGAAAATACTGCAAAATAAAGTGAACAGTAACCAGTAACGATATTTTGTTGAATGTTCCATTGATATTTACTTTGCCATTTTTTACAAACAGTGCTATGATATATTCAATGGAAATTCTATAAAAGAGAAAACACCTACAGGAGGGCAAAAAATTATGAGAATCAGACGCGAAGAACACATGGCAGGTGGAAATGGTCACGTAATTATCAAAGAAATCCTTGACGCAGAGCAGTTGAACGGTAAATGTGGACTGTATGCACAGGTAACCCTGGAGCCGGGATGTTCACTGGGATATCATGAACATCATGGAGAAAGTGAAACCTATTATATTTTACAGGGACAGGGCGAATACAATGACAACGGTACCTATCGTCCGGTAAAAGCCGGAGATATTACATTCACACCGGACAATCATGGACATGCACTTGCAAATACAGGAAATACAGATCTGGTTTTTATGGCTCTGATCATTAAAGACTGATATAAAAGCAGCAGCACATATTTCTTATGGAAATAATGACTGCTGTTTTTATTACCAGGACAGACTGATTATAATAAAAAATAGTATAAATCAGGTAGCATTTTAGCCGAATCAAGTAAGTCCCCTGCTTCAATTGCGAAAAGTAATAAGCAGTGGGTGGGGACTTGCTTGTATCAGGAGGAGTGCAAGCTCCTTCTGATAAACTGCGAAGCAGTTATTCGATTATGAGCAAGTAGCGAAGCGGATTGCGAATATCCGCTTGATTAATCATTCAAATGGAGAATCAAACTATGTACAGAAAAACAGCAAAGAAGTTACTGAAATTCATAGAGAAAAGCCCCACTGCATTTCAGGCAGTGACGGAGATGACCAAAAGGCTTGACAAAGAAGGCTTTGAAGAATTGAAAGAGGAGGATCACTGGAAGCTTAAAAAAGGCGGAAATTATTATGTGACCAGAAATCATTCTGCGATCATAGCTTTTTCCATTCCGCAGAAGCCTGTGTGGAAGTTTCATATTATGGCAAGCCACAGTGATTCCCCTTCCCTTAAGATCAAGGAGAATCCTGAAATAGAGGTGGAGAATGCTTATATCAAACTGAATGTGGAGCGTTACGGTGGAATGATTCTGTCTCCGTGGTTTGACAGACCTCTGTCGGTAGCAGGAAGGCTGATTGTCCGCCAGGATGGAAAAATCAGAGAGAAGATGGTGGCTGTGGACAGAGATCTGCTGGTCATTCCCAATCTTGCCATTCATATGAACAGGGAAGTAAATGACGGATATAAATATAATGTGCAGAAGGATATGCTGCCTCTTTTCAGCGGTAAGGAAGGAAAGGGTAGATTTATGGAAACTGTGGCTGAGGCCGCAGAAGTAAAGACAGAAGATATTCTGGGACATGATCTGTTTCTTTATGACAGAACTCCGGGTACTCTGTGGGGAGTAAATGAGGAATTTGTCTCTGCACCCAGACTGGATGATCTGCAGTGTGCATTCTCTTCTATGGAGGGATTCCTGCAGGGAAATCGTGAAGAAAGCATTTCTGTACATTGTGTGCTGGATAATGAAGAAGTGGGAAGCAGTACAAGACAGGGCGCTGCTTCCACATTCCTTAAGGATACTCTGATGCGGATCAATATGGGACTGGGACGTACTCAGGAGGAATACTATATGGCACTTGCAGACAGCTTTATGATCTCTGCAGATAATGCCCATGCCCTCCATCCAAACCATACAGATAAGACAGATCCGGTAAATCGTCCGGTGCTGAATGAGGGAATCGTGATCAAGTACAATGCAAACCAGAAATATTGTACAGACGGAGTGTCCGCTGCAATTTTCAAGGATATCTGTGACAGGGCAAAGGTGCCGTACCAGACCTTTGTGAACCGTTCGGATATGGCAGGCGGATCCACGCTGGGAAATATTTCCAATACCCAGGTTCCTGTGAAAACAGTGGATATCGGTCTGGCACAGCTTGCCATGCACTCTGTATATGAAACCACAGGTGCGAAAGATACAGAGAGCCTGGTTAAGGCAGCGACAGTATTTTTTGCATAGCTTGTCGGCACACTGGAAGATAAACGTAAATATAAAAATCAGGAGATAAGAAAGTGAACAGAAAAGCAGTGTTTTTTGATGCAGACGGAACACTCTGCGATATGGAAAAGGGTGTACCCCAGAGCACAAAGGAGGCATTGAAGAAATTAAGAGAAAACGGTCATGACGCATGGCTTTGCACAGGCAGGAGCAGGGCCTTTGTTTCCTGGTATCTGGAAGAGCTTCCATTTACCGGTATGATCAGTGCCTGCGGGGCTACCATTGAAAAAGATGGAGAACGTCTTTTTAATAAAGAGATGCCCCCGGAAGTTGCAAAAAAATCAGTGGAAATCCTGCGCAGATATGGTCTGGTCCCGGTTATGGAAGGTGCAGATTTCATGTATTATGATAAGGATGAATATAATACAGATGTGAACTGGTATACGGATCTGATCACAGAATCTTTAGGATCTAAATGGCGTCCCATCAGGGGAAATGAAGATTGTATGCGCATTAATAAGATCAGTGCCAAAATGATAAAAGGCTGTGATGCAGAAGAGCTGCCTGCAGGGAACTGAGTGAGTATTATGACATTATCCGTCATGAGAGTGGTTCAGGGATTGCGGGAACCACCATTGAACTTGTCCCAAAGGGCTTTAACAAGGCAGTGGGGATCTCGGCAGTGTGCAGACTCTTTGATATTCCATGGGAGGATACGATCGTGTTTGGAGACAGCAATAATGATCTCGCCATGTTTGAATATGCGGCGGTGAAGGTTGCCATGGGAAATGGTTCGGAGAAAATAAAAGCTCTGGCTGATCATATTACACAGGATATGTTCCATTATGGAATCAGAAACGGACTGGAATATCTGAAGCTGATATAAACATAAAAAGCCTGGGCTCAGATCAGTCCCAGGCTTTTGCATATATAGAGCCAGATTGTCATGGTAAAGGAGCTTAACAGAGTGGTAGTCATAACCACACCGGAAGTAAAATCGCCGTCATAATCCATGTTTTTGGCCATGATATAACAGCTTACAGTAGTGGCAGAGCCAAGCATGATAATGATCGCAACCAGCATATCATGGGAAAATCCCAGAAGCACAGCCAGTGGAAGAAATACAGCTTCATATCCCACAAGCTTCAGAAAGCTACATGCGATCAGTGGTTTCGGCCTTGCGAATGCCTTGCCGAATTTCAGTGCGCCACCCATGGCCATCAGCCCAAGAGGAGTCGCTGTTTTTCCGAGATTATCTACGGCAGTATTCAGAATTGTTGGCATTGGCAGATGAAGCAGCGACCATACCATACCTGTCAGGATACCAAGGATAATAGGGTTCGTGGCGATTCCTTTCAGGGTTCGGATAAGCTTTGCGGTATCAAGTTTACCGCCGCCGGGAGCGAACAGTGACAGTGTTATAACTGCCATCACATTATAAAGCGGCACACTTCCGATGATCATAAGCGGTGCCATTCCTGCGTTTCCGTAAAGATTCTGGATAATTGCAATTCCAAGGATCGCAGCGCTGCTCCGGTAAGAAGCCTGGATAAATTCGCCCTGGATATTTCGCGGTTTCAGCAGATAGGAAAGTCCTGTGGAAATTCCGATACTGATCAGTGTGACAAAGAAGCAGAACAATACAAATTTCGTATTCCACACACTGTAGAAATCTGACTTTGCAATATCCAGAAACAAAAGCGCAGGCAGAGCTGCATTAAATACGAACTTATTCAGACGGCTGACAAAGGTGTCATCAAAGAGTCCGATCTTCCGAAAAAAGAGCCCGAGCATCAGGGTGAGAAAAATCGGGATTGTAGCATTAAGACAGAAAATAAGATTCTCCATTTTCATAAATCCTTTCAAAAAAATGATTTCTGTACAAAAAGTACGGTTCATAAGGTGACTGCTATATCACAATAACACCATGATTATAAACGTTTGACAGGAATTGTCAAATTCCGATTTCTGTGTTATTCTGAAAAAAATAGTTGCTGTTCAGTATGCCTTGCAGATTGCGGGAATGATTTTTCAGACACGCTCTAAGAGCAGAGTGAACAATAATAAAATTGCAGACAGTGGAGTGGTGGATCATGAAGTATGGAAAGATAAGGATAGAAGATGGATTTCTGGTTTTTACCAGACATATGATGATAAACAATCTTCCATGTAAAGACATTGTATGGGCATATATGCGAAAAGAGGGAGCAGATGAAGGTGATGACAGACAGCTGAGTGTAAATTATCTTGTAATTGTTACCAGACGTAAGAAGAGATACAAGTTCGATATGACAGAAAAAGAGATTCATGAGTGTATCCGCATTCTTAAGATATTAAACCCGGATATGGCAACAGGTTTCCCGAAGGGCGGCAGGATATCTCTTCATAGTCTGCCGAATACCAGAGATCTGGGTGCGATCGTTACAGCTGATGACAGACACATCCTGCCGAGGAGGCTTCTGAGAAGCGGGGAACTTTATCACATTTCAGAGAGCGATAAGAACAGACTCAGAGAAGAATACAATCTGAAGACGGTGATCGACCTGCGTTCGGCAGAAGAGAGAAAATGTAAACCGGATACTATTATAGCAGAAGTAGAATACTACCATGTACCGGTTGTGGATGAGGATGTGCAGGTTATCAGCAACAGAGAACAGTTTGTGAAAATGCTTGCAGGACTCCCGGATGATATGGAAGAATATATGATCAGACAGTACAGGAATTTATGCATGGATCAGCTGGTGTTGAAACAGTATGCGAAGTTTATCGATATTCTTTTCAGGCAGGAAAAAGGTGCTGTTTTGTGGCATTGCGGAACTGGAAAGGACCGTACAGGGATCGGGACTGCTTTTCTGCTCAGTCTGCTGGGGGTGGAGGAAGATGTGATATATGAAGACTATCTGCGCACAAACCGTTATATGGAGCCCAAACTGGTATATATGCAGAGACTTGTACAGACCTGGCCGGAGGCAGATGAGAAAATGACCGAGAAGCTTCCAATTATATATAATGTAAAAGAGGAGTATCTGGCTGCTGTTTTTGAAACAGTGAAAAAGACTTATGGTTCTATGGAAAAGTTTTTCCAGACCGTATTTTATCTGAAACCGAAAATGATCGAAGAGTTCAGAAATAAATATCTGATATAGGCAGTTGATTTGATGTTTTTACAAAAGTTATCATAGAGATACTATTCACTGGTAATATCCCGCGAAGCGTGTTGCTGGGAACGAAGTGAACAGTAACGTCACAGAAAGACATTTGTTTTTGTGCGAAAAATTTATTGACAAAATCACGATTATTGATATAATGGTAACCATACGAGCTATTTATTATATTAACGTGGTGAAAATGTACACGTTGAAAGCAGGTGGGACATGCAGAAGAGAGTATTATCCCTGTTAGTAGATAATACTGCAGGTGTAACAACCAGAGTATCTGGATTATTCAGCCGCAGAGGCTATAACATCGACAGCATTACCGGAGGTGTAACAGCGGACGAGCGTTTTTCCAGAATTACCGTTGTGTGCAGCGGGGATGAACTGATTCTGGAGCAGATCACGAATCAGCTTGCCAAGCTTGTAGATGTAAGAGATATTAAGATCCTGGAGCCGGACAACAGCGTATGCCATGAATTAATGATGATCAAGGTGGCTGCGAAACCGGAGCAGAGACAGGGACTCATTTCCATAGCGGATGTTTTCCATGCGAAAGTTGCAGACGTAAGTGTGGATTCCATGATATTGGAGATGACAGGCAACCATAATAAATTGGAAGCATTTCTTGAGCTGATGGGTGATTACGAGATTCTCGAACTTGCACGTACAGGAATGACCGGTTTATCAAGAGGTTCGCAGGATGTAACCTATTTCTGATGAAAGACCGGAAGGCTTTTCGGAATGCAGAAAATGGAAGAATATCTCAGAAACAGTACATATTATAGTTTGCTAGGGGAGCATCCCTTAACGATAAATTTTTTTACGATTAGCAGGAGGAAAATAAAATGGCTAACAAGATTTTTTATCAGGAAGATTGTAATTTAAGCTTACTGGATGGTAAAAAAATTGCAATTATTGGATACGGAAGCCAGGGACATGCACATGCTCTGAACTTAAAGGATTCCGGATGTGATGTCATTATCGGTCTTTATGAAGGCAGCAAATCCTGGAAGAGAGCTGAAGAGCAGGGCTTTAAGGTATATACAGCAGCTGAAGCAGCTAAACAGGCAGATATCATCATGATTCTTATCAATGATGAATTACAGGCTAAACTTTACAAAGAATCCATCGAGCCAAACCTTGAAGAAGGCAACATGTTAATGTTTGCTCATGGTTTCAATATCCATTTCGGATGCATCAAACCACCAAAGAATGTTGATGTTACAATGATCGCTCCTAAAGCACCTGGTCACACAGTAAGAAGTGAGTATCAGGCTGGAAAAGGAACACCTTGTCTTATCGCTGTAGAGCAGGATTACACAGGAAAAGCTCAGGATCTTGCACTGGCATATGGTCTTGGAATCGGCGGAGCAAGAGCTGGTCTTCTTGAAACTACATTCCGTGTAGAGACAGAGACAGACCTCTTTGGTGAGCAGGCTGTACTTTGCGGTGGTGTTTGCGCACTTATGCAGGCAGGTTTCGAAACACTTGTTGAAGCTGGTTATGATCCAAGAAATGCATACTTTGAATGTATTCATGAAATGAAGCTGATCGTAGACCTGATTTATCAGTCAGGATTCGCAGGAATGAGATATTCTATCTCCAACACTGCTGAATATGGTGATTACATCACAGGACCTAAGATCATCACAGAAGATACAAAGAAAGCTATGAAGAAAATTCTTTCTGATATCCAGGATGGTACATTTGCAAAAGACTTCTTACTTGATATGTCTGATGCAGGTGCACAGGTTCACTTCAAAGCTATGAGAAAGAAAGCTTCCGAGCATCAGTCTGAGAAAGTTGGCGAAGAAATTCGTAAACTTTACAGCTGGAATGGTGAAGACAAACTCATCAACAACTAATCTGAATATGATTAAATTAAAATCCCCTGCTGAATGGCAGGGGATTTTTTATGTTATAGGAAATTACTCCGTAATGTTCCTATAACATAAAAAAGCCCTCCGGGCAGGATCGCACTGCGACGGAGAGGAATTATGTCGCTGAAGCGACCCGCCGCAGGCGGAGAATCCTGCAAGCAGGATTCTTTCTTGCATGTACTGACTCAATGATGGTTGTTTGTTTTGTATTATGCAATTCTTAAGATTATGCATAATATAACAAGATGCAAATCAATCTCAGCATTTTATAATTCGACAATCTGTCCTTTTTCTACGTCATATCTGCAGTACTTACCATTTCCGGAAATAAATGGCTGATATGTATCTGTCCTGTTATCTTTAAGATATACAATTCCGGTAGCGATCATCTCCACTAATGAAAAGCGTTCGCTGAGACTGGAAATCCACTTATATGTTTTGTTCTTAGATGAACTTGCCATAACCATATTGTAGGCATGTCCGTCTTCGGTGGCTTCCAGAGAAAAATATACTTTCTCTGCCTTATCAGGAGCATCAAAGACCTGACTTGTAATATAGGAAGAAAAATTGGTGCTTACAAAATTTCGGAAAGATTTTATATCATAAGTAATTCCGGATACTTCGTCTGTGATTTTATCTCCGCGTTCCAGACGTGTTTTAATAATCTTTAGTACCTCTACAGTCCAGTTGATAAAAGAGATACTACTGTAATTCATACTTTCCATCAACTGTTCGATTAGTTTGCGTGACAGGATATTGGAGCGTATTGCCTCATCATAAAGTTCTTTGTTCATGACATTTTCCCTCTTTTTTGATTATTTGTAACTATTCAGCAGTCTACTATCCCGCGAGGTGTTTTGGCATGAACATGCCAAAATCCCGAGACATACAAGTCAAAATCCCATCGCCGAAGGCGATTTTTAATGGATTTTGACTCGTAACTGTGAAGGTACTGAACAGTTACGATTATTTTATGTTTGTTATAGTGTTTCCGCACATTTCTATGTTATACTGATTATAAATCTGTTTGTTGTAAAATGCAACAAAAAACGGACGAATAAATAAAAATATTTGTGAACAGTAACGAATATATTGTTGCCTGTATTTTTGTTTCTCGGAAGGATAATGAGATATAAGGAAAATTGAGGAGGATAAAATGGAGATAGAAGAAGAGTTTATTTCGGGATTTTGCAGAACATGTAATGGAGGGCAGACTGTCTGCTGCGAATATACGATGGAAGGAGATAAAAGAACCCTCACATTTATGGATTGTGCACATGACAGATGTGTGAATTATGCTGCCTGTGAAATCTACAAACAGGCACATGAAATGGAACGATAAGAATATGTGAGGGTGTACGAAAAGCAGTGAACTGCGAAATGTATTGCTGAGAACGGAGGGGATAGTAACCCGCAAATGCTGTAATTATCGGATTAACCGGAGTTAGAATCAAACATATATGAAAAATAGGCATCTTTGAATGCAGAATAGTTATTTCTGGAAATAGGGACAGAGGAAATGCCGGTAGTGACCATAGTTCTTGTGAACTGTTTTATGTGCGACAGGTTTACAATATAGCTTCGGTGACATTTAAAGAATCCTTTTGCCGGAGTAAAGACCCCTTCACACTTTGCAAATAATTCGCGGATTTTTAAAGTAGTTCCATTTGAAAGGCAGACCAGAACCTGTTTATTCTGAGCTTCCAGATAATCTACATCATTGAGCGTAATTGAGCAGAATCCGTCTGTAGTATGTGCGATGAAAGTTTCCGCCGGAACATGATAGGTTTTAAAAAAATCATCCATAACAGAAAAAAGTTTCAGAGTATTTACTGGTTTTAAAAGATAATGAAAAGCTTTTACATCATAGGAATCCAGGGCAAATTCTCTGGAAGAAGTCAGAAAAATCACAGGAACAGTCAGTCCCATGCTGCGTATTTCTCTTGCTGTATCTATGCCGTTTAATAATGGCATGATGATGTCGAGAAAGATCAGATCTACCGGAATTGTCCGGAGAGCTGTTAACAGATCATCACCGTTGGAATATGGATACAGGGTAAGTGAAAAATCATTTTTTTCCGCCCAGTGAGTCAGAAGTGAACTTAATTCCCGGGTAAAGAGTATTTCATCATCACAAATTGCAATATTCATAATTTTTATCAAAACCTTTCTGTGAATAAATGTATGTATTGTATCCGGCAGTGAAAATCCTGTGTCAGATGATGATTCGCAGGACAAAGCAATGGTCCACGATAGAAAAATGACACTGTCCATGCAATTGTTCCACATAATAAATAATACTCCTGACACCGATTCCATGCCCGTTTCTGGTAGAAACCGGAACTCCATCTACAAATGCCGGAATTTTTTCTACGGGATTTTCCAGTTGGAACAGAATGTGATTCTTTTTCTGTGAAAGAGTAAGCCGGGCCCATTTTGAAGGTGATTCCAGCTGCTCCAGTGCATGCATGGAGTTTTCCAGCGCATTGGACAGGATTGTACAGAGGGACAGATCGGAGCATGGAAGTTCTTTTCCTGTAGAAACATTGCATATAAGAGACAATCCTCTGTCTGCGAAACGGGAATGATAAATGGAAAGCACAGAGTTCAGCATTTCATTTCCGGAATAGGCGGCGATGATCGTATCGTCATATGCAGAATTAATTTCATGGATGTATTCCTGTGCTTTATCCGGATGTCCGTTTTGCAGCTGGGTCAGAATAATACTCAGATGGTGGCGCATATCATGCCGCAGGATCGCCAGTCTCTGGCTGCTGATCTTTACCTGTTCAATTTCGTTTTGCATGGATTGAAGCTGCATTTCACGAAGATTGCTGTATTGCGTTATCTCCTGTTTATTCTCATATTCCTGAAAGTAGATGATGAGAAATACCAGGTAGGCAATGCAGAATGCAAATCCCATGAACTCAACAACTGCTTTATTTCCGGAATAAAGTAAAGTTGAAAACTTGGTGGAAGCATAATCAAAAACGTAATATACAAATGGCAGGAAACCGATGATGGAAAGCTCACGTGCATTTTTTGTAAAAATTGTTTTTGTAGATCGAAATACATATCGATAAAGAAGGACAAAAGTTAAGGTTGTTGTTAAGATCCGCACAGAATAATAACACCACTGTAATCCTGTTATTGCCAAAGCGAATAATCCGGTCCAGTTGCTTATCTGGCAACACAGATAGGCAGAAAAGACAGAAACAGCGGAAGAAATCAGAGGATACTTATAATGAACGGAGAGGAATAAAACCAATGGAAAATGTACGATCAGAGGATAGGACATATTTGCAAGAGTTTCCCCAAATAATGCCAGATCAATTACATATAACAGTCCCTGCCCTGAAAATAACAGAAACATAGTCAGGATATTTTTTCTGATTGGTTTGATCCCAAGAAAAAATGCAGAACAGTAAATTCCAAAGAGCATGGTAGTGACACCATGAACAGCAGATAAAATCTGTTCAGACATAACAGCACCTCCGTCTGATAAGGATTAATAAAATTTATCATCAAAATGTTGTATATATATCAAGTATAAAAGATTTCAAATTTAAAGACAACCTTTTTCCATACCATTCACACCATATAATTACTGTTCGCGTGAAAGAGAAAAAATGTTGTTGTTCTGTGTTATAATCAGTCTATAAAGGAATATCGAAAAAAATTACGAGGAAGGAGATGAAAGAGACAGCATATTTAACGATATACCGGCGCTGGATGAAAAAAGAAAAACAGAAGAAAAACAGACCTGATGGAAAAGTACCATGCAGGTCTGTTTTTATATCATTCTTTCCTGTTTTTACTTATTTACATCAATATAACTGTACAATGTATATTTGGAGATTCCGAAATAATTTGCAACCTTATCTCCGGATTTGGTAATAAGGAAAGCACCTGCATCATTTAAGAACTGAATAGCAGTAACCTTATCCTCCTTATTCATTAAAGGAACAGGTTTGCCTACCAGAGCTACAGATTCTTCGATCAGATGATCAAGAAGATCATTGACATTATGAGTGATCTCTTTGGGCTTCTCTTCCTTATTTTCCGGAGTGACAAGAGAATGAAGGGCAGATTCGATCATAGTAAGCTTGGTAATGTCATAATTGATTCCGAAAACATAATGAAGGGTACCATCGTCATCATGAATGTAGGAAGTGCTGCACTTCAGGATCTTGCCGTCTGCTGTTTTCATCAGATAACCGGTATGGTCTTCGGGGGTTGCTCCTTTTTCCTGATTGCGGATCGCATCAAAAACAGCATTGGATGGTCCGTCTCCGATATCTCTGTTTGTAACATGACCATTTACGATGTAGACGATGGAATGTTCCGGCTCCGAAGTTTTCAGATCATGGATTACTACTTCACAGTCAGGTCCGAACTGGGAAGCAAGATCAGCAGCGATTTGTTTTAACACAGTAAGTCGTCCCATTTGATTTCCTCCTATTAATATAACTTTTAAACGGATCATAACCGAATCAGGCAGGGGCTTCTATAGTCTGAGCAGTAACAGTCATTCGATTATGAGCATGTAGTAAAGCGGATAAATTTATCCGTCAAAACGTTCAGTGCAGATACATGGAAACTGCACATTTTTTATATTCTATCATAAAAAAAAGGAAATAAAAAGAGCCTAAAAAAAATAAATGTGAATACCTTAAAAAATTTGTGATTATAATCATAAATCATTGAAGTGATATAGGAATCGTGGTATATTTTAAACATGAGAATTGCGATAAGTTAGAGCGTGTCTGAAAAAGGCTTTCTGCAAGATGTGCGTCACAATTTGTGGGATATTTTGCCCGGATGAGGGCGCCGTAGTGGGCTACGGCAACTGAATTCGGGTGAAATATCCCGCAAAGTGGGGCGTTCAGATTGTGGGAATGATTTTTCAGACACGCTCTAGGGGTAAAATACTTTTTGTCCCTAACTTATAATAAAGAAAGGGGTGTCAGAAACAGTGAAAACTTTACTGAAGAATGGTACAGTAGTATCGGGGGATATGTCTGTTATAGAAGATGTTCTTATAGATGGAGAGAAGATTGTAAAAGTAGGCCGGAATCTGGAAGCAGAGGATGCACAGGTAGTTGATGTAAACGGTAAGCTGCTTTTTCCGGGATTTATAGACGGACATACACATTTTGACCTGGAAGTGGCAGGAACAGTGACGGCAGATGATTTTGAAACAGGAACAAGAGCTGCCATTGCAGGAGGAACAACTCTGGTGATCGATTATGCGTCTCAGGATAAAGGTGGTCATACGCTGAAGGAAGGCCTTGAGAAGTGGCATAAGAAAGCAGATGGGAAATGTTCCTGTGATTATTCTTTCCATATGTCTGTTGTGGAATGGAATGAGGAAACTGAGAGAGAAATACAGGATATGATCAATGAAGGGATTACCAGTTTTAAGCTTTACATGACTTATCCGGCAATGATCGTAGATGACGGTGACCTTTATAAGATTATTAAGAAATTAAATGAATACGGATGTTTTGCAGGGGTACATTGTGAGAATGCAGGGGCAATCGATGCGTTGATCGCAGAAGCCAAAAAAGAGGGACGTCTGGGACCTGAGAATCACCCGTTGGTGCGTCCGGATATTATGGAGGCAGAGGCAGTTCACCGCCTTCTTGTGATCGCAGATGCAGCAGATGCTCCTGTAATGGTAGTACATCTTACCAACCGGAAAGCATTTGAAGAAGTGATGCGTGCCAGAATGAACGGACAAAAGGTATATGCGGAAACCTGTCCGCAGTATCTGCTTCTGGATGACAGTGTATATTCAAAACCGGATTTTGAAGGTGCCAAATACGTGTGTGCACCTCCAATCCGTAAGAAAGCAGATCAGGACTGCCTGTGGAAAGCACTGGCGAATGATCAGATCCAGACGGTTGCAACTGACCAGTGCAGCTTTACAATGGAGCAGAAAGCTCTTGGTAAAGATGATTTCACGAAGATTCCGGGAGGGCTGCCGGGAGTACAGACGAGAGGAACTCTGCTTTATACATACGGTGTACGCACAGGCAGGATCACGCAGGAACAGATGTGCCGTCTGTTAAGTGAGAATGCAGCTAAACTTTACGGAGTGTATCCCAATAAGGGCGTGATACGTGAGGGAAGTGATGCAGATATTGTTGTATTTGATCCTGAGAAGGAAAACGTTATCTCTGCAAAGACACATCTGTATCATACGGATAATAATCCATATGAGGGATTTAAGCTTCATGGAGATATTGACAGCGTATATTTAAGAGGAGCTCATGTGGTGCAGGATGGAAAAGTAATTCTGGAGAAAACAGGAAAATATATTAAACGCGGTAATAAGCAGTGAATATAAAGAATAACAAGAGGTGACAGAAAATGAAACATGAAGTAAATGCAATGGGAAAACAGTGCCCGATTCCGGTAGTGATGACAAAGAAGGTTATTGATAATGCGGCAGTCGGTGATGAGATTGAAATTCTGATCGATAATGAAACCGCAGTGAATAATCTGAGCAGACTTGCAAATAAAACAGGCTGTACGTTTGTATCTGAAAAACTGGGAGACAAAAAGTATCAGGTGAAGATGGCAGTAAAGACTGAACAGACAGGTGGTACCTTGGAAGAAGAGGAATTTGTCTGCGAAGCACCGCATAAAAAAGTGACGGTAGCGGTAATCTCCTCAAATGTTATGGGAAATGGTGATGATGAACTGGGAAAGATTTTGATCAAAGGATTTATCTATGCCCTTTCTCAGATGGAAACACATCCGGATACAATCCTTTTCTATAATGGAGGTGCAAAACTTACAACAGAAGACTCTGAAAGTCTGGAAGATCTGAAAAAGATGGAAGAAGAGGGCGTGGAAATCCTGACCTGCGGTACCTGCCTGAAGCATTATGGACTGATGGAGAAACTGATGGTTGGAAAAGTTACCGATATGTATACGATTGCAGAGCGTATGACAGGTGCAGATAAGGTGATTCGTCCGTAAGAAAATGAAGGCCATCATATCTGAGAAAAAAGACAGATATGATGGTATTTTGAACTTTTATTGCAATTTCTGTTCTCTGATATTGTGGTATCTGGCATATCCGGTAAGAATCAGAGTCAGGGCACCATCGCCTGTTACGTTACAGGCTGTCCCAAAACTGTCCTGAAGGGCAAAGATAGTCAGCATCAGAGCTGTAGCAGAATCGCCGAATTTCAGGATACCGGTGATAATACCGAGAGATGCCATAACAGTGCCTCCCGGTACACCCGGAGCACCAATGGCAAAAATTCCAAGCAGGACACAGAAAAGAACCATGGCCCCCGGCGCAGGAACTGCACCATAAAGAATTTTGGAGATTGCCATACAGAAGAATACTTCTGTGAGGACAGAACCACAGAGATGAATATTGGCAAACAGCGGAATACCAAAATCTACCAGATCCTTTCGGAGAGGTTTTGCCCTGTGTGCGCATTGGAGGGCGACCGGCAGTGTGGCAGCAGATGACATGGTACCTATGGCTGTGAGGTAGGCGGGACCATAATGTTTCACAACTTTCAGAGGATTTTCTCTGGAATAAATTCCTGCAAGTATATATAGAAGAGCTATCCAGATAAAATGTCCGATCAGAACAATGACGATTACCTGAAGGAATACAGGAAGCTGTCTGGTGATTGTTCCTTCGTATGCCAGTGAACAGAAAGTCAGTCCGATGAAGTATGGGAGAATCGGAATAATGACTCTTGATACAATAGCCAGTATGATCTTCTGGAATTCTTCAAGAAAAGAAGAAATCAGACTGGCTTTTGTCCATGCAGATGCAAGTCCCAGCATAATGGCCAGTACAAGTGCACTCATGACAGGCATTATCTGTGGAATGGAAAGTTCAAAAACTACATCCGGCAAAGCTTTGAGATGACTGGCAGTGGAGCTGAAGGATAAATGTGGGATCAGCAGGTATCCGGATAATGCAGAGAATAAAGCAGCTCCCAGTGAGGAAGCATAAGCAATACTGACTGCAACACCTAACATTCTGGAAGCATTGTTTCCGAGTCTGGTAATAGATGGTGCGATAAATCCAATGATGATCAGCGGAACAGAAAAGCTGATCAGCTGACCAAGAATATACTTCGATGTTACAACCACATTCAGTACTGCAGTCGTAATGGCAGATTCATCTATTATATTAAGAAGAAGTCCGATACAGATTCCAAAAGCCACGCCGACAAGCAGTCTGAAGGGCAGACTGTGTAGAAAAAAGTTTTTTTTCATAATAATCCCCCTTTTTCTGTCAATTATAATATATAATGATGTCATGGTCAAAAGGTATTTTATATCGAAACAGGAGAGAGTTATGTACAGAAAAATTTATCAAATTTTGGAAGAAACAGGAAAAGTAAAAACAGCAATGGTTTTAAACGGGAATCATAAGGGCGAAAAATGTCTGATAAAAGAAAACCATTGTTTATCATCCGATGAAAATACAGCAGATTTCTGGAAAAAATATGAAGCTGATCTGGCGGAGTGCCAGGAGACAAAAGTTGTTCATATGGGAGATGTAGATTTCTTTGTGGAAATTTATGTGAAAAATCCGCAGCTTATCATTTTTGGAGGCGGACATGTTTCGCAGCCTGTTGCAAAAATCGGAAAAATGCTGGGATTTCATGTGACTGTTATGGATGACAGAGAAGATTTTGTGACTTCAGAGAGATTTCCGGATGCCGATCGGCTGATCAAAGGCAGCTATGATAAACTTTCAGACAAAATACCGGCCTATGAAAATGCTTATTATGTGATCGTGACAAGAGGTCATCTCGGAGACAGTGCCTGTGCCAGACAGATCCTGAGACGCCCTTATACTTATCTGGGAATGATCGGCAGTAAAAATAAGGTAAAACTGACCAGAGAAAAATTACTCGGAGAAGGTTTCAGCGAAGAACAGCTCAACAGTATCCATGCACCGATTGGATTGCCGATCGGAGGACATATGCCGGCAGAGATTGCTGTAAGTATTGCTGCGGAGATCGTTCAGGAAAAGAACAGGTATGATGTTTCTTATATTGATGGAGCTGTGGAGGATGCTGTCAGGAAAAAAGAAAATGGAATTATGATCACGATCATATCCAAGAGTGGTTCTTCTCCAAGAGGGACAGGAAGTAAAATGTTTATTGATAAAGACGGGAATTCATATGGAAGCATCGGAGGCGGAAATGTAGAATTTCAGGCTTTGAAATATGCACCAGAAGCGCAGCATGGTGAAATCAGAAAATATAATCTGTCTAACCAGGGCGGTGCGAATCTGGGAATGATCTGTGGCGGCGAGGTGGAAGTCCTTTATGAATTGTTGTAGATAAACACAGAACCTACAGCGTTACTGTTCACATATCACTATCCTGCGAGGTGTTTTGGCATGAATATGCCAAAATCCCGAGACATACAAGCCAAAATTCCATTGCCACAGGCAATCTGGAATGAATTTTGGCTACGTTACTGAGAACGGAGTGAACAGTAACCCTGCAGCAATTCCGCGCAAATGGAAGAAAGCAGACAAAGCAGGACAAAACGCATACTTGAATTATCTGTAAGAATCGTGTATATTAATACATAAAGCGAACACAGAAAACACGAGGGGACAGAGCGTGTTTGATAAAGGAGGAAACTACTTATGAAGAAATCACTTTGGCTGGTTCTTGTACTGGGACTTGCATTTGCTGCTCAGGGATGCGGATTTGATCCTACTATTGATTCCAGCGTTATGATCGTTAAAGTAACACCAACACCGGAAGTCACACCTACTCCTGAGGCTTCAGAGGCAACACCAACACCGGAAGCAACACCGACGCCGGCAGCAGAGCAGACAGCCAGTGGTGTAAAAGTAGAAGTGAAATCCGATACCTATTATGCGTCATCAGAATTAAATCTTCGTTCTGATGCAAGTGCAGATGCAGATCTGATTTCAAGTGTGGCAGCCGGAACTCAGCTGAACAGTACAGGTGTATGCGAGAATGGATGGATTCGTGTGGATTATAATGGACAGACCTGTTATGCAAGCGGAGATTTTGTGACAACAACAGCTCCGGCAGCAGACGCAGGTGAGACTGCAGCAGATACATCAGCAGATACGTCTTATGATGAAAGTGCAGAATAATCTGATGATATAAAAATTTGTATCAGTCCTCTTTAAATATATTTCTATGAGAGGTACAATAAAGGCTTTTTTGGAAAAATGTTGACAGAAATGTATAAGTAAAAGCAGAAGCTGCAGAGGATAATGACCTGTCAGCTTCTGCTTTTTTTGTCTGAAAAATACGATAGAAATCTTTTTCGGTGTGTTGTTTATGAGGATTGCTATAATACTGTAGAATGTTACTGTGGATAAATAAGTCTGTCCGGCTTGATATCATAAAGAACCTCATCCAGAAATTTTTCTGCCAGATATTTTGCCATAGGCAGATTCATATCCAGATAATTTCCGCAGTCTTTTGCAGATGCTCCCGGAACTTCACCTTCAAAATCACGTATAAATTCAAAAGTCTCGATCATAAGCGGAACGATATCCTTGGACTCATAATCTCCATTTAAAAGAAGATAATTGCCTGTACGGCATCCCATCGGTCCCCAGTAGATCATTTTAGAGCCGAACTCTTTATGATTTCTCAGGAATGTTGCTGCCAGATGCTCGATCGTGTGAAGTTCAGCAGTATTCATCACAGGTTCTTCGTTAGGAGAAGTCATACGGATATCGAAGGTAGTGATCATACTGTCGCCAACCGGATCCTTACGTGAAACATAAATTCCAGGCTGTAATTTGATATGGTCAATGGTAAAACTTGTTATTTTTTCCATTTTGGATTCCTCGCTTTCTTTTGCAGATATATTCTGACTGTTCATCAGTCTGTTGTTCCGGTTTCACTGCAAAAAGGGAAGGTACAGAACTGAACAGCCATATACATTTTAACAGGCAATCAGAAAGAAGTAAACACAGGAAACATTCACAATCTGAACATTTTGTGAAAAGAGTTGTTTTTTTTCTGAGATAGGTTATAATCAGATTGTTGTAAATGATTTCGGAGGTAAAGGAAAATGAAAAGAAAATTACTGGCAGCACTTTGTGTTACAGCTATGTCAGCAGGTTTACTGGCAGGATGTGGCAGCAGTGATAAAACAGAAGAGAGTACAAAAACAGAGGAAACAGCGAAAGAGGAGACTTCTTCTCAGGAAGAGACGGAGACAAAAGCTGCTTCTTCTGACAGTGATAATGTAGCAAGTGAAGAAGAGGCAGAAAAAGCCGGATTTTCTGATGGTTCTGATGAAAAGAGTGATTCTGCTGATACAGATTCTGAAAATAAAGATTCTTCAGACAGCAGTACAACCAGTGTGCTTCTGGATACTTCCAAAGAATTGACAGGAATTCATCACGCAGAGATTGAAGTAAAGGATTACGGTACGATTGATGTGGAACTGGATGCAGATACAGCACCGATCACAGTGACAAATTTCGTGAAACTCGCACAGGAAGGTTTTTATGACGGACTGACATTCCACCGTATCATGGATGGATTCATGATCCAGGGTGGTGATCCCAACGGAGACGGAACAGGTGGATCAAAAGAGAATATTAAGGGTGAGTTCAGCAACAATGGAGTAGACAATGATATTTCCCACACAAGAGGGACTATTTCCATGGCAAGAGCCAGTGATCCGGACAGCGCAAGCTCGCAGTTCTTTATTGTTCAGGCAGACAGTACATTCCTGGACGGAGATTATGCAGGATTTGGCCATGTGACAGAAGGCATGGATATTGTTGATAAGATCTGCGAGGATGCAAAACCGACAGACGACAATGGAACAATCCCGTCAGATCAGCAGCCGGTTATTGAGAAGATTACCATTACAGATTAAGTAAAACAGAAATCGAAGTATAAGTGCCCGGAGAGCAAACTAAAATTGAAGAAAAGGCATAACAAGAAGCAGCAGGAGAGATATGAAAAATCTTTTCTGCTGCTTTTTGGAACAGATACAGTTAATTTTTAATTATCAGCACTGGTATCGGTGGGTTGTTGGGGCGATTATAATATTCGCTTTTGATTACCAGATATTGATGGGGATCAAGGTTTTTCAGCCAGTCAAGGATCTGATCCCGCTCTTCAAATCCGGAATCGCCGCCACTGTAGATGCAAAGAGAAATCATTCCGCCTTTTTTCAGAAGGGTTAAAGCCTGGGTCAATGCCTGAATGCTGGTTTCACCTCTGGTTGCAAGTGAATGATCTCCACCGGGAAGATAACCAAAATTAAATACAATGCAGCTTACACTGTCTGGTGTGGCATATTCTGCCATATTTGCGTGAGATTCCAGAAGCAGTCTGTAATTTTCCGGAACATGTCCGGCGTTCAGTCTCTTTTGGGTTGCAGTCAGTGCCTGCTCCTGAATATCAAAGGCAAGAACCTTTCCTGATTCTCCGCATAGCTGCGAAAGCAGAAGCGTATCATTTCCGTTTCCCATTGTAGCATCAATACAGAAGTCTCCTTCCTGTACCTGCTGTCTGATAAAAGCTGCGCACCATTGCGTGATCTGATAATTCTTCATATATTCCTATATTCCTCCACAAAGTCATACACCGGATTTATATGTTGATATCAGTATATTATAATAATCCGGTCTGTCAGTTAAGTCAGGTAGAGTCCAGCACAAATTATGGATATCTGACTGATTATTATTATAATGCAGGAAATCTTTATAAACAACGGTTAAGTGTAATCTTGCTGAGGTTCACCGTTACTGTTCACACACCACTATTCCGCGAGGTGTTTTGGCATGAATATGCCAAAATCCCGAGACATACGAGCCAAAATTCCATCCAGATTGTTTCGCAAATAAAACAAATCACTTATTGCATTTTTGATAATAATTAGTCTATAATAAATAGAATTGTAAAAGTCAGAATCCTGTTATCAAAGATGAATTATGATAGATTTTGACATGTAAGTATAAAGACGTAGAAACAGCCAGAAATAATATGGTTCGGAGAAAGAGGTAAAGGAAAATGACACTGGAAGGAAAAACAGTATTACTGGGAGTGACAGGCAGCATTGCGGCGTATAAGATTGCATATCTGGCAAGCGCGCTGAAGAAACGTCATGCAGATGTTCATGTGCTGATGACAGAGAACGCTACGAATTTTATCAATCCGATCACTTTTGAAACTCTCACAGGAAATAAATGTCTGGTGGATACCTTTGACCGGAATTTTCAGTTTCAGGTAGAACACGTATCGATTGCAAAGAAAGCAGATGCGGTGATGATCGCACCGGCAAGTGCCAATGTGATCGGTAAACTGGCACATGGGATCGCAGATGACATGCTTACTACCACGATCATGGCATGCAAATGTAAAAAATTCATTTCCCCGGCCATGAATACCAATATGTTTGAGAATCCTGTAGTACAGGATAATTTAAAGATTCTGGAGCATTACGGATATGAAGTGATCGCTCCGGCGTGCGGATATCTGGCATGTGGTGACACAGGAGCGGGAAAAATGCCGGAACCTGAGACATTACTTGCCTATATTGAGCGCGAAGCTGCCTGTGAGAAAGATCTGAAAGGAAAGAAAATCCTTGTAACTGCAGGTCCTACACAGGAATCTGTTGATCCTGTTCGTTATCTTACCAATCATTCTTCAGGAAAAATGGGCTATGCTATTGCGAAAGCTGCCATGCTCCGCGGTGCAGATGTCACGCTGGTCAGCGGACGTACTTCAATTGAACCTCCCATGTTTGTAAATCTGGTGCCTGTTGTGACTGCAAGGGATATGTATGAAGCTGTAACTTCTGTCAGCAACGAACAGGACATTATTGTTAAAGCTGCTGCTGTGGCAGATTACCGCCCTTCCAGGATCAGTGAAGAAAAAGTTAAGAAAAGTGACGGACAGATGTCCATAGAACTGGAAAGAACAGATGATATCCTGAAGTTTCTGGGAGAACACAAACGGGCCGGACAGTTTCTCTGCGGATTTTCCATGGAGACACAGAATGTGATCGACAATTCCAGAGCCAAGCTGGCAAAGAAAAATCTGGATATGGTGGCTGCCAACAATGTGAAAGTGGAGGGTGCCGGATTTCAGGGAGATACCAATGTGCTGACACTGATCACACAGGATGAAGAAATCTCTCTTCCGCTTATGAGCAAAGAAGACGCCGCTTTTAGAATCCTGGATAAAATCCTTTCGATGATGATGCAGGATTCTGTCTGTTAAAGGAACAGGACGATTAAGAAATTGGAGATAAATAATTATGATTTTAGCAATTGACGTTGGAAACACCAACATTGTAGTTGGATGTATTGATGACCTGAAAACATATTTTATAGAACGCCTTTCTACCAACCGTACAAAGACGGAACTGGAATATGCGGTGGATTTAAAGAATGTTCTTGATATCTATCATATAAAAAAAACAGAGATTGAGGGCTGTATTATTTCTTCTGTAGTGCCGCAGATCACAAATATTGTGAAACTTGCCGCAGAGAAAATTCTTAAGAAAAATGCAATTGTTCTCGGACCCGGTGTAAAGACAGGACTGAACATTATGATGGATAATCCGGGACAGCTTGGCGCAGATCAGGTTGCTGATGCAGTGGCAGGAATTGCCGGTTATCCGGTGCCGTTGATCCTTATCGATATGGGAACTGCAACCACAGCGTCTGTTGTCAACAGTAAGAAGCAGTATGTAGGCGGAATGATTCTTCCGGGTGTAGGGGTTTCCCTGGATGCACTTACTGCGAGGGCTTCCCAGCTCAGCGGAATCAGTATTGATGCGCCAAGACATGTGATCGGGAAAAACACGATCGAATGTATGAAGAGCGGGGTTCTTTACAGCAATGCAGCAGCTCTGGATGGAATTATTGACAGGATCGAAGAGGAACTGGGGGAGAAGGCAACTGTAGTGGCAACCGGTGGTCTGGCAAAGAAAATCGTTCCTCATTGTAAGAGAGAAATCATTCTGGACGAGGAACTTCTTCTGAGAGGTCTTCTGATCATTTATGAGAAAAATAAGTAAGAATGTATATGCATTCATATCAAAACAGTTCATCAGACATAAAACTGATGAACTGTTTTGTTTGCAGTAATTTATGGGATTGCTATAAATGCATTATTTTAGAGAATTGCTATAAAAGGCAGAAATAAAATCAATAGGAAGCGGAGCAGTAAAAAGCATGACCTTTCCGGTTATAGGATGAGTAAACTCCAACTGATAAGAATGAAGGGGCTGACGGTTTATCCGACGGTAATCAGGATTATATAAATAATCTCCGGGCAGAGGATGCCCGATATATTTCATATGCACACGTATCTGGTGTGTGCGCCCTGTTTCCAGATGAAGTTCGGCCAGAGAATATTCTTTTCCTGCCGCCAGCCGTTCATAATGAGTTATTGCAGACTCCCCGGTTCCGAAATTTACTTCTCTGGTGATCACGGAGCCTTCCATTCGTGCGATAGGAGCGTTGATCGTTCCGGAGTCAGGAAGAAGCCCGTCTACAAGTGCGAGATAAGTCCTGAGAATCTGACGTTTTTTCATCTGAACTGACAGAATCGCTGCGCTGAGGGGATTTTTGGCAAGGATCAGAGCACCGGTGGTATCCCGGTCCAGCCGGTTGATACAGCGGTAAACAAAATCCTCTCCTTTTTCTGCAAAATACCAGGCGATTCCATTTGCCAGAGTATTTTCATAATTTCCCGCAGAAGGGTGCACAGGCATATCTGCAGGCTTGTTTATCACAAGGATATCCTCATCTTCATAAATGATATTCAAATCCATCTTTGTACGGATAATGTTTTCTCCTGATTCGGTTTCAGGAACAGTGATGATCAGATGATCCTGCGGTTTAAGCACTGATCGTCCGAAACCACGTTCACCATTGAGAATGATGGTGTTGGGAGTGTTCTTCATTGAGCTTAATATGTGGCGGGAAAACCCCTCTTTTTTTAGAAAGTCCAGAATCGTGACCGGAGTTGTATTTTCGGAGATAATATATTTAAGGATTCTTTGCATATGATCTGTCTGCTTTCTTGATTTGTATAAGATTTAAGAATTGCGGGCTGATATGCCCTGCCTTATTTTTAACAGATTTACTGTATCAGATTTTGAAGAACATAACAAGAACAATTATCAGATTTCCTGAAAAATTACTGTTCACTCTGTTTACAGTAATGTAGCCAAAACTCATTCCAGATTGCCTGCGGCAATGGAATTTTGGCTTGTATGTCTCGGGATTTTGGCATATTCATGCCAAAACACCTCGCGGAATAGTGGCGGGTGAACAGTAACCCTGAAAACGTTAAAAAATACATTTTATTCTATTGCATCACAGAAAATTAAGCGTATAATCAAAAAAAGAAAATAGATTCAGGTGGAAAAAATGAAAGAACAGCAACATATTTTTACAAACAAAATGCTCCGAACCCTGTTGATACCGGTTATTTTTGAACAGGTACTGAATTCCCTGATGGGAACTGTGGATACCATGATGGTCAGCAATGTAGGCTCTGCTGCAATATCCGCAGTATCTCTGGTGGATTCCATCAATGTATTGGTGATCCAGGCGTTCTCAGCGCTGGCAGCAGGCGGTGCAATCCTCTGTTCACAGTACATAGGTCAGAAAAATCATGAAATGGCAAATAAATCAGCAAGACAGGTATTATTTATCATTACTGCCATATCCGTAGCAGTGACTGCTCTGTGCCTGCTGTTTCGTGTGCCGCTGTTAAAACTGATATTCGGAAAAGTAGAATCAGATGTTATGACTGCCTCTCAGGTGTATTTCTTCTATACGGCGTTGTCTTTTCCGTTTATAGCACTTTATGATGCGGGAGCATCCATATTCCGGTCCCAGGGAAATACCAGAGGGCCAATGACAGTATCGGTTATTTCAAATGTGATTAATATCGGCGGAAATGCGGCGCTGATCTGGGGATTCAATATGGGAGTGGCAGGAGCTGCCATCGCAACTCTTGCATCCAGAGTCTTCTGTGCTGTAGTGGTACTCTGGCAGCTTCGTATGGACAGACAGCCTATTGTAGTCAGAAATTACAGACAGATCCGTCCGGATGGAAAAATGATCAGAAGAGTTCTGGCTCTGGGAATCCCGTCCGGTATAGAGAACAGCATGTTTCAGCTTGGAAAGCTGGCAATACAGTCTTCCGTATCTACACTGGGGACGGTAGCCATTGCAGCTCAGGCAATGACGAATATCCTTGAGAACCTTAACGGTATTGCAGCTATCGGTGTAGGAATCGGTCTGATGACTGTAGTAGGACAGTGTCTGGGAGCGGGCAGAAAGGATGAGGCAGTTTACTATATTAAGAAATTAAGTGTCCTTGCAGAAATCATTGTTGTTGCAAGCTGTCTTTTGGTGTTTGCCTTAACCATTCCGGTCACAAAGCTGGGTGGTATGGAACCGGAAAGTGCAAGAATGTGTTTCCATATGATATCCTGGATAACGGTTGTCAAACCTATTGTATGGACCCTGGCGTTTATTCCTGCTTATGGCCTCAGAGCAGCCGGAGATGTAAAATTTTCCATGATCACATCCTGTATCACTATGTGGACATTCCGTTTTTGCCTTTGTGTATATCTGATCCGTTTCAGAGGCTTCGGCCCAATGGCTGTATGGCTTGGAATGTTTACTGACTGGACAGTGCGGGGAATCGTATTTTCTCTTCGCTTCCACAGCAGGAAATGGCTGAAGCATAAGGTAGTATAATAAGGTGGTATAGCCATGAAATGCGTTGACTTTTACTGCTCAAAATTATATAATGATTCTCGGAAATAATTCTGGAAAAGCATTACAGGAAGTCAGGTGAAATTCCTGCGCAAGTCCGTTACTGTAACAGCCAGATACTGTCTGCTTTTCATTGTAGAGAGGAAATATGATCTGCGGCAACCAGAGGATATTTCGGGAAAAGAACTTTCAGGAGGGATTTTGTTGCACACAGAAATCCCTCCTTTTTATGTAGATGTTATATAAATGACATTATAGTAATCTGCAGACAGGATGTGACAACAATGCAGCAAAGGAGGCGTCATGAAAAACGGACTGGAAGATTACTACGTGATACGTGGCAATAAAAAAATGAGGTTTGGCTATACAACAGGCTCCTGCGCAGCAGCTGCATGTAAGGGTGCTGCAAAGATCCTGCTGGGTGGTGTCATGCAGAAGGATGTCACCTTGATGACTCCTAAGGGAATCATGCTTACACTGGAACTGAAAGACATCCGGATTGAAGGAAATCAGGTGACCTGTGCAATTCAGAAGGATGCAGGAGATGATCCGGATACTACAAACGGAATACTGGTTTATGCTACGGTGCAGAAAACAAAAGAACCGGGAATCATCCTCGACGGAGGCGTTGGTGTGGGAAGGGTAACAAAAGCCGGGCTTTCCCAGAAAATCGGGGAAGCAGCCATCAATCCTGTGCCAAAGGCCATGATTTTGCGTGAAGCTACAGAAATTGCTGAGAAATATGATTATGAGGGCGGACTGAAGATCATCATCTCCGTTCCTGAAGGTGTGGAAATTGCAAAGAAAACCTTTAATCCACGTCTGGGAATTGTGGGAGGAATCTCCATTCTGGGAACTTCCGGGATTGTAGAGCCTATGAGCGAAGCTGCTCTTGTACAGAGTATCAATGTAGAGATGAAGCAGCATTTTTCCCAGGGAGAAGAATATCTTCTGGTAACACCGGGAAATTACGGGGCAGATTATCTGCGGGAGCATATGGATCTCCCTTATGAAAAAAATATCAAATGCAGCAATTATGTAGGTGAGACCATTGACATGGCAATTGATATGGGAGTTAAGGGAATCCTTTTCATTGCTCATATCGGAAAGTTTGTAAAAGTTGCAGCAGGGATCATGAATACCCATTCCCACAGTGCAGATGCCAGGATGGAAGTGCTGGCATCCAATGCGATCCGGGCAGGAGCATCGTTGGAGTGTGCAAAGGAAATCCTGAATGCATCTACTACAGATGAAGCAATAGACATTCTGGAAAAATATCAGATACTTCAGAAGACCATGAAAGAGATCCTGGACAGGATCCAGTTTTATTTAAATCACAGATCCTATGAGCAGATCCTTCTGGGGGCAGTGATCTTTAATAATACTTATGGGTATCTGGGACAGACTGCAGATGCAGAGAAGCTGATAAAGCTGATTAATGCACAGAATGATGAGGCACAGTAAAGATCCTATCGCAAAGGCGATTTTAACCGAATCAAGTAAGTCCCCTGCTTCAATTGCGAAAAGCAATAAGCAGTGGGTGGGGACTTGCTTGTATCAGGAGGAGTGCAAGCTCCTTCTGATAAACTGCGGAGCAGTTATTCGGTTATGAGCAAGTAGCGAAGCGGATTGCGAATATCCGCTTGAATGGATTTTGACTCACAACTGTGAAAGTATTGAACAGTTGGAATAAATTTATAATAAGGAGAATGACAGATTATGGTACATTTCGTAGGAGCAGGTCCGGGAGCACCGGATCTTATCACAGTAAGAGGAAAACAGTATCTGGAGGAAGCAGATGTGGTGATCTATGCAGGATCACTGGTAAATCCAAAGCTTCTGGAATATACAAAGGACATCTGCACCATCTACAACAGTGCAAAAATGACACTGGAGGAAGTAATCCATGTGATCGAGAAGGCAGAAGCAGAGGGAAAGACAACTGTCCGACTTCATACCGGAGATCCATGTATTTACGGTGCGATTCGTGAGCAGATGGATATTCTGGATGAGAAAAATATTGCTTATGATTACTGTCCGGGTGTCAGTGCATTCTGCGGTGCTGCAAGTGCCCTGAATCTGGAATATACTCTGCCGGATATTTCCCAGAGTGTGATCATTACACGAATGGAAGGCAGAACTCCGGTTCCGTCCAAGGAAAGCATTCAGTCATTTGCAGCTCATCAGGCAACTATGGTTGTATTCTTAAGTACAGGAATGCTGGAAGAGCTGAGCAGACGTCTTATTGAAGGCGGTTATACAGCAGATACACCAGCAGCCATTGTATATAAGGCAACCTGGCCGGAACAGAAGACCTTCGTCTGCACAGTGGGAACACTGGCAAAAACGGCTGCAGAAAATAATATTACAAAAACAGCTCTGATGATCATCGGAGATACAGTTGCAGCAGCACACTATGACCGTTCCAAGCTGTATGATCCGGAGTTTACCACAGAATTTCGTGAAGCTGTGAAATCAAAAACACATCACTCATAGAATCTGGTAACCTTAAGGAATTGCTATCGTTTATGAGATTACTGTAAACAGGAGAAAGAGAAGGAATATAACAGTGAAGGTTGCACTTATATGCTTCAGCCTTACCGGTCAGCAGACCGGGGAGAGATTATGCCGGGGGCTGGAAGCTGCCGGTATGACAGCAGAACTGGATAAAAAAAGTAAATATCTTCTGGATTCTATTCAGATCAGTACCTCTGCATGGGCAGGAGAGAAATTTTCTGATTCAGATGCACTGATCTTTATCGGTGCCACCGGAATTGCCGTCCGCAGCATTGCGCCTTATGTAGCGTCAAAGAAGTCAGACCCTGCGGTGCTGGTTGTAGATGAATGTGGAAAGTTTGTCATTTCCCTTCTGTCCGGACATCTGGGCGGTGCCAATGAACTGGCGCTGAAAACAGCAGAAATTCTGGAAGCAATACCAGTGGTCACAACAGCCACAGACCTGCATCACCGTTTTGCAGTAGATGTTTTTGCAAAGAAAAACAATTGCAATATTTTTAACATGAAAGCAGCAAAGGAAGTCTCTGCTGCACTTCTGGCAGGAAAGAAAGTTGGATTTTACAGTGAGTTTCCGACGGACGGCGAACTGCCGGAGGGGCTGGTCCGGTGTGACGAATATGGGAATCCTGTCAACAGTACGGATGACAGATCAGAAGAGGAAACACAGAAAAGCTCTGATTTTAATGGAACAGGGACAGACTGTACGAATATAGACTGCGGAGTTGCGGTTACAGTACATACTTCCTGTAATCCTTTTATTTCTACCACACAGGTAGTTCCGAAATGTCTGACTCTGGGTATGGGCTGCAGGAAAGACAAGGATGCCCGTGGAATCGCAGAGGCAGCGCAGAAGGTGCTGGACAGATCCGGATTTCATAAAGAAGCATTTGAGCAGATCGCAAGCATCGATCTGAAGAAAGAAGAAAAGGGAATCCTGTCATTGTCACAGGACTGGCAGATTCCTTTTGTGACTTATACAGAAGAAGAATTAAAACAGGTGCCTGGAGAATTTACTCCCTCACCTTTTGTAAAAAAGATCACAGGTGTGGATAATGTCTGTGAGAGAAGTGCAGTCCTTGCCAGTGGAAATGGCAGGCTGCGGCAGAGAAAAACAGGAGAAAATGGTGTGACCACAGCAGTGGCTGCCAGGGAATGGAGGATACATTTTGAGTAAAATATATGTAATCGGAATCGGACCGGGAGCTTATGACCAGATGACAGGAAAAGCGATCCGCGCCATGAATGAAAGTGATGCGATCATCGGATATACCGTATATGTAGACCTGGTGAAGGAATATTTTCCGGGAAAAGAATTTATGACTACACCAATGAAAAAGGAAGTGGACCGCTGTGTCCTTGCTTTTGAAGAGGCAAAGAAAGGCAAAACTGTTTCCATGATCTGCAGCGGTGATGCCGGGGTTTACGGTATGGCAGGTCTGATGTATGAGGTTGGTGTCAATTATCCGGAAACAGAACTGGAGATCATTCCGGGTGTGACAGCTGCAACAGGTGGAGCTGCTGTTCTGGGTGCACCTCTGATCCATGACTTCTGTCTGATCAGCTTAAGTGACCTTCTCACACCATGGGAAAAGATAGAGGCAAGACTTCTGGCAGCAGCTCAGGCAGATTTTGTTGTATGCCTTTACAATCCGTCAAGTAAAAAACGTCATGATTACCTGCAGAAAGCCTGTGATCTGATGATGAAATACAAATCACCGGATACCATCTGCGGAACAGTTTCCAATATCGCAAGAGACGGCGAGGAAGCTCATGTAATGACATTAAAAGAACTGAGAGATACACAGGTGGATATGTTTACCACAGTATTTATCGGTAATTCTCAGACAAAGGAAATCAGCAATAAGATGGTAACACCGAGGGGATATAGGAATGTATAAAGTTCTTGTTTTTGCGGGAACAACAGAAGGATACGAAATCTGTCGGTTTCTGGCAGATCATAAGATAGAGACAAAGGGATTTGTTGCCACAGAATATGGTAGCAAATCTCTTACAGAAAATGAATTTCTCACTGTTCAGACCGGAAGACTGGATGCAGCGGACATGGAAGAGGTCTTTTTACAGGAGAAACCGGAAATGGTGCTGGATGCCACCCATCCTTATGCTGCTGAGGTGACTGTAAATATCAGGACAGCCTGTGAAAATACGCAGACAGCATATTACAGGGTGCTGAGAGAAGCAGGAGAACATGAGGACAGAGCAGTATATGTGGACAGTGTTCAGGCGGCTGCAGATTATCTGGATCAGACCCGGGGAAATGTACTGCTGACAACAGGAAGCAAGGAGCTGGCCGGCTTCACAGGCATGAAGGATTATCAGAACCGTCTTTATGCAAGAGTCCTTTCTCTGCCCAATGTGATGAAAGCCTGTGCAGAGCTGGGATTTGAGGGAAAACATCTGATAGGAATGCAGGGGCCTTTTTCCAGAGAGCTGAATGCTGCAATGCTCAGACAGTATGACTGCAGATATCTGGTCACAAAGGATACAGGAAAAGCAGGTGGATTTCAGGATAAGATTGATGCTGCCCTGGAATGTGATGCAGTTCCTGTGATCATCGGGCGTCCTCTGAAGGAGGAAGGAATGTCTGTGAGAGAATGTAAGAGATTTCTTACAGAACATTTCAGCTTAGCCCACAGACCGCATATTACATTGCTGGGAATTGGAATGGGAAGTCAAAAGCTTCTTACTGTCCAGGGGAAGAACAGCTTGGATCAGGCGGATCTTCTGATCGGTGCCAGGAGGATGGTGGATTCTGTGAAACGTCCGGGACAGGATGTGTTTGTGGAATACAGAAGCCGGGAGATCAGGGATTATATTGATGCACACCCGGAGTATGACAATATTGTGATCGTCCTTTCCGGAGATGTGGGATTCTACAGTGGAGCCAGAAAACTTCTGGAAGTACTGTGTCAGGACAGTGCGGATCTGAGAGTACAGAGAAAGAACGGATCAGAGAAGAGTGAGGAAGAACGGGATAGTTCAGCACAAAATAATACAGAGATAGAGATTCAGTGCGGGATTTCCTCAGTTGTATATTTTATGTCCAAAATAGGATTGTCCTGGGATGATGCCAAAATCGTCAGTGCACATGGAAGAGGCTGTAATCTTATCTCACATATCTGTTATACAGAGAAAGTTTTTTCCATACTCGGAACTTCAGACGGTGTAGCAGTTCTGGCAGAGAAACTGGTAAAATACGGGATGGGTGATGTGCTTCTTTATGTGGGAGAAAATCTGTCCTATGAAAATGAGAAGATTTTTGCAAAGCCTGCCAGCGAACTGACAGAATATAAGGGTGATCCTTTGTCCGTCATCTGTGCAGTAAATGAAAATGCAGGAACACGTCTGGAGACGCATGGGATCAGAGATGAGGAATTTATCAGAGGCAAAGCGCCTATGACAAAGGAAGAGGTGCGTACGGTATCCCTTTCCAAACTGCGTCTGACCGCTGATTCCGTCTGCTATGATGTGGGCGCAGGAACAGGCTCACTGTCAATAGAGATGGCACTTCGTGCTCATCAGGGACAGGTCTGGGCAATCGAGAAAAAGGAAGAAGCAGTTGAACTGATCCACCGGAATAAGGTGAAATTTGCAGCGGATAATCTGGAGATCGTGGAAGGACTTGCACCGGAGGCTCTGACAGATCTTCCGGCACCAACCCATGCTTTTATCGGAGGCTCGTCAGGAAATCTGAAAGAGATCGTGAAGCTGCTGGTTGAAAAGAACCCTCAGGTCCGGATCGTGATCAACTGTATCACTCTTGAAACTGTGTCTGAAGCATTGGAAACAGCGAAAGAGTTTGGATTTGAAGAAAATGAAATCGTGCAGCTTGGTGCGGCACGTTCAAAAGCAATCGGACGTTATCATATGATGATGGGAGAGAATCCCATTTATATTATTACACTTCAGAATCCCGGAAAATAACAAATGATGCAGATATCAGGGATTACAAATTAACAGTTAAGGAAATACAGATTAACAGTTAATAGATTGGAATGCCCTGAAATTGTTGAAAAAATATAGGACAGAAACAGAGGAGAACAGGGATGGATATTCCAAGAATACTTCTTGCGGCAGGAGCCAGCGGCAGTGGCAAAACACTGATCACCTGCGGACTTCTGCAGGCACTGGTCAATCGAAAAATGAAAGTGGCATCTTTTAAATGCGGACCGGATTATATAGATCCCATGTTTCATTCCAGAGTCATCGGGACGAAATCCCGTAATCTGGATACCTTTTTTACAGATGCCGAGACAACCCGATACCTGCTTGGAAAAAATGCAGCAGACTGTGATATTGCAGTAATGGAAGGTGTTATGGGCTATTATGACGGCGTGGGTGGAATATCCACGAAAGCAAGCGCCTATGACCTGGCAGATACTACAGATACTCCGGTCATCCTTGTGGTAAACAGCAGAGGGATGAGTATTTCCCTGGCAGCTTATATTAAAGGTTTTATGGAGTACAAAGAGAAAAGCCATATCAAAGGTGTGATCTTTAACCAGATGTCTCCCATGCTTTATCCCAGAATGAAGAAGCTGGTGGAAGAACAGCTTGAGGTGGAGGTTCTTGGATATGTGCCAAAGGTAGAGGACTGTGTGATCGAGAGCCGTCATCTGGGTCTTGTGCTTCCTGAGGAGATTTCTGATCTGAGGGAACGCTTGCAGAAGCTGGCCGGAATATTGGAAGATACACTGGAGATCGACAGGATCCTTGCACTTGCCCAAAATGCAGAGGAGCTGCAGGTGCCGGAATCTCTGATACAGAAAGACAAGACATATGGATATTGTCTGCCACAGAAGCTGCGTATCGGAGTGGCAAAGGATGAAGCCTTTTGTTTCTTTTATGAAGACAATTTTCGTCTCCTTCAGGAAATGGGGGCAGAGCTGGTTGATTTCTCGCCAGTTCATGATGAACATCTTCCTGCAGATCTGGATGGGATTCTTCTTTATGGCGGTTATCCGGAATTAAATGGAGAGGCACTGGAACGCAATGCATCCATGAAAGAAGAGATTGCACAGGCAGTTAAACAGGGCATGCCATGTATGGCAGAATGCGGAGGCTTTATGTATCTTCATGAGCAGATGGAGGATATGGGCGGAGTGTTCCGGAAAACCTGCGGAGTGATCCCCGGAAAATGTTTCCGCACTCCCAGACTGACCAGATTTGGATATATCACATTAACTGCCGGGAAGCCTGTTTTCGGCAGAAGTGCAGAGGAGATCGGTGAGATTCCGGCTCATGAATTCCACTATTTTGATTCAGAGAACTGTGGAAGTGATTTCCATGCAGCGAAGCCTATGAGCAAAAGAGGATGGGACTGTATGCACAGCAGCAGTAACCTGCTGGCAGGATATCCTCATATCTATTATTATGGAAATCCCCAGATTCCCAGGGCTTTTCTCATGAAATGTCTGGAATATCATAATTCAAAAGAATAATGAGCCGGATTTAGAGGTGGTAAAATAGTAGTAAATTACCGAATTCCGGGCGTTTCAGAAATATTGAAACATCCGGAAGGCATCAAGGAGTTTTATAATTATGTTATATTACAGTATGCCTGCCCTTGCAGCAGGCTTCATACTTGATCTTATGATAGGAGATCCCAGATGGCTGTATCATCCGGTATGTCTGATCGGAAATCTGATCGCATTTCTGGAAAAAATACTCCGAAAGATTTTTCCGAAAACAGATAAGGGCGAACTGGCTGCAGGTACAGTGGAAGTGATCCTTGTCTGTCTGTTAAGCGGTGGAATCCCATTTCTGATCCTGCACATTCTCTATGGAATCTCAGTATGGGCGGGATTCGCACTGGAAACCTTCTGGTGCTATCAGCTTCTGGCAACGAAATCTCTGAAAACAGAGAGCATGAAAGTCTATGACAGACTGAAAAACGGGACTCTGGATGAGGCCCGTTATGCAGTATCTATGATCGTAGGCCGTGATACCCAGTCATTGACAGAGGAGGGTGTTACAAAGGCGGCAGTAGAGACTGTGGCAGAGAATGCTTCAGACGGTGTTATAGCACCGATGCTTTATATGGCAATCGGCGGAGTGTGGCTGATGTTTCTTTACAAGGGAATCAATACCATGGATTCCATGCTGGGTTATAAGAATGATAAATATCTGTATTTTGGCCGCTGCGCTGCAAAACTGGATGATGTGGCCAATTATATTCCAGCCAGACTTTCAGGATGGCTGATGGTGGCAGCCTCTGCATTTGTAAAAATGGATGTGAAAAATGCAGCGAAGATCTACCGCAGAGACAGAAGAAATCACGCCAGCCCCAACTCTGCACAGACAGAGGCAGCAATGGCAGGTGCGCTGGAGATACAGCTTGCAGGCAATGCTTACTATTTCGGAAAGCTTTATGAGAAACCAACCATAGGAGATGGAATCCGCCCTGTGGAGGTGGAGGATATCAGACGTTCCAATCGCCTGCTTTATGCAACAGCGATCCTGGGGGCTGTGATATTTCTTCTGATCGGAAGCGCGGTGCGATATTGTTTCTTTTTATAATTCCGGTAACGTGGATTGCTGAATAGTTATTAATATAAAACATGTATAGTAAGACAGGAGACAACTGATGACAAAACATATACATGGCGGTGATGTTTATAAATATGATCACTGTCTGGATTTCTCTGCAAACTGTAATCCGCTGGGAACACCGCAGAGTGTAAAGCAGGCGATCATAGACAGTGTAGAGGACCTGAGTGATTATCCCCGTGTAGGATGCGGACCTCTGAAAGAGGCAATCGCAGATTATGAACATACAAAAAAAGAATATCTAATCTGCGGGAATGGAGCCGCAGACCTTATTTTTTCCCTCAGCAGGGCATTGAATCCAAAGAAGGCCCTTCTTCCTGCTCCTACCTTTGCGGAGTATGAACAGGCACTGGTCAGTGTTGGCTGTGAGATCAGCAGATATTATCTGAAAGAGGAAAATGATTTCTGTATACAGAAAGATTATCCGGATGTTCTGAAAAGAGAAAAGCCGGATATTATTTTCCTGTGTAATCCCAATAATCCTACAGGGATCACCATACCTCAGGACCTTCTGGAAGAAATCCTGGAAACCTGTGCCATGCAGGGAATATTTATGGTAGTAGATGAGTGCTTCCTAGATTTTGTAAAAGATCCGGAGAAACATACGCTGAAGGGAAAACTGGAAAAATATCCGGGACTTTTTATTCTTAAGGCATTTACCAAAAGATATGCGATCCCCGGTGTGCGGCTGGGCTATGGATTCTGTTCGGACGGGGAAGTACTTGACCGGATGGAGGCAGTCACCCAGCCCTGGAATGTGTCTACCATGGCACAGCAGGCAGGAATGGCAGCACTAAAGGAATCAGAATATGTGGAAGCAGGACGGCAGATCATTTTCCGTGAATCTGCATGGATGAAGGAAAAGATGAGACAGCTTGGGCTGACGTTATATCCTTCTGAAGCAAATTATATATTCTTTTACGGACCTGAGGAGCTCTTTGAAAGATGTGTTGCAAAGGGGTTCCTGATCCGGGACTGCAGTAACTATCCGGGGCTGAAAAAAGGATATTACCGTGTGGCAGTGAAGCTGCATGAACAGAATGAAAAGCTGATAGAGATACTGGAAGAAGTGCTTTCATAAGTATTTATACAGGAGAAAAGGGGAAACAAAAAATGGCAAAAGCAATTATGGTGCAGGGGACAATGTCCAATGCAGGAAAAAGCCTTCTGGCAGCAGGGCTTTGCAGGATTTTTAAACAGGATGGATACAGGGTGGCGCCCTTTAAATCCCAGAATATGGCACTGAACTCTTTTATTACAGAAGAGGGGCTGGAGATGGGCAGAGCTCAGGTGATGCAGGCGGAGGCAGCCGGAATTAAGCCTTCTGTGCTGATGAACCCCATTCTTCTGAAGCCTACCAATGATGTAGGCTCCCAGGTGATCGTAAACGGAGAAGTCCTGGGAACCATGAGTGCCAGAGACTATTTTAAATATAAGAAAAAGCTGGTGCCGGATATTATGAAAGCCTATGATAAACTGGCATCAGAAAATGATATCATTGTGATCGAGGGAGCAGGAAGCCCGGCAGAGATCAATCTGAAAACAGAAGATATCGTAAATATGGGAATGGCAAAGATGGCAAAGGCACCGGTACTTCTGGTGGGAGATATTGACAGAGGCGGTGTTTTCGCACAGCTGATCGGTACAGTGGAGCTTCTGGAAGAGGATGAAAGAGAGATGGTAAAGGGTCTGATCATCAACAAATTCCGCGGCGACAAGACCATCCTTGATCCGGGAGTGCAGATGCTGGAGGAGAGAAGCCATATCCCTGTAGTGGGAGTGGCTCCGTATCTGGATATTCAGGTGGAGGATGAGGACAGCCTCACAGAAAGATTTGACAGAAAACAGGAAGTGGATCTTATTGATATTGCGGTAATCCGGGTGCCAAGAATCTCCAATTTCACAGATTTTAATCCACTGGAAAGTATCCCGGGAGTTTCCCTGAGATATGTACAGCATGTCAGTGAACTGAAAAATCCGGATATGATTATCCTTCCAGGAACAAAAAATACAATGGAAGATCTGCTGTGGATGCGGGCTAATGGTCTGGAAGCTGCAGTTTTGAAGGAAGCTGCAAAGGGTAAGATCATCTTTGGAATCTGTGGTGGTTATCAGATGCTGGGTGAGACCTTAAGTGACCCTCATCATGTGGAAGCCGGAGGAACCATCAAGGGAATGGGACTGCTTCCTATGGATACTGTTTTTGCAGAAAAGAAAACCAGAACCAGAGTTTCCGGCAGATTCCTGGAACTCGGGGGAGAGCTTCAGGCACTTTCCGGCACAGAACTGGAGGGTTACGAGATCCATATGGGAGAAACTGTGTTAAAAGGCGAGGCCGGACACAGTGTATCCATTGAAGATCAGGTGTCAGGAGAATGTAAGGAAGACGGTGCATACTGTAAAAATGTCTGTGGAACCTATGTCCATGGAGTTTTTGACAGGGAAGATGTGGCAGAGGCTGTTGTACGTGTCCTGGGTGAGAAAAAGGGAATCGATGTATCTCAGATGACAGGAATTGATTTTGCAGCATTTAAAGAAACCCAGTATGATATTCTGGCAGCAGAACTGAGAAAACATCTGGATATGAAGAAAATCTACGAAATTCTGGAGCAGGGGATCTGATCCGGAACTGTATGGTGAGCCATACTAGATAAGCCAATGAGTGATAGATGTAACTATTGTATACGGGAATTTATGGAATTTGGGAGATAAGGAATGAAAGTAGAACTGGAGAATGTAAAACCAATGGATATAGAGAAACGCAGCTTTGAGATCATCACAGAGGAACTTGGAGATAAAAAGCTGGTTCCCGGAACAGAGCTGATCGTAAAAAGATGTATTCACACAAGCGCAGACTTTGATTATGCAGAGAATCTCTGTTTCTCTGAGAATGCAGTTGAGAAAGCAATTGCTGCTATCAAAGACGGTGCCTGCATTGTGACAGATACACACATGGCAGAGTCCGGGATCAACAAGAGAGTCCTTTCCCGTTACGGCGGAGAAGTATTCTGCTTTATCTCTGACGAGGACGTAGCTGCCACAGCCAAAGCCAACGGAACCACAAGAGCTACAGCCAGCATGGATAAGGCTGCTGCCATGGGAAAGAAGCTGATCTTTGCTATCGGAAATGCCCCCACTGCGCTGGTACGTCTCTATGAACTGATTGAGGATGGCAAGCTGGATCCTGAGCTGATCATCGGTGTGCCGGTAGGCTTTGTAAACGTGGTTCAGTCCAAGGAACTGATCATGCAGGCAGACGTACCTTATATTGTAGCCAGAGGAAGAAAGGGCGGAAGCAATGTTGCCGCATGTATCTGTAATGCATTGCTTTATATGATTGATAATAACAGAGGGTATTGAGATACCAGAAAACAAAAGAAGAAGGTAAACTCCGTATTATTGTTAAGTAAGAAATGAATTGTGAAATTGTGCAGCAACTTGTTGCACAATTCAAAAATCGAAAGTGAGGAAACAAAGCCGTTTGAACGGCTTTGGATTTCCTCTATGGAAGATGCGACAATCAAGGAAGGCTTTGAAAATCTCAGCTGGAAAAGCTGAGTTAAATAATATTTTTTAACAGCTTACATGCCGGGACGAAATCTGCCACAGGCATGGATGAGCAGGAGAGGATCAGGGTAATCTTACCGGGAGCCTCTCTCAGAAGCTGCAGGCGCAGACCATTGGTCTGTGCCTTTTTTTGAAGCTCCTGCCAGGTAAGAGTTGTGGACAGAGTCAGGGCCAGGCTGGTACCTGCGGCTCCGGTCTGGATCTGGGAATCTTTTCCAAATACTTCCCGCACAGCACTGCGGAGTGCTTTCAGCTTTACAGAATACAGACGTTTCAGCTTACGGGTCTGTGCTGCCAGGTGACCATCCCGGATAAACTGGCACAGAGCAATCTGCTCTGCCTTTGATGCTGTCTGATTATATTGGTCTGCTTTTTTTCTGTACAGTGCAGACAGCTCTGGAGGCAGGACCATAAAACTGATACGGATGGAGGGCAGCAGAAGTCTGGAAAAGGTTCCCAGATACACCACATTCTGACCGCCTGCCAGACCAAAAAGAGAAGGGGTCGGCTTCTGCAGATACACAAATTCATTTTCAAAATCATCCTCAATGACCAGACTGCCATGTGCAGCAGAGTAATTCACCAGCTCCAGGCGTCTGGAAACAGGCATAATATCACCCCATTTTGTCATATGTGCAGGAGAAACATAAATAATATCACAGTCCTTATTCCTGTAATCTACCTGAAATCCATAGTCATGAAACACAGTGCTTCCCTGTACAAAGGAAGGATTGGGAAAAGAAACAGTCTGGCGTTGCTCAAGGAGCGGGCAGAGGATGTGCAAAAGACTCTGAATACCTGCACCGATCACAATATCCTCCCCACTACATAGCACGTTTCTACGTTCTCTCACATAATCGGCAAGTGTATCTCTCAGGTCAGCCTCACCCTGAGGCTCTCCATAAGACAGTAATCGTTCATCCTGGCGAAGGGCGCTTTTGATATAACGTCTCCAAAGGTCAAAACGGAAACTCTCCCGATCTACTCCTGAAGAAGCAAAATCAAACCGGCAAGGTGTCTGAGTATGTTTCTCTGTTTTTCTGACAGATGTGTATTGTCTGTCAGCTATATCTGTCACATAGTATCCGCTCTGGGCTTTGGAAATAATATATCCCTCCGCAGCCAGCTGCAGATAGGCATTTTCAATGGTAGTGCGGCTCAGCTTTAGTTCCTGTGAACATTTTCGGAGGGAGGGCATCCTGCTTCCGGGCGGGAGCTTTTTCTCCATGATAAGTTCCCTGTAATAGTGGAACACCTCCAGATACAGGTGCTCCTTTTTTTTATTCTTATCTAAAATCAATTCCATATGTAAAACTCCGATCCTTCAAACATGCTGATGGCATTCTTGAATTGCTATAGGGTTAAAAATAAACTGACCCTTAAAAAAACATTAAATCTGGCTATATTCATATATCCACTGTGATGCTATATTAATACAAAGCATAAAAGAAAGCAAGAGGAATAAAAAATTGAAAAAAATTGCAGTAATTCATGATCTGTCCGGTCTGGGGAAATGCTCTCTTACAGCAGCGATTCCTGTAATTTCTGCCATGGGAGTCCAGGCTTGTCCGCTGCCTACCGCAATATTGAGTAATCAGACAGGATATGGATCTTATTTCTGGGATGATTATACAGACCGGATGGAATTGATCATGGATGAGTGGAAAAAAACGGGATTTACACCGGATGGTGTTTATACAGGATTTCTGGGAGATGCCAGACAGGTGGATCTGATCCTGAAATTTGTAGATATGTTCTGCACAGAGGGAACACATATCCTGGTTGATCCGGTTATGGGAGACAGAGGGGAAACATACAAAACCTATTCAGAGACTCTCTGTGAAAAAATGCGGACTCTGGTCAGAGAAGCTACAGTGATTACGCCGAACATGACAGAGGCACTTCTTCTTCTGTATGGAGAAGACGGAATGAAAGAAAGAGTGAAAGTGTTTTCTGATATGGAAGAAACACAGTTGCTTAAGGAAATAGAAACATCCGGCAGAGAACTGACTCAGCGTTTTGGGCTGGAAGCAATTGTGATCACAGGAGTAGAGGTGTCCGGCAGTGACGGCAGAGCACGAATGGGAAATCTGGTTCTGGAGAAAGAAAAAGCAGACTGGTGTTTTTCTGTAAAAGAGGGCGGCAGTTATTCCGGAACAGGAGATCTTCTGGCATCTGTACTGAGTGCGGGAATGGTGAGAGGGATTCCCATGAAAGCATGTGTGGAGAAGGCTGTTGAATTTCTGAGCGGAGCTATTCACGATGCAGTGGAAGAAGGAACTGACAGAAATGACGGAGTCTGCTTTGAAAAATATCTGGGGATACTGACACAGATATAAGACAGGAAATCATAGTACATCGAAAATTAAGTTTCTGCTATATTGACGCAGGATGATTTCTTCATCTGCAAGGCGGAGGAATGAGGCGTAGCGGTGGCTACGGCGATTGACGACAACGCCGCAGATGAAAAATCAGACAAGTCAATATAGCAGTTACTTAATATTCGATGTACTAGATACCAAATGCCGGACAGTTAAGTAAAATATATAACAGGAGGGACCATATTATGTCTGAATTAACAGCAAAAGAAAACATCAAAACGGCCGATACAGTGAAAAGGATCACAGCCACAGCGGTAATGGCAGCATTGACTACTTTAATGACAGCTTATATTTTCCACATTCCGGTAGGGGTGAACGGAGGATATGTACATCTGGGCGACACGATGATCTATCTGGCAGCAGCATTTCTGCCACTACCTTACGCATGTGCGGCAGGAGCGATCGGAGGTGGCCTGGCAGATCTTCTGACAGCACCTGTATGGGCGCCTGCAACCATAATTATCAAAATGCTGATCTGTCTTCCATTTTCTTCTAAGGGAACAAAGCTGGTCACAAAGAGAAATGTAGTTGCATTATTCCTTGCATTTGCCATCTCAGCAACAGGATACTATATTGCAGAAGGAATTATGTTTGGATTTACAGTATCCTTCTTTACCTCTGTCAGCGGAAGTATTGTACAGTCAGGTGGAAGTGCCATTATGTTTGTGATCATCGGTACTGCACTTGATAAAATCGGATTTAAGACGAATATTGCGAAATAATACGAAAAATGAAACAACTGAATTTAACCGGATCAAGTAGTGAAGCGGATGATTTTATCCGCTTGACACTGAGGAGAATATAAAATGACAACAGATATCATATACAGATATAAAAACCAGGTGTATTTTAACATCACCAATAAATGTCCATGCAGATGCACTTTCTGCATCCGAAATACAGAGGATGCCATCGGTGAGGCATCCAATCTCTGGTTTGAACATGAACCTGCATTGGAAGAGATTTACAAAGCCATTGATGAGTTTGATTTTTCAGACTGTAATGAAGTGGTTTTCTGCGGATACGGAGAACCGACCATGGCTCTTGAGAACCTTATAGCAGTAAGCAAATATATCAGGGAAAGATACCCATTCCGGATCAGGCTGAATACCAACGGCTTATCTGATCTGATCCACAAACGTTCTACTGCAGAAGAAATCTGTCAAGCTGTAGACAGTATATCCATCAGCCTGAATATGCCGGATGCAGCTTCCTACAATGAAGTAGTCAGTCCAGCATACGGCGAGAAGTCCTTTGACGCCATGCTGAAATTTGCAAGAGACTGCAAGCAGTATCTTGATGATGTACGCTTCACAGTTGTAGATGTGATTGGCGAGGAAAAAGTAGAGCAGAGTAAAATCCTGGCTGCTCAGAATGGGATTCCGTTAAGAGTAAGAAAATATTCACCGTGATACAGAATAGAAAATTTCTGTTTTTGACTTTTGAGTTTGTCTGAAAACTACAGCAGTCATGCACCTTACCGTGTGTGGCTGCTTATTTTTTATGTTATAGGAAATTACTCCGTAATGTTTCTATAACATAAAAAGCCTTCCGGGCAGGATGAAGTCCCCTTCTTCGAAAATTGCAAAAAGTAATAAGTAATAAGCAATAAGAGAGTGCACTTGACATATGATATTCTTTATACTATATTATATTTAACAATTAGGTTAAATGTTAAATGAAAGGCTGTGATGAACTATTGGGATTACAGGATACATTGAAAGCACTGGCAGATCCAATACGACGTGAGATTCTAAATTTGTTAAAGGGCGGACGGCTTTCTGCAGGAGAGATATGTGAACATTTTTCAGTGACGGGGGCGTCTATATCCAGACATCTGGCAATATTAAAGGATGCTGATCTGATCAGGAGCAAAAGGGAAGGAAAATTTATTTATTACGAACTAAATACTTCTGTATTGGAGGATGTTATGTTGTGGATCACAGACTTAAAGGGGGTATCGGATTATGAAGGAAATGATTAAAAAATATAAAGGTACATTGATCTGTTCTGTACTGGTAATGCTTGCAGGAATTTTGGTGGGTTTTACGATGGCGCAGAGCATATGGATAAACGTGTTTTTTGTAGTGACAGATTGTATACTGGTGACAATCATCTTTTATGACAACAGGAACAGACAGCAGAGCAGCAAGGTTATAGGGATGGTCATATGGATGATACCTGTTACCGCGTTAATCTATAATGGTATGGCAAGACTGATCAGTATGGATGCGGACAGTGAGAATCTGTTTATGGCAGTAATTTACTTTGGAACAGGATTACTGTTTATGATCATAGGAAATTATTTGCCAAAGGTGAAACAGAATAACACCATAGGAATCAGGGTTGTATGGACATTGCAGGATGAAGAAAACTGGAGTGCAACTCATAGATTCAGTGGAAAATTATGGGTGGCATCAGGTGTCTTATGTATGCTTTGCGGCCTTTTTGGAGAAAGCATTGCTGCTTTGGTTTTGTATATTGTGAGCATTATGGCTGCTGCAATTGTCAGCATTCTTTATTCTTATCTTTTTTATAAGAAAAAAATGGCAGCCGGAGAAAAATTAAAAATCCAGTATAACAAGAAGACAATCGTGATATATGTAATCGTATCAGTTTTTGTCATAATATTTACTATATGGACTTTGTTCTGGGGTGGTATTGATATCAGTTTCCATGATAATGATTTTACTGTTGAGGCACAGGGATGGAGTGATTATACAGTGGATTATGAGCAGATTGACAGTATCTCATACAAAGAAAATTTATTTCAAAATGGGAATGATCGCAGAACAAATGGTATGGGAAACCTGAAGTATGGTATGGGAAATTTCAGAAATGATATTTATGGAGATTATATCCGCTACACCCATGCATCCTGCCACTCATATGTAGTTATGGATATAGGCGGAAAAATATTGGTGGTAAATGGCGCAGATGAATCAGAAACAAAGAAAATTTATGACACTCTCAGAGAGAAATGTCAGATGAATTAGTGTGTGTTTAATCGAATCAGACAAGTAGCAAAATAACAGGTATTGCGGGTATCATGGAACCATGAAGGTGATTTCTATGATAAACAGACAGTTCTACATCAATAGGATTATGCCATATGCTGATACGTCTTGTGTAAAAGTATTGACTGTCTTTATACAATCTTAATACGGAATCATAGACTTTTATACTATCTTTGAAAGCAATTGTATATAATAAAACGCATTATGAAGATATTGCTATAGAATCATTAGTAAGGAGTTATGATCATTTATGCCGGAAAAAATGTGTAAGAAAAAACACCTGACGTCTTTTCAGCTGATTATTCTGGGATTTGCAGGTGTGATCCTTTTGGGAAGTATTTTGCTGATGCTTCCGGTTTCCTCTTTGGACAAAGTGCCGACGCCATTTCATGAGGCACTTTTTACAGCCACTTCGGCAGTATGCGTTACAGGACTTGTAGTAAAGGACAGCGGAAGTTACTGGTCTGTATTCGGACAGACAGTTATTCTTGCGCTTATACAAATAGGTGGACTTGGAGTAGTGACCGTAGCGGCAGCGGTTTCGCTTCTTTCAGGGAAAAAAATATCTCTCATGCAAAGAAGTACAATGCAGGATGCAATTTCAGCACCTAAAGTTGGAGGAATTGTCAGACTGACAAGGTTCATTTTAAAGGGGACTCTTTTGATTGAAGCAGCAGGAGCTATGTTATTGCTGCCGGTTTTTGCATCAGATTATGGCTTAAAGGGAATCTGGATGGCAGTCTTTCATTCTATTTCTGCTTTTTGTAATGCAGGATTTGACATTCTGGGAACAGCAGATAATGCCTTTCCGTCTTTGACAGGGTATTCTGGAAATATCCTTATACATGTGGTAATTATGCTGCTGATCATCACAGGAGGAATCGGTTTTCTTACCTGGGATGATATTTATAGGAATAAAATGAATTTTAAACGTTACCGCATGCAAAGCAAGATTATTCTTATGACTACTGTATGTCTGATTATTTTTCCGGCAGTTTTTTTCTTTGCCTGTGATCTGAAAAACCTGCCTGCAGGAGAACGCCTGTTAGCTGCCATGTTTCAATCGGTAACTACAAGAACTGCCGGCTTTAATACCATAGACATTTCAGAGATGAGCGAGGCATCAAAAGCGGTTATGATACTGTTAATGCTGATCGGTGGTTCGCCGGGTTCTACAGCAGGAGGAATGAAAACAACCACTTTTACGGTACTGATTCTGAATGCAATTGCAACCTTTCGCAGTCAGGAAAATGCAGGGGCTTTTGGACGGAGACTGGAGTATCATGTGATAAAAAATGCAGCCACAATAGCTATGCTCTATTTTACATTATTCTTTTGTGGAGGTGTTGCAATCAGCGTATACGAAGGTCTTCCCCTTTTGGATTGTCTGTATGAAGCAGCTTCAGCTGTGGGCACGGTAGGTCTAACCTTGGGAGTCACACCGGGACTTCATGTTTTTTCACAAGTTGTGCTGATCATACTGATGTATCTGGGACGCGTAGGCGGCCTGACCCTGATTTATGCAGTATTCTCAGGAAGAAATAAGGGAAATGCAAAGCTTCCTCTGGAGAAAATCACAGTTGGATGAGAAGGAGAAAAGTAATATCATGAAGAATGTATTGATTATTGGACTTGGAAGATTTGGAAGACATATTGCCATGCAGCTGAATCAGCTTGGGCATGAAATTATGGCAGTTGACTGGAAGGAAGAAAGGGTGGACAAAGTGCTTCCGTTTGTGACTAACGCCCAGATCGGGGACAGTACCAATGCTGAATTTTTACAATCCCTTGGAATTGGAAACTACGATATCTGTTTTGTGACTATTGGAGGAAGCTTTCAGAATTCTCTTGAGACAACTTCCCTTCTGAAAGAACTGGGAGCAAAACTGGTAATATCCAGAGCTGAACGTGATGTCCATGAAAAATTTCTTTTACGCAATGGTGCAGATAAGGTGGTTTATCCGGAAAAGCAGGTTGCAAAATGGGCATCTATCCGTTACACAGATGATCATATCCTTGATTATATGGAGGTGGATGCTTCCCATGCGATTTTTGAGGTAGAAGTGCCGGAGGAATGGACTGGAAAAACTGTAGGCGGACTGGATATCAGAAAGCGTTACAATATTAATATTCTGGCAGTAAAAAATGAAGGAGAATTTAATATTGCAATTTCTCCGGATACGTATTTGGAAGAGAATAGTAAATTACTGGTGCTGGGAGAATACAGAGCTCTTCAGAAGTGCTTCCGCATATAGTAAAAAAGACTTTTGACCACAACACAGCCCCATGATATAATTTTCAAAACAGTAAAAAAGGTGGGGGACAGGATGAGTTTAAAAAATGTGAATCATCAGAAACGGTCATTTACATGGTCTATGGAAAAACCGTCTGCAAAGGATTATTTTCTGACGGTATTTATATTTGTGGTATGCACCTTAATTGGTCTGTTGTTTCAGAAACTGAATTTTACGGATACGAATATTGTAACCATATATATTCTGGGGGTTTTGATTACTTCGATTGTGACAGATGGCTATCTTTGCAGTGTGGCAGGCTCTTTCTTAAGTGTATTTTTATTTTGTTTTTTTCTGACAGAACCAAGGATGTCTTTTAAAACCTATGCGGTGGGTTATCCGGTGACATTTTTCATAATGCTTATTTCATCCGTACTTACGGGAGCACTTGCAGCAAAGCTGAAAACACATGCAAAGCTGTCTACACAGCTTGCTTTTCGTACACAGATTCTGTTCGATACAGACCGTCTGCTGCAAAATGCAAAAGGGAAAACAGAGATTCTTGATGTCACCTGTACACAGCTTCTCCGTTTATTAAACCGCAATATTACAGCATATGTAGTAGAAAACGGAACTTTATCAGAGGGAAAGCTTTTTTCCGGAGAAAAAGAGGACACAGAAGATTTTTTGATACCAGAAGAGCAGCAGATAGCCAGATGGGTCTGTGAAAACAGGCAGCATGCCGGTGCGTCCACACACCATTTTCCTCAGGCTAAATGTTTATATCTGGCAATCCGGAGCGGGGATAATGTTTACGGTGTGATCGGGATACCATTGCAAAAAGAAACACTGGACTCTTTTGAATACAGCATCCTGTTGTCTGTAATAAATGAATGTGCGCTTGCAATGGAAAATGCGAAAAATGCATTAGAAAAAGAAAAAAATGCAGTTATGGCCAAAAATGAACAGCTGCGGGCAGATCTTCTTCGGGCGATTTCGCATGATCTTCGTACGCCGCTTTGCTCCATTTCCGGTAATGCAGATATGCTGCTTGGCAATAGCGACCGTCTGGACGAAGCTACAAAACATCAGATTTATAGCGATATCTATGATGATTCTGAATGGCTGATCGGAGTTGTGGAGAATCTGCTTTCCATTACCAGACTGAATGACGGAAGACTGAAATTTAAATTTACAGACCAGCTTCTGGATGAGGTGATTGCAGAATCCCTGAGGCATATCAGCCGGAAACATGATGATTATAAAATTGTGACAGACTGCGAAGAACTTGTTCTTGCACGTATGGATGTACGTCTTATTATGCAGGTTCTGGTAAATTTAATTGATAATGCAATAAAATATACACCGCCGGGTTCTGTGATCTTTATTCGGGGAACGAAAACAGATGGAAAAGCGCAGATAAGTGTGGAAGATAATGGCCCGGGAATTCCGGAAGAAATGAAAACACATATTTTTGAGATGTTTTATACAGGGAAAACAACAGTTGCGGATAGTCACCGAAGTCTGGGACTTGGACTGGCACTTTGCTGCTCTATTATAGAAGCACATGAAGGAACCCTGGTTTTGACAGATCATGATCCTCATGGATGCAATTTTACTTTTACTTTACCCTTAAGCGAGGTGACATTAAATGAATAAAACATTAATTCTGGTGGTTGAGGATGACAGACCCATACGCAATCTGATCGTTACTACATTAAAAACACATGACTATAAATATCTGGCTGCAGAAAACGGATCTTCAGCCATTCTGGAAGCTTCGTCCCACAATCCGGATATTGTTCTTCTGGATCTGGGGCTTCCTGATATGGAAGGGGTAGAAGTGATAAAAAAAATCCGTACCTGGTCGAATATGCCGATTATTGTGATCAGCGCCAGAAGTGAGGACACAGATAAAATAGAGGCGCTGGATGCAGGAGCAGATGATTATATTACGAAACCGTTCTCTGTTGAGGAATTACTTGCGCGTATCCGTGTCACCCAGAGGAGACTTGCGGTTATGCAGAGCGGAGAGCAGATAGAAAGCTCTGTTTTTGAGAATGGTGGATTAAAGATAGACTATACAGCAGGCTGTACATATCTGAAGGGAGAGGAATTGCATCTGACACCTATAGAATATAAGCTGCTCTGTCTTTTGTCCCGCAATGTGGGAAAGGTATTGACACATACCTATATTACACAGCAGATTTGGGGACGATGTTCGGATAATGACGTTGCTTCTCTTAGAGTTTTTATGGCAACATTGCGAAAAAAACTGGAGCCTGAGAAAAATGGAGTGCAATACATCCAGACACATATTGGCATTGGATATCGCATGCTTAGAATTGAGAAGTAAAAAGCTAGTACATCGTTTCGTAAATAACTATACCAATCCGCATCCTACGCGATTGGTATAGTTATTTCGAAAACGATGTACTAGATACGGAGTATGTCACAGAGGATATCGCCCAACCATCTGATTTGATGATACAACAATATCTTATTTTTATAGCAATCCTCGTAAATAATGCATTTAAGAGGATTGCTATAGATTTATTTCTCATAATATAATAAGAAGGAACCCTCCCAATATTAACAGCAATGAGGAAACAACTGAAAAGATCTGGGCTCCTACACCTGGGGTGCCGCCCTGTTTGATCGCTTCATCGCGGTCAAGTTTATTTTTCATTAGATTCTCTGTGATTCCGGGTGCGGATTTGAGAGTCTGTCCGTCCTGTATGCCGATAGCAGTTACGGTTTGCCCTGTTTCGAAATCAGCAGCAGAATAATAATAACGAACATCATATTCTTTATGTGAACGTGTCGTCTGGTTCGATGGTTCTATAAAATGCTTTTGTGTATAGGTGTTATCCGGTACATATGTATAACCGGCAGATGATAATGCTGCCTTGTCGTAATCTTCCCAGGTTTTGGTCAGCATAATATCATCAATAAAATCCTGCGAAAGTGCATAATTTCCAATTTTCCCCTGGCCTGATACCGGCATGCTACTGAAAGATGAATTCCATTCCAGAACGCCATATTTCTTTTCGTCGTCAGTCATTGCCTCCTTCTTTTTGGAAGAAGATTTTGTTAATTTCATTGTCTGTTTTGAACTTGAAATGCGGATGCTGTCAAAGTCCAGTCCAAGCTCATCATCATGTGCCGGTTCAGTCAGCTCAAATGTGCCGCATACAATGACTGTCTTTCCATCGTTTTCCGGGTCGATCGTATCTGCTGCATCAACGTAAACTGCGTCTTTCAGAGCTGCTTTTGTTTTGGGGTTATCCACAAAGATCATCTTTAAAGCAGATACAAAAAAGAATATTCCGATTATTACAAGGAGAATCCCTCCTGCTTTCTTCAATATCTTCATAATTTTCATCACCCTCCATTTCTGTTAATATTTTCTGCAAGTATCTCAATCATATTATTACATATTTTACTTCGCTTGCCACTGTCACTTGCGATAGTAACAGGTTGCATTATTTTCTGGAATTACAGTAGGATTCATGCTATTATGAAAAGTAATAAGACGGATAACAATAATAAGGTATGCTTTATAAATGGAAGGGGATATAAGATGGCAGGATTAAAAAAACTTCCAATTGGAATTGAGAATTTTGAAAAATTGCGGCAGGAAGATTTCTATTATATAGATAAGACACGACTGATTGAACAGTTGCTTACAAGATGGGGTGAAGTAAACCTGTTTACCCGTCCGAGACGTTTCGGAAAATCCCTGAATATGAGTATGCTCCAGAGTTTTTTTGAGATTGGAAAAGATAAGACTTTGTTTGATGGGCTGAGGATTTCAGATAATCAGGAATTATGTGAGGAATATCAGGGGAAATTTCCGGTGGTTTCTGTCAGTCTGAAGGGAATCAATGGTGCCACATATGAGGAAGCCCGCAGATTTCTTATAAAAACAATCAATGAAGAAGCCCGCAGGCTATCCGTACTTTCAGACAGCACAGAGCTTGATGAAACAGATCACGAATTACTGACACAGTTAAAGAAAAAAGAAATGACAAACGATTCTCTGGTGTACAGTATCCGTGAACTGACAGAATTGCTGGAAAAGCACTATGGCAGCAAAGTAATTGTTCTGATCGATGAGTATGACGTACCTCTGGCAAAGGCAAATGAAAATGGCTATTATGATGAAATGGTATTGCTGATCCGTAATTTATTTGAGAATGCATTAAAAACCAACAACAGTCTGAAATTCGCAGTGCTGACAGGATGCCTGCGGATTGCAAAAGAAAGCATTTTTACAGGTCTTAACAACTTTAAGGTTTATTCCATTACAGATAAGAGCTTTGATGAAACATTTGGATTTACAGATGCGGAAGTAAGGGAACTCCTCCGGTATTATGGACAGGAAAAATATTATGAGACAGTGAAAGAGTGGTATGACGGCTACAGGTTTGGAAATGTGGATGTTTATTGTCCATGGGATGTGATCAATTTCTGCAGCGATCATCTGGCAGATCCCGGGCTGGAACCGAAGAATTACTGGGCGAATACAAGTGGAAACAGTGTGATCAGTCATTTCATTGACAGTGTGGGAAAACCACAGAAGCTGACCAGAATGGAACTGGAACAGCTGGTAAATGGAGGGATTGTCCAGAAAGAAATTAATTCTGAGCTTACCTATAAGGAATTATATTCTTCCATAGACAATCTGTGGAGTACACTTTTTATGACAGGATATCTGACACAGAGAGGGGAACCCAGTGGCAACAGGTATAATCTGGTCATTCCCAATAGAGAAATCCGAAATATTATCACCAACCATATTCTGAAAATGTTCAAAGAAAATGTAAAGGACGATGGAAAAACAGTCAGTGATTTGTGTGATGCACTGCTGAACCAAAATCCGGAAAAAGTAGAGTTGATTTTTACAGAATATATGAAGAAAACGATCAGCATAAGAGATACCTTTGCGCAGAAACCAACGAAAGAAAATTTCTATCATGGATTGCTGCTGGGGATTCTGGGATTCAAAGAGAACTGGTCAGTAATGTCCAATCGGGAATCAGGAGATGGATTCGGGGATATTCTGATCCGTATAGAGGATGAAGATGTGGGGATTGTGATCGAAGTAAAATATGCAGATGACGGAAATCTTCAGGGAGAGTGCGAAAAAGCACTTCAGCAGATTATAGATATCAGATATACTGAGGCGTTGGAACAGGAAGGAATTCATACAATCATAAAATATGGAATCGCCTGTTACAGAAAGAAATGTAAAGTTTTGATGAGAATAGATAAACAGTAAACACAGAATATTCTGACCTCATTACCGGATGCAGAACGAACGGTAATGAGGTCTTGTCACGTTATCCTTTAGTTACTGTTCACTCCGTTCACAGTAACTTAGCCAAAATTCATTCCAGATTGCCTGCGGCAATGGAATTTTGGCTTGTATGTCTCGGGATAGTGGTATGTGAACAGTAACATCCTTTACTCTAATGCTGAGTTTTTTCCGTGTTTACAATTGACATCTTAACAGGAAATGATTATGATATCTCTGACAGTGCTTTTTAGCTGTCCGGATTTCTTATCAAATCAAATACCCTGTTGCCAGTGGGATATTTGATTTGATATGAAATGAATGAGGAATGGTGAAATACGAAGGAGAGTTAGAAGTTATGAGTATTTCCATGATTGGAATTGACCATAATATGGCACCGGTGGATATTCGTGCGAAATTTGCATTTACAAAGAAAAATGCCGGTGAAGCAATGGAAAAAATAAAGAATCAAAATGGAATATATGGATGCGTGATCCTGTCCACCTGTAACCGCCTGGAGGTCTGGGCAAGTGTGGATGATGAGGTGGATGTCTGTCTTTATGACTGCCTCTGCAGGATAAAGGGAATTACTGAGGATTCTTACAGACAATATTTTGTAGAGCGTAAGGATCAGGAGGCAGTTGAGCATCTTTTTTATCTTACCAGTGGTCTGAAATCACAGATCATAGGGGAGGATCAGATCCTTACACAGGTGAAGGATGCCCTGAATCTGGCAAGAGAGAATTTTGCGGCAGATGGTGTTTTGGAGGTTCTGTTCAGAATGGCTGCCACAGCAGGAAAGAGAATTAAGACAGAGGTTCCTTTTTCCCATGGAAATCCGTCAGTGATCCATCAGGCCATCGGATTTCTGGCAGAGAAGGGGTATTCTCTCAGGGATAAGACCTGTATGGTCATCGGTAACGGTGAGATGGGCAAGGTGGCTGCTCAGGCCTTGCAGGAGGCAGGTGCAGATGTAACAGTGACCATCCGTCAGTACAGAAGCGGAGTTGTGAATATTCCGCTGGGCTGCAAGCGTATTAATTACGGTGACAGAATGGAGTATATGCCACAGTGTGATCTTGTAGTAAGTGCAACTGCAAGCCCGAATTTTACATTAAAAGAAGAATTGTTCCAGGGAATCAGGACAAAGGATGACCTGATCCTGATCGATCTGGCAGTTCCCAGAGATATAGAGCCATCTGTTGGAAAAATCCAGGGGGTCACACTTTATGACATGGACAGCTTCCGTATAGAGGAAGTTCCTGCAGAGCTTCAGGAAAATCTGGAGGCAGCAGGCGCGATCGTAAGAGAGCAGATGGATGAATTTTTCCAATGGCTGGATGGAAGAGACCTGATCCCAAGAATTCAGGATATTAAAGATGAGGCAGTCAATGACCTGAATTTAAGGATTGCAAAGATATTAAAGAAAACACCTATGGAAGAGGATGACAGGCAGAATCTGGTCCATGCAGTGGATACGGCAGCAGGAAAAGTAGTAAATAAACTGATCTTTGGTCTGCGTGACAGTCTGAATCAGGAGATTTTCCTTGAGTGTGTGGCAGGACTGGAGAAAATATATGAAGAATAAGCCGTATTTTCCAATGTTTATAGACTTATCAGATAAGAATATCGTGGTTGTAGGCGGCGGAAACATTGCAACTCGTCGAGTGAAAACCCTTTTATCATTCACCAGAAATATCAGAGTCATTGCTCCGAAGGTCACCATGGAGATGATGGAGCTTGGCAAAGCCGGCTATGTAGAGCTGATCACACGTCCGGTGAAGCGTACAGATTTTGCGATGGCATATATGGTGATCGCAGCTACCAATGACAGAAAGTTAAATGATGAGATCCACAGGATCTGCAGGCAGGAAGGCGTTTATGTTAATGTAGCCAGTGACAGGGAGCAGTGCGATTTTTATTTCCCGGGAATTTATATGGAAGAGGGACTGGTAGTGGGAATTACAGCCAGTGGTCTGGACCATAAAAAAGCGCGCAGGATAAGAGAAGAGATCCAGAATGCCCTGGAGAGGGTTGCGCAGGAAGATGATAATGAGGAGGAGAATGATGACTGAGGTGATCATTGGAAGCAGAGAGAGTAAGCTGGCAGTTCTCCAGAGTGAGATGGTAAAAAGTTACATAGAGCAGAAAAACCGTGAAAAAAATGCCGGCTCTGAAATAACAGTAAATATCCTGACTATGAAAACAACAGGAGATATTATTCTGGACCGTACTTTGGATAAGGTGGGCGGAAAAGGATTGTTTGTAAAAGAACTGGACAGGGCATTGCTGGATGGTAAAAGCAATCTGTCTGTACACAGTCTTAAGGATATGCCTATGGAGGTGCCGGAAGAGCTTCCGCTTCTGGCCTTTTCAAAGCGTGAGGATCCAAGAGATGTACTGGTGCTTCCTGAGGGAGTGGCGGAGCTGGATCCGGATAAACCTCTGGGATGTTCCAGCTTAAGGAGAACTCTTCAGTTAAAGAAGCTGTATCCTGAGATGGAGGTAAAGAGTATCCGTGGAAATCTGCAGACAAGGCTTCGCAAGCTGGATGAAGGAGAGTATTCAGGGCTGATCCTGGCAGCGGCAGGTCTGAAACGACTGGGGCTGGAAAACAGGATCAGCAGATATTTTACACCGGATGAGATGATTCCTTCAGCAGGTCAGGGGATCCTGGCTGTGCAGGGACGCAAAGGTGAGGATTATGGGTATCTGGACGGATACTGTGACAGGGATGCCTGGCTTGCAGGAACTGCAGAGCGCGCATATGTAAAATATCTGGACGGAGGATGTTCTTCGCCTGTAGCTGCATTTGCAGAGGTGGGCGGAGATGAGATCTTTATCCGCGGTTTATATTACAGTGAAGCTACAGGAAAGTGGCTTACAGGTCAGATCAGAGGTGCAGCAGAGGATGGAGAGAAGCTTGGAACAGCTCTTGCAAAGCAATTGAAATCTGACTGTGAGGGAAGATAAAAAAAATTATAAAAAGAAAATTCTTGTGACGCAAAAAGGAGAAGAAACATGGCAGCTGGCAAGGTTTGGCTGGTTGGTGCAGGACCGGGTGATATCGGGCTTTTTACATTAAAGGGCGCAGCGGTTCTGCAGCAGGCAGATGTGGTAGTATATGACAGTCTGGTGGGCGAAGGGGTTCTGGCAAAGATCCCGGAGCATGCCAGACTGATTAATGTAGGTAAAAGAGCAAATCACCATACAATGGTGCAGGAGGATATTAATAAGGTTCTTCTGGAAGAAGCTGAAAAAGGAAATAAAGTGGTAAGGCTTAAAGGTGGAGATCCCTTTCTCTTTGGAAGAGGCGGGGAGGAATTGGAACTTCTTTCTGAGAATGGAATCCCTTATGAGATCGTGCCCGGAGTGACATCTCCGATTTCTGTTCCTGCTTACAATGGGATTCCTGTGACACACAGGGATTTCTGTTCGTCCTTACATATTATTACAGGACATAAACGCGCAGGGCAGGAGTATGATATAGATTTTAAAGCACTGACCCAGACAAAGGGAACATTGGTGTTTCTAATGGGAATTGCAGCACTGGAGGATATCTGCAAAGGACTTCTTGCAGGCGGCATGGACCCGGATATGCCGGCAGCAGTTCTTCAGAAAGGAACAACAGCAGGACAGAAGCGGGTGGTTGCTACTGTAGGTACCCTCAAGGAAGAGGTGGACAGACAGGGGATAGAGACACCTGCCATTATTGTTGTGGGAAAGGTATGTTCTCTGGCTGACAAATTTGCCTGGTACGAGAAACTTCCTCTGGCAGGCTGGAAGGTTCTGGTCACAAGACCAAGACAGCATATTTCAAAGACAGCAGATCTTCTCCGTCAGAAAGGTGCCGAGGTTCTGGAGCTGCCGTCTATCTGTACAGTACCTGTTGAGGATAATGGCAGACTGTATGAGGCATTTGAGAAACTGGATACTTATCAGTGGATCATTTTTACAAGCCCTGCAGGTGTGGAGATCTTTTTTGACGAGATGGACAGAAAAGAGATGGATGTGCGCAGCCTGGGACAGGCGAAGATCGCAGTGATCGGTGAAGGAACGAAGAAAAAGCTGAAAGAGCATCACCTGCTGGCTGATTTTGTGCCAGGTGTGTATGACGGAGATACTCTTGGGGCAGAGCTTGCAAAACAACTTCAGGGAAATGAAAAAATTCTGATCCCAAGAGCCGAAGCCGGAAATAAAAAGCTGACAGAATTGCTGGAGCAGACAGGTGCGAAGGTAGATGACATTGCTACTTACACAACCTGTTATGAAAAGAGCAGGCTGATCGATGAGAAGAAAGAGCTGGAGACAGGAAGTGTGGACTGTGTAGTATTTACCAGTGCATCCACTGTAAAGGGCTTTGTGGAAGGCACAAAGGGACTGGACTATACGAAGGTAAAAGCTGCCTGTATCGGAAAACAGACCAAAGCTGCAGCAGATGCTTATGGTATGCAGACCCGCATGGCAAAGAAGGCTACCATCGAAAGTCTCATAGAGCTTGTGGAAGAGATGAAACAGGAAAACTGATAACTATTCTGCAAAAAATGGAACAGTTATGAGAATTGTTGATAAAAGGAGCAAAAAGACATGGATTTAATTCAGAGACCAAGAAGATTAAGAGGCAGTGAAAATTTAAGAAAAATGGTAAGAGAGACAAGAATGGACAAGTCTTCCCTTATTTATCCCTTATTTGTAAAAGAGGGAACAGGAATTGAAGAAGAGATCCCTTCTATGGAAGGACAGTTCCGCTACAGTGTAGACCGTCTTCCTTTTGAACTGGAACGTCTGCAGAATGCAGGAGTAAACAGCATTATGCTGTTCGGCATCCCGGATCACAAGGATGAGGTGGGAAGCGGTGCGTACGACCCCAACGGAATCGTACAGAAAGCCCTGAGAGAAGCAAAGAAACAGTTCCCGGACATGTACTATATCACAGATGTATGTATGTGTGAGTACACTTCACACGGACATTGCGGAGTGCTCTGCGGTCATGATGTAAATAATGATGCAACACTGGAATTACTGGCTAAGACAGCTGTTTCCCATGTAGAGGCAGGCGCAGATATGGTAGCTCCCTCTGATATGATGGACGGACGTGTACGTGCTATTCGTGAGGCTCTTGATGCGAACGGACATTATGGAGCACCGATCATGTCCTATGCAGTAAAATATGCATCTGCTTTCTACGGACCATTCCGTGATGCAGCAGGTTCTGCACCGTCTTTTGGTGACAGAAAGAGCTACCAGATGGATTTCCATAACAGAAGAGAAGGAATGAAGGAAGCTCTTACGGATGTGGAAGAGGGCGCAGATATCATTATGGTAAAACCTGCCATGTCTTATCTGGATATGGTCTCTGAGGTATCAAAGGCTGTAAATGTGCCGGTTGCAACATACAGTGTAAGCGGTGAATATGCAATGGTGAAAGCAGCTGCAAAGATGGGATGGATCGATGAAGAACGTATTATGTGTGAGATGGCAGTCAGTGCATACCGTGCAGGTGCCCAGATCTATCTTACTTATTATGCAAAAGAACTTGCAAAATGCATGGATGAAGGGAGAATCGGCTGATGGGTTTATCAGAAGAATTATTTGACAGAGCGGTAAAGGTGATTCCGGGAGGAGTAAACAGTCCTGTACGTGCCTATGGCGCAATCGGTATTGCACCGAGATTTATCGACCGCGCAGACGGATGCCATATTTATGATGTTGATGGAAAAGAATATGTGGATTATATCGATTCCTGGGGACCTATGATTCTGGGCCATAATTTTCCGGAAGTAAAAGAAAGTGTACTGAAGGCATGTGAAAAGGGCCTCAGCTTCGGATGTGCAACTGCAATCGAAGTGGAGATGGCTGAATTCATCTGTGACCATATTCCACATGTGGATATGGTGCGTATGGTAAATTCCGGTACAGAGGCTGTTATGAGTGCAGTCCGTGTTGCCAGAGGATTTACAGGAAAGAATAAGATCATTAAATTTGCAGGATGCTATCATGGACACAGTGATGCCATGCTGGTAAGTGCAGGCTCCGGTGTGATGACAAGCGGTGTTCCGGACAGTGCCGGTGTGCCTAAGGGATGCACAGAGGATACCATGACTGCTGTTTATAATGATCTGGACAGTGTACGTGCACTGATGGAGCAGGCTGACGGACAGACTGCTGCTGTTATCGTGGAAGCTGTAGGCGCCAATATGGGTGTGGTTCCTCCGAAAAAGGGGTTCCTGGAAGGTCTGAGAAAGCTCTGCGATGAGTACGGCGCCCTTCTGATCTTTGACGAGGTTATCACTGGTTTCCGTCTGGCTTTTGGCGGTGCTGCAGAATATTTTGGCGTGACCCCTGATCTGGTTACCTATGGTAAGATCATCGGTGCAGGTATGCCGGTAGGCGCATACGGCGGACGCAGAGAGATTATGGAACTGGTTTCCCCTGTGGGAAAGGTTTACCAGGCCGGTACCTTAAGCGGAAATCCTATTGCAATGGCAGCAGGACTGACACAGTTAAAATACCTCTATGAGCACCAGGAAATCTATAAAGATCTGGAGGAAAAAGGAAAACGTCTCTATGGCGGTATGGAGAAAATCCTAGCAGAGAAAAATCTGCCTTACCATATCAATCACGTATCCTCCCTGGGAAGCCTGTTCTTTACAGAGCAGGAGGTTGTGGATTATACATCAGCCAAATCTTCAGATACAAAAGCTTTCTCGGAATATTTCAAGGGAATGCTTGCGCAGGGAATCCATATGGCTCCGTCACAGTTTGAGGCAATGTTTTTATCTGTTGCCCATACAGATGAGATCATAGACCAGACACTGGAGGCTGTCAGAAATTATTTTACCAAATAAACAGCAGAGCGCTTATCCGGTATAGAACTTAGCCAAAATTCATTCCAGATTGCCTGCGGCAATAGAATTTTGGCTTGTATGTGAACAGTAACGACAGTAACCCATGAACTGGAAAAAAATACATAAAACTGAGTTCCGTAATCTTGTTCTGATTAGGAAAATGTGCTATAATCACCTTATCGTATGACATCGTCCGGCAATATTGGGACGAAAATATTATTGCTCGCTGACAGCAGACGGGAACAGAGTGAGCGATGATAAATAAACTTCAGGACAGCAGGAGGAAAAAAGCATTATGAGTGAAAAGAAATATGTAGCTTATGTGGGCTCTTATACACATGGCTCTTCCAGACAGGGAATCCATGTTTATGATGTTGATGTTGAGAATGGCACTCTTACAGAACGCAGCAGTGTTGAAGTAAGTAATGCATCCCACATGGCTGTTTCAAAGAATGGTAAGTATCTTTATTCTATCGAGGATGAGGGTGTTGCAGTATTTAAACGTGATAAAAATGGTGATCTGTCACGTATCAACAGTGTAAATATTGATGGAATGAGAGGCTGTTTCCTTTCTACAGATGTTGACGGTAAGTATCTTTATGTTGCCGGATATCATGACGGTAAGGTGACTGTTGTACATACTCATAAGGACGGCAGACTTGGAAGCCTGATGGATGGCGTATTCCATACAGGACTCGGAAGTGTTGCAGAGCGTAACTTCCGTCCCCATGTGAACTGTGTTCGTCCAACTCCGGATAATAAATATCTCTGTGCAGTAGATAACGGAATTGATCAGGTGAAGATTTACCGTGTCAACAAATTGCGCAATAAGCTGGAACTGGTAGACATCCTGAGATGTCCGAGAGAGAGCGGCCCGCGTATCATTCGTTTTAGCGATGATGGTAAGTTTGCTTATATTCTCTTTGAACTCAGTAATGAGATCAGGGCTTACAAATATGATGGAAGCGGTAAGGTTCCGGCGTTTGAACTGATCCAGACGATTGAGACAAGTGCGAAGAAGGATGTTCATGATACACATAATGCAGCGTCCGGTCTTTCTCTTGCAAATGATGGCAAGCATCTTTTCTGTACAACAGCAGGTGAGGATACAGTTTCCATGTTTGAGCGTGATGAGGAGACTGGTATGCTGACAAGGAAGTTTACACTTCCGATCAGTGGTGAATATCCGAAAGATCTGGTACTTTTACCGGATGATAAGCATCTGGTGCTGGCTAATCATGCAAGTAATACACTGACTACTTTTACAGTGGATTATGAGAAGAATATTATTGTGATGAACGGCAAGCCGATTAAGATTACAGAGCCAAACTGTATCAGAATCTGGCCGGTTCCGGAAGAATAACAGATTCGTTACATAGAATCAGCAATATAGGCAGATAATAAAATACCTTCATTTGAAACTGAGATCAGCTCAGAATTCAAGTGAAGGTATTTTTGCGTGGATTAATTGGAATTATTTCCGATAAAAATCCCGAACCTTATCCATCTGGGAACTCATATTGACAAAGAGCGCATCCGCCAGTGTGATTGCTGCCATAGATTCTACCACAACCACTGCTCTTGGGACAATGACCGGATCATGTCGGCCATGGATTTCCAGAGAAAGAGGTTCTTTATCTTTGGTTACGGTCTGCTGCGGCTGGCTGATGGATGGGGTTGGTTTGATATGGGCACGAAGTATGATTTCACTGCCGTCACTGATTCCTCCCATGATTCCGCCTGCGTGGTTGGAGGTTTTGATGATTTCACCGTCTTTGACTGTGAATCCATCATTGTCAGTGGAACCGTTTGAGGAAGTCACTGCAATGCCGTCACCGATTTCAACAGCCTTGACTGCACCGATGGACATCAGGGCGTGGGCAAGAAGAGCACTGAGCTTGTCAAAGACTGGCTCGCCAAGTCCGGCAGGTGTTCCGGTAATACGACATTCGATCACGCCGCCTGCACTGTCCTGATTCTTCATACATTCTTCCAGATATTCACCGGCCTTCACTGCTGCCTGTGCGTCCGGCATATAAAATGCATTCTGATGGATTTCTTCTTTATTAAAAGAAGCAATTTCAACAGGTCCGATAGATCTGGTATAGGTGCAGATTGAAATGCCAAGTTCTTCTAATATTTTAGAAGCAATGGCACCTGCTGCAACTCTTCCGATGGTTTCCCGCCCTGAAGAACGTCCACCGCCTCTGTAGTCGCGGAATCCGTATTTTTGGTCAAAAGTATAGTCTGCATGTCCGGGACGATAGGAGTATGCGATATTTCCGTAGTCTCTGGAGCGCTGATCTGTATTTCTTACCATCAGAGAAATTGGAGTTCCGGTGGTTTTGCCCTCAAAGACACCTGAGAGGATTTCTACCAGATCTCCTTCTTTACGGGCGGTGGTGTATCTGCTCTGTCCGGGTTTCCTTCTGTCGAGGAATTTCTGAATGTCCTCTTCACAGAGAGGAAGGCCTGCCGGGCATCCGTCTATCACAGCTCCGAGAGCTTTTCCGTGGGATTCCCCCCAGGTAGTTACCTTAAATTTATTTCCAAATGATGACTGGCTCATATGATTTGTATCCTTTCCTGTTATTGTATTAGAGCGTGTCTGGAAAATCATTTCCGCAATCTGCACGCCCCACTTTGCGGGATATTTCACCTGAATTCAGTTGCCATAGTTAGAGCGTGTTTGGAAAATCACTCCCGCAATCTGTACGCCCCACTTTACGGGACTTTTATAAATAAATACTACTTTATTATAGCGAAGTGTAAAAGTTTTGTAAACCGAAAGCATTGGAATTGACAAAAATTCATGTTCAAATTATAATGATGTTTGAGTCTTTGTGAAAATAAAGAGCAAACGTAACTGTTCAGTAATCTCTTGCAGAAACTCTGAATAGTTGCAGATTTATTGTTACTGAGAACAGAGTAAACAGTAACAATCTATTGAGGGGAAATCGAGAAAAAGAAGGGAAGTGTGGATCGTGGTAAGGATTTTTAAGACAATCGATGGCGCTATCCATGAAATACAGGAACCACAGGAGGGCTGTTGGATTGCGCTGACGAATCCTACGGCAACAGAAATTTTTGAAATTTCCGAGCAATTTGGGATAGAGGTGGACGATTTGCGCGCACCTTTGGATGAGGAAGAGCGTTCCCGTATAGAAGTGGAGGACAATTATACCCTTATCCTTGCAGATGTACCTGCGATTGAAGAACGTAACGAGAAGGACTGGTATGTGACCATTCCTCTTGGTATTATCGTGACTCAGAAGATGATCTTTACTGTATGTCTGGAAGACACACAGGTTCTGACAAGATTTATGGAAGGCAGGGTAAGAAACTTTTTTACCTATATGAAAACCAGATTTATTCTGCAGATTTTGTACCGTAATGCCAGCATGTATCTGAGATATCTGCGTATTATAGATAAGAAGAGCGAGCAGATTGAGGAGAAACTTCATCTGTCTACAAGAAATCAGGAATTGATGGAACTTCTGGAACTGGAGAAATCACTGGTATACTTTACCACATCTCTGCGTTCCAATGAGATGGTTCTGGAGAAACTTCTGAAGGTGGAGAGTATCAAGAAATATCCGGAGGATACAGAGCTTCTGGAGGATGTTATCATTGAGAACAAGCAGGCCATTGAGATGGCTAATATTTACAGTGGTATCCTCAGCAGTATGATGGGAACTTTTGCATCAGTTATTTCTAATAACCTGAACATTGTCATGAAGGTTCTGGCTGTTATTACCATTGTTATGAGTATTCCGACTATTGTTTTCAGTGCGTATGGTATGAACCTGAGTGCTGCGGGAATGCCGTTTTCCAGGACACCATGGGGATTTCTTATCGTTATCATCCTTTCTGTAGTGGCAAGTATCATTGCAGCGATATTTCTTTCCAGGAAGAAGTTTTTCTGATTTTGTGTCTGAACTGAGAGGCAGTTATTCGGTGCAGAATTACGCAGAGAAAGCAGATTGTGGATATCCGCTGTAACGAAAGAACGAATAGCATTTTGTGAGAAAAGGAGATTTATGAAATTTATTGACAAACTGGAACGAAAATTTGGAAATCGCGGGATTGAGAATCTTACGATTTATATTATTGTAAGTTATGTACTGGGATATGCATTGATGTATATTAATCCAGGGGCTCTTTCCATGTTGAGTTTGAATGTCTCTGAAATCCTGCATGGTCAGATATGGAGACTTGTTACATGGATTATTTATCCGCCGAGTACGTCATCTGCTTTATGGTTTGTGATTGCGATATTGTTCTTTTATTATCCGATCAGTGCATCGCTGGAACGTACATGGGGATCATTCAGATTTACTGTATATATTTTATCTGGAATGATTTTTACAGTAATTTCTGCGTTTATTTTGTATTTTATCACAGGTGGAGTGTTAGATGCTTATCTGAATGGATCACAGTTTTCAACGTATTATATCAGTTTATCTATTTTTCTGGCATATGCGCTGACATATCCGGATATGAAGGTTTTACTGTACTTTGTAATCCCGATCAAGATGAAGTGGATGGCGATTGTATATGCTGCTCTTGTGGTATATGATATTGTCAGATATTTTATGGGAGGAGCATGGTTTATGGCACTGCCGATCATCGCATCCTTACTGAACTTTATTATTTTCTTCCTTGGTACAAGAAATCTTAACAGATACAATCCGAAGGAAATCCATCGCAGAAATCAGTTTAAGAGAGCAATGGGAGAAAGTAAGACCGTTCCCTTCCCGGGTGGCAGCAAGTCAGGGGAAGTGACGAAGCACAAATGTGCAGTCTGTGGCCGTACAGAGAAAGATGATCCGAATCTGGAATTCCGTTTCTGTTCTAAATGTAACGGAAACTACGAGTATTGTCAGGATCATTTATATACACATATACACAAGAAGTAAGAGGAGAAAAGATTATTATGAAAAAAGTACCATTTGTCACCCTGGATAAACTTCAGGAAATCACAGCGCAGTTTCCTACACCTTTCCATCTTTATGATGAAAAAGGTATCCGCGAGAATGCAAAGGCAGTGAAAGAAGCATTTGCATGGAATAAGGGCTTCAAAGAATTCTTTGCTGTGAAGGCAACTCCAAATCCATTTCTGATCCAGATCCTTCAGGAGTATGGCTGTGGCTGTGACTGTTCTTCCATGACAGAGCTGATGATGTCCAAAGCAATCGGATGCAAAGAGGGAGATATCATGTTTTCTTCCAATGATACACCGGAAGAAGAATTCAAATATGCAAATGAAATCGGCGGGATCATCAATCTTGATGATATCACACATATCGAGAGTGTAGAAAGAGCAGTAGGATATATTCCGAAGGTGATCAGCTGTCGTTATAATCCGGGCGGAGTGTTTAAGATCAGCAACGATATTATGGACAACCCCGGAGATGCCAAATATGGTATGACAACAGAGCAGATTTTTGAAGCATTCAAGATCCTGAAGGAAAAAGGTGCCGAGGAATTCGGTATCCATGCATTCCTTGCAAGCAATACTGTGACAAATGAGTATTATCCGATGCTGGCGAAAGAGATGTTTGAAATGGCAGTGAAACTTCAGAAGGAGACAGGCGCTCATGTGAAGTTTATCAACCTTTCCGGTGGTGTTGGAATCGCTTACAAACCAGATCAGACTCCGAATGATATCAGAGAAATCGGTGAGGGTGTCCGCAAAGTATACGAAGAAGTACTTGTTCCGGCCGGAATGGGTGATGTTGCAATCTATACAGAGATGGGACGTTTCATGATGGGACCGTATGGCTGCCTGGTAACTAAGGCAATCCATGAGAAGCATACTCATAAAGAATATATTGGTGTGGATGCGTGTGCTGTAAACCTGATGCGTCCGGCAATGTATGGCGCATACCATCATATCACTGTTATGGGAAAAGAAGACCAGCCATGTGATCATATGTATGATGTGACAGGTTCTCTCTGCGAAAACAATGATAAGTTTGCAATTGACCGCTATCTTCCGAAGGTTGATATGGGAGATCTTCTTGTGATCCATGATACAGGAGCTCATGGTTTTGCCATGGGATATAACTACAATGGTAAACTGAAATCTTCTGAGATCCTTCTCCATGAAGATGGAAGTTTCGAGATGATCCGCCGTGCCGAGACACCGAAGGATTATTTCGCAACATTTGACTGCTTCCCGATTTATGAGAAATTACTGGAAGATATGGAATAATGCTGTGATTATTCTGTAATTTACTGTCTTGTGGTATTGACGGGGCAGATAGGACATAAAAACACACAAAAAGAAAGGTACTGATCTGTGCATGATGCTGGAAGGTTAGTGCCTTTCGTTTTGCATGGAGAAACAGTGATTTCAGAAGAATGTACTGTAAAAATTTTGTCTGTTCGGAGGTAGACGTATGATTAAATATGAATATGAAACAGGAATGTGTAAACAGCTGCATTACAATGGTCTGTGGAGTGTACAATATGAGGGTGTTCCCGGACATTTTAAAAAAGTAAAGATGGTCTGTCCCTGCATCAGAGACGAATGTGATCAGGAGTGTGAAGTGTTTAAGAACATACCGGAAATAAAAGCAGCAGATCAGGAATGGCATATGAGAGATGAGAGATAGAATAATGGGAGATAAGGAAAAAGAATACAGAGACAAAAGAACAGGCATGCAGACTGTAAGGTCTGTCATATTTGCTATTGTGCTTATAATTACAGGTTTTACCAGTATAATATCTGTGGCAGATAATACTTATGCAGCAGACGAATATCGAGTGCATAAATCTGAGGTGGTTGTAAAGACCGGTGCCACTTATACAGTAAAGATTCTGAATCATGATACAAAAGTGAGTCCAAAGAAGTTTAAATGGACCAGCAGTAACTCAAAATGTGTAAAGGTTGTAAATGGCAGGATATATGGTTTAAAGCCCGGACAGGCAACGATCACAGCACAGATGAGTGGACTGAAAGTAAACTGCGAGGTTTTTGTCTATAATAAAACGGAAACAGTTCTTTTTAAGAAATACAAAAAACAGGTGAAAGTAACGGCAGGAAAGACAATTATTCTGGAGCCGCAGAAGTATGGAAAAAGGCTGACTTATACTTCTTCTGATAAAACGGTGGCAACTGTATCAAAGAAAGGAAAAGTTACTGCAAAAAAGACGGGAAATGTCAAAATCACCAGTGTTTCTTATGGTACTGACAGGTATGTATCAGAGATAGAAGTGATCGTCCTGCCGGCAGCGTCAGAAACTCCGGAAATTACGCCTACACTGACGCCGGATGAACCAGCACCATCTGTGACCCCGGAGCCGACGGTAACGGTCACGCCAACTCCGAAAATCACACCTGCACCGGAAGATGAGGAAAAGTTCCGGAAACCCCTGGATGGAGTTACTCATTATATTTTGCACAGAGGTGAACAGACAGAAGCACCTGAGAATTCCGTGCCTGCCTTTGAGATGGCAGGACGCAATGGGGCGGAGTTTGTGGAGACAGATGTGAGAGAGACCGCAGATGGAGTTCTGGTTGTCTCTCATGATGATTCTTTGCTGCGGATGTGCGGGGAGGACAGGCTTATTTCAGAGATGACTTATGAGGAGATAAAGCAGTATCCGATTATAAATGGAAGAAATGCTTCGCAGTATCCGGATAATCTTATTCCTACACTGGAACAGTATATTGCATGCTGCAATAAGTACTCTGTGACGCCGGTGATTGAAATAAAGTCAATCCGTACGGAAGAAGCCATGAATTTGTTCATGCAGCTTCTGACTGAATCACAGAAAGAGCCGGTACTCATCTGTTTTCGCATAGAAACACTTGGTAAACTGCGTGAGATGGGATTTACAGGAAAAATGCAGTGGATCCGTACAGTGCGCATGAATGCTTCTATGATACAGCAGTGTAAGAAATATGATCTGGACATAAGTGCAGAGTATAAAAATATCAGTATGAATGATATCAACAATGCTCATCAGAATGGAATCCGCATATCCGTATGGCTTTGCCGGAATGAGGATATGGTAGACATTTTCAGGAAAATGGGTGCGGATTATATCACGTATGAGAGGTGGAATACAGATGAAGTAAAAATACGACAGGATTAGCAGAAAATCAAGGTAGACATTTAGCAGAAAAATAAGTAAAATACAAGATGTAGATATAAATTGTAAGCAGAACAGTAACAGTTCACTATTGCTATAAGAAAGGACTGAACAGTTGTATATATTTGATATACTGCTGAAAAAGAGGAGGAGAGAGTAATGAAAAAAATAGCAGCTATGGTGCTGGCAGGTGTTCTGGCAGCAGTTCCGGTCAGTACGACCGGTGCAGCGGAATTTCAGGATGGAGCAGATACACAGAATTTCATCTGGGCAGCCGGAGAGGAAACTTCAACAGACACAGATGAAAGCAAAGGGGTAAGTGCAAATGACAGTGTCGTTGAAGGACTTGACAAACCTTTGGTTTTCTATCCCAACACTTACTATAAATTTAATGTGACCGGTGCCGGAACGCAGAATACGAATCCTGTTGAGGGAGATGTCAGATGGACACCATTATACTGGAGTCTTTCTCTCAAACCGCAGGAAAGCGATATTCACAGGAAATGGGAAATCGGTTCTGCAAAGGGTATTTATACAAAGGTGGAACGTGCATACAATATATATGTCTTTTTCCAGAGAGAAGAATATACAGGAGGTATATGGGAGAAAAACGATATTGTACAACCTGTGAGATATCAGTTCAATGCAGCTCCGTTAACTGAACAGGGTGGAAGCTATAAGTACCTGATAGGTGGAATTGGCTATAAGATTTTGAATGAAAGAGAAGTAAGCGTTACAGGTCTTGCTGCGGAATATAATGTGATACAGATTCCGGCTACAGTTGTGATCAATGATAAAGTTTATAAAGTAACTACAATTGACAAGAATGCCTTCAGCGGGAACAAAGAAATTACAGATGTTATTTTTGGAAATAATGTAACAACGATTGGAAAATATGCGTTCAGCCAGTGCCCGAATCTGCGGAACATAAGATTTGGAAGCAGAGTAAAAAGAATTGGCAGCAACGCATTTGCACAGTGTACAAAACTGCGAAATTTTATACTTCCTGCCAGTGTCAGACATATAGATGCCAGAGCTTTTTACCAGTGCCCGGCAGTCAAAGTGCTCAGGATCAACAGTACAGCACTGAACTATGTTGGAAAAAAAGCTTTTGCGGTCAACAAAACCGTAACTATCAGACTTCCTGAGAAGCTGTTTGCTAGATATCAGAAACTGATCAAGGCAAGCAATGTGTATTCTAAAACGAGGTTTGTGAAATATTAAAAAAAACTCAAAAATGCCCTTGCCATTTCGACAAAAACGTGATATGATAATACTCGTTTCAATGCCGGCATGTCGGAATGGCAGACGAGGCAGACTCAAAATCTGTTGTGGGCAACCACGTGTGGGTTCAAGTCCCACTGCCGGCATTAAAAAGTAAGCGAAGCCTTTGTTTGTGAAGGTTTTCGCTTTTTTTATTTGCCGTATTAAACAGTTCAGATAATTCTAAAATCTTTATGAAATTTATCTCGCTTTTCTTGAAAAAGAGATGAATAAGTGATATGGTACATCATAACAAAACGAAATGGAGGAAAAGCCAATGAACCTTGATAATAAAAAGCCTGGCAGAAAACCGCTTTATGTATATTATATCATTGCGGCAGTTATTATCATTCTTCTGAATGTGCTGTTACTTCCTGCAATTGAGGGACGAAAGGTACAGACGACTGATTACAGTACTTTCCTGACAGGAGTAGAGAAGGATTACGTTAAGACAGTAGAAATTCAGGATGATTATATTTATTATGTAGCAGAGAGTGACGGACAGGAGGGTTATTTCAGAACTGTCAAGATGAATGATCCTGACCTTGTAGACCGTTTGCATGATGCAAATGTCAAGTTCGGTGCAGCAGCACCACAGCAGACATCTATCTGGATCAGTCTGATCGCAGGATATGTACTGCCGATTGCCATCTTTATCCTTCTTGGAAGGTGGCTCAGCAAGAAGATGATGAGTTCCATGGGCGGAGGTCCCGGTGGGGCAATGTCATTTGGAAAGAGTAATGCGAAAGTATATGTGAAATCATCTACGGGAATCAAATTCTCAGATGTAGCGGGAGAGGACGAAGCCAAGGATCTTCTGACAGAAATCGTAGATTATCTTCATAACCCGCAGAAATACAGAGAAATCGGTGCATCTATGCCGAAAGGAGCCCTTCTTGTAGGCCCTCCGGGTACAGGTAAAACACTTCTTGCAAAAGCGGTAGCCGGTGAAGCGGAAGTTCCGTTCTTCTCCATTTCCGGTTCTGAATTCGTGGAAATGTTTGTTGGTATGGGCGCTGCCAAGGTGCGTGATCTTTTCAAACAGGCGAATGAGAAAGCTCCATGTATTGTATTTATCGATGAGATTGACACAATTGGCAAGAAACGTGATGGTGCCGGATTTACAGGCGGCAATGATGAGCGCGAGCAGACTCTGAACCAGCTGCTTACAGAGATGGATGGTTTTGACGGCTCCAAAGGTGTTGTGATCCTTGCGGCAACCAACAGACCGGATTCCCTTGATCCCGCACTTCTTCGTCCCGGACGTTTTGACAGACGTATTCCTGTTGAACTTCCGGATTTAAAAGGACGTGAGGAAATCCTTAAAGTCCATGCAAAGAAGATTAAGATCGCAGATTCCGTACGTTTTGATGAGATTGCGAAAGCTGCAGCCGGAGCTTCCGGTGCAGAACTTGCAAATATTGTCAATGAAGCAGCACTTCGTGCAGTACGTGACGGCAGAAAATTTGCCACTCAGGCAGATTTTGAGGAGAGTATCGAGGTAGTTATCGCAGGATATCAGAAGAAGAACAGAGTTCTTTCCAATAAAGAAAAACTGATAGTTGCTTATCATGAAATCGGACATGCGCTGGTTGCAGCAAAGCAGACCGAATCTGCACCGGTCCACAAGATCACTATTATTCCGCGTACATCAGGAGCACTCGGATATACCATGCAGGTAGATGACGGAGATCATTATCTGATGACAAAGGAAGAACTTGCAAATAAGATAGCGACCTTTACAGGCGGTCGTGCCGCTGAGGAACTGATCTTCCACTCTATTACAACCGGAGCATCCAATGATATCGAACAGGCGACTAAGCTTGCAAGAGCAATGATCTCCAGATATGGTATGAGTGAAGACTTCGATATGGTTGCCATGGAGAATGTGACAAATCAGTATCTGGGCGGAGACTCCAGCTTAAGCTGTTCTTTTGAGACACAGACTCTTCTGGATAAGAAGGTTGTGGAGCTTGTCAGGATGGAACACCAGAAAGCACTGAAAATCCTTCAGGACAATATCGGAAAGCTCCATGAACTTGCAAAATATCTGTATGAGCATGAGACAATTACAGGTGAGGAATTTATGAAGATCCTGAATGCACCTGTACAGGTTCCCACTGTAGTGGCAGAATCTGAAAGTAATACAAAGTCTGAGAACAATGCAGAATCCGAAAACAGTACAGAAGCTGATGCAGATACATCTTCCGGGAAAGTGAATCTGCAGAAGTGATATTTTCTCAAGATATACAAGCCAAAAGTCCATTGCCACAGGCAATCCGGAAATTTGGTTATGTCACTGAAAACTGAGTGAACAGCAATGAAAGCAGCAGAGGCGATTTGAGCTTCTGCTGCTTTTCCTTGCCAATTAACTCCGGTTCGGTTATAATTCGTAATAGTGAACGCAGCATCCTGGATGTTTTTTGGAAGAAAGAAGGGAATGAAGATGGATTGCCGAACTGCAGAAGGAATGGTGAGTAGTTATATTAAACATGATCTTCCACTAAATGAACTGGAAGAGTTTCTCGATCATGTACAGAATTGTTCTTCCTGTTATGATGAACTGGAAACATATTTTATTGTACATGAGGTAACACAGCAGCTTGATGATGACAGCAGCGATTCGGTTCTGGATTTCAAAAAACTGCTGGAACAGGATATCCGGAAATCCAGAAGATATATCCGCAAGAAGAAAGCCAGTTGGCTGATGTTTGGAGTAAGTATATGCCTTCTGATCGCTACGATTGCGGCAATATTGATTTTTGTAATGATGGAGACAAATTACATTCTATAAAGACACTGGAGGATTTTATGAGCGAAAAAATATTACTGATTGACGGACACAGTATTCTGAACAGAGCTTTTTATGGTCTGCCGGATCTTACAAATTCAGAAGGAAAACACACAGGGGCAGTATATGGTTTCCTGAATATCCTTCTTCGGACGATCGAGGAAGAGAAGCCTCAGTATCTGACAGTGGCATTTGACCTGAAGGCACCGACTTTCCGCCATAAGATGTTTGAAGCATACAAGGGAACACGTAAACCCATGCCTGAAGAACTGAGAGAGCAGGTACCGCTGATTAAAGAAATGCTTACTGCAATGGGTGTGAATGTTGTGACAAAAGAAGGCTACGAAGCGGATGATATTCTGGGAACTCTGGCCAGGAAAAGCGAAGCGGCAGGAATGGATGCGACAATCCTTTCCGGGGACAGAGATCTGCTTCAGCTTGCAACAGACAGGATTATGATACGCCTGCCAAAGACTGTAAGAGGCAAGACTACCATAGAGGATTATCATGCACAGCAGGTGATCGAGAAATATCAGGTGACACCTTCCCAGATCATTGAGTTAAAGGCTCTGATGGGTGACAGTGCTGACAATATTCCGGGAATCCCGGGAGTAGGTGAGAAGACTGCCACAAAGATTATTGTGGAGTATGGAAGTATTGAGAATGCTCATGAACATTTGGAAGAGCTGAAGCCAAACAGAGCCAGGGAATCAATGAGAGAACATTATGATATGGCGCAGATGAGCAAGGCTCTGGCTACGATCTGTACGGACAGTCCCATAGAGTTTTCGTATGAAAAGGCAAAACTGGGAAATCTTTATACAAAAGAAGCTTTCCTTCTCTGCAGACAGCTGGAATTTAAGAATCTGCTTAACCGTTTTGACTCTGCGGCCGTACAGGAAGATACGCTGGAACAGGAGTTTTTCACATGTGCAGACTTGGCAGGCTGTGAAGCGCTGTTTGCGAAAGCGGAAGCAGGAAAGACAGCGGGTGTTTCTCTGGTTACAGAGAATGGCAGGGTATTTGGTGTAGGACTTGCGCTGAATGAAGAGGAAATTTATTATATTCCTGTAGAAGGGATGATCACAGAAGGTTATCTCTGCGGAAAATTGGAAGGGCTCCTTCATAAAGTATCTGAATCCAACACAGAGAACATTATGAAATCTAATACAGATGATGTGAAGAAGGATCCGGAAAATGAGATATCTGATGTCAATACAGACGGTACTCTGAAATATGATAAAAAATGTGTATGTGCATTGGATGTAAAGGCATTACTCAAGCATATAAAATCTGATGATCCGATGGCTGTATTTGATGCAGGTGTGGCTGCATATCTGCTGAATCCTCTGAAATCCTCCTATACTTACGATGATATGGCAAAGGAATATCTGAATGGTCGTATCCTGCCTGCAAGAGAGGAACTTCTTGGAAAGAAAACAGTGGAAAAAGCATGGGAGGAGAGTGCAGAGGGGCTTGCAGCATGGGCCTGCTACATGGCCTATACAGCACTTGCCTGCCGGAAACCCATGTGTGAAGCACTGCGTGATACAGGTATGTGGAATGTATATACACAGATTGAGCTTCCGCTGATCTTTACTCTTGATTCCATGGAAAAATGGGGAATCAGCGTGAAGAGTGAAGAACTGAAAAGCTACGGTGAGAAACTAAGTGTACGTATTGGAGAACTGGAGAAGCAGATCTGGCAGCAGGCAGGGGAAGAGTTTAATATCAATTCTCCGAAACAGATGGGAGTGATCCTGTTTGAAAAGCTTGGCCTTAAGGGTGGAAAGAAAACAAAGACAGGTTATTCCACAGCGGCAGATATTTTGGAAAAGCTTGCACCGGAGTATCCCATTGTAAAGGATATTCTGGAGTACCGTCAGCTTGCGAAACTGAAATCTACTTATGCAGACGGGCTTGTTGGTGAGATCGCAGAGGACGGCAGGATTCATTCTACTTTTAACCAGACAATTACAGCAACAGGAAGGATCAGCAGCACAGAGCCGAATCTTCAGAATATCCCTGTAAGAATGGAGCTTGGGAGACTGATCCGTAAGGTATTTGTTCCGGAAGAGGGATATGTATTTCTGGATGCGGACTATTCCCAGATCGAGCTTCGCGTTCTGGCGCATATGTCAGGGGATGAGAAACTGATCCAGGCATATAAAGAAGCCCAGGATATCCACAGACATACAGCATCAGAGGTATTCCATGTGCCCTTTGATGAGGTGACAGATCTGCAGAGGAGAAATGCCAAGGCAGTAAATTTTGGAATCGTTTATGGGATCAGTTCCTTTGGGCTCAGCCAGGATTTAAGTATCACACGAAAAGAAGCAGCAGAATATATTGAAAGATATTTTGAAACGTATCCAAAGATCAAAGGATTTCTTGACGGACTGGTGGAAGAGGGAAAAGAAAAAGGATATGTGACTACCATGTTTGGCAGACGCAGGCCGATCCCGGAACTGAAATCCGGTAATTTTATGCAGAGGTCTTTTGGGGAGCGAGTAGCCATGAATTCTCCAATACAGGGAACTGCGGCGGATATCATTAAAATTGCAATGAACCGTGTGTACAGACGATTAAAGGATGAGAATCTTAAATCCCGTCTTGTACTTCAGGTACACGATGAACTTCTGATAGAGACCTGTAAAGAGGAAATCCCGCAGGTTTCTGCTATTCTTGAAGAAGAGATGAAAGGTGCCGCAAAGCTTTCCGTAGAACTGGAAGTCGATATGCATCAGGGTAATAACTGGTATGAGGCGAAGTGATGATGATAACAATAGGAATTACCGGCGGAGTGGGTGCCGGAAAAAGTACAGTGCTTGATTTTCTTGAAGAAAAGTATCTGGCATATGTGATGAAAGCAGATGAGATCGGGCATCTGGTGATGGAGCCGGGGCAGTCCTGTTATGAACCGGTGATTGCACTATTTGGAAGACAAATCATAAAAAATGATAAAACTATTGACCGCAGACAGGTTTCGGATGTAGTATTTTCACATCCAGAGCTTCTGGAGAAATTAAACCAGATCATCCATCCGGCTGTGAAACAGTACATCAGAGAGCAGTTAGCTGTAAAGAGACAGCAGGGACAGAAGATATGTGTGGTGGAAGCTGCACTCCTTCTGGAAGATCATTATCAGGAGTTTTGCGATACGATATGGTATATTCATACGGATGAAGAGATCCGTATCAGGAGACTGATGGAGAACCGCGGTTATACAAGAGAGAAATCAGTCAGTATCATTGCCAGTCAGGCACCGGAGACTTTTTTTCGGGAAAATGCAGACTATGTTGTGGTAAATAACGGAGATTTTGCACAGACCAGACGGCAGATTGAGGAAGGAATCAGAAAATATGAGACTTTGTAGCATTGCCAGCGGAAGCAGCGGAAACTGTATTTATGTGGGCTCAGATAATACCCATCTTCTGGTGGATGTAGGCATCAGCGGAAAAAGAGTAGAACAGGGATTGAATTCTCTGGAATTGACAGGAAAAGATATTGATGGTATCTTGATTACACATGAACATTCGGATCATATCAAAGGTCTGGGCGTGATCGCAAGGAAACATCAGATACCGGTTTATGCGACAGAAGGAACTGTGGAAGCTTTATCTCACATGAATCTTGGAAAAATGCCGGAAGGGATTTTTCGTGAGATACACGAAGATGAGCCTTTTGAGATTAATGATCTGACAGTGAATCCTTTTACGATCCCTCATGATGCTGCACAGCCCGTAGGATACCGGGTAGAGTGTGGAGAGCATTCTGTGGGGATTGCTACAGACCTTGGAAAATATAATGAGTACATAGTCGGTAATCTGCAGAATCTGGATGCGCTTCTTCTGGAAGCAAATCATGACATCCGTATGCTGCAGGTTGGAAAATATCCCTATTATCTGAAACAGAGAATCCTTGGAGACAGGGGACATCTTTCCAATGAGAATGCAGGCAGGCTTTTATGCAGGCTGCTGCATGACAATATGAAAGGGATTTTCCTTGGACATCTGAGCAGGGAAAATAACTATGAGGAACTGGCATATGAAACCGTCTGTTCAGAAGTAACCTTAGGTGACAACCCTTATAAGTCGCGTGATTTCAGAATTCAGGTGGCACAGAGGGATTGCATATCAGAAGTAATTACAGTGTAGAAAGGACAAAGAACTTATGAAAAAGACAATCATCACAGTAGTAGGAAACGATACCGTAGGAATTATTGCAAAGGTTTGTACTTATCTTGCAGACAATAATGTAAACATTCTTGATATCTCCCAGACCATCGTACAGGGATATTTCAACATGATGATGGTAACAGATGCCAGCAAATGTGAGAAAGACAACGGAGTTCTTGCCAAAGAACTGGAAGCCCTTGGAGATAAGATCGGTGTAGTGATCCGCTGCCAGCATGAAGATATCTTCAATGTAATGCACAGAATCTGAGAAAATCTAAGCAGGTAAGCCACTGAGGGACTTTCCTGTATCAGATTGCCTGAAAAATGCTGAGAGAACATACAAGGGAGAAAAACAAAATGATCAATATTTTTGAAGTAAATGAAACGAATAAAATGATCGAGCAGGAGAATCTGGATGTGCGTACCATTACTATGGGTATCAGCCTTCTGGACTGTATTGACAGTGATCTTGCTGTTTTAAATGAGAAAATCTATAAAAAGATCACAACCTGTGCAAAGGATCTGGTATCTACAGGTGAGGCTATTTCCGGTGAATATGGAATTCCGATCGTAAATAAAAGAATTTCCGTAACTCCGATCGCATTGATTGGCGGAGCTGCATGTAAGACAAAGGAAGATTTTGTAACTATTGCAGAAACTCTGGATAAGGCTGCCAAGGTGGTAGGTGTAAACTTTATCGGCGGTTATTCTGCACTGGTAAGTAAGGGAATGACTCCTGCTGAGAGACTTCTGATCGAATCTATCCCACAGGCTATGGCGAAGACAGAGCGTGTCTGCAGTTCTGTAAATGTTGGATCCACACGTACAGGTATCAATATGGATGCTGTTAAGCTGATGGGTGAGATCGTTCTGGAAACAGCGAAAGCTACCAAAGATCAGGATTCCCTGGGATGTGCGAAGCTGGTTGTATTCTGTAATGCACCGGATGATAACCCGTTTATGGCAGGTGCTTTCCATGGTGTGACAGAAGCAGACACTATCATTAACGTTGGTGTCAGCGGACCTGGCGTTGTTAAGACTGCGCTGGAACAGGTAAGAGGTAAGGATTTTGAAACTCTTTGTGAGATGATCAAGCGTACTGCCTTCAAGGTAACACGTGTTGGTCAGCTGGTAGCACAGGAGGCTTCCAGACGTCTTGGTGTTAAGTTTGGTATCGTGGATCTGTCTCTGGCTCCTACTCCTGCAATTGGTGACAGTGTTGCTGAGATCCTTGAGGAGATTGGTCTGGAGCATGCAGGTGCACCGGGCACAACAGCAGCGCTTGCTCTGTTAAATGACCAGGTTAAGAAGGGTGGAGTTATGGCTTCTACAGCAGTTGGTGGTTTGAGTGGTGCATTTATTCCGGTCAGCGAGGATCAGGGTATGATTGATGCGGTGAATGCAGGGGCACTGACTCTTGAGAAGCTGGAAGCTATGACTTGTGTATGTTCTGTAGGTCTTGATATGATTGCAATTCCCGGAGATACGAAGGCTTCTACGATTGCGGGTATTATTGCGGATGAGTCTGCAATTGGTATGGTGAACCAGAAGACTACGGCGGTTCGTCTGATCCCGGTAATTGGTAAGGGGGTTGGCGAAGTGGTTGAGTTCGGTGGACTGCTTGGTTATGCACCGATCATGCCGGTGAACCAGTTCTCCTGTGATGCGTTTGTGCAGCGTGGCGGAAGGATTCCGGCACCGATCCATAGCTTTAAAAACTGATAAAAAAGGCCAGAAACTTCGGAAAAGGGGAGTTTCTGGCTCTTTTTATGTTCAAGAGGGACGCGGAGCGGAAAATATTTTGTCTGGGGTGCGGTTTCGGAGCCTAAGATATTCTAAGTTTCCATAAATCTGCTAAAAGCATGAGCCGTCTTGTCAAACTCGCTCCGTTGCAAACTTCGCTCAGACAGTGATGCAGCCAGCTCATAACGCAGATTTCTGAAAACTAAGAATATCTAAGACTCCTGCAAATGCACCCCAGACAAAATATTTTCCGCTCCGCTGGTATCTGGTTTTAACTATAGCAATTAAAGAGATTCCAGAATATTGAGGAGTCGGGTGTTGTCTTCGGGGTGCATGATGCAGAAGCGGATGTATTCGCCGTCCAGGCATTCGAAGGAGGAGCAGTCACGGATCATGAGACCCTGACGGATGCAGGCGTCGAAGACGTCCCGGGAGGTCAGGCCGGGCTTCTGGATTTTCAGGAGGAGAAAGTTGGCGTAGGCCGGGTAGGTTTTGTAAGTGGGGATATTCTCCAGTGCTTTGAGCAGGCGGGTGCGTTCTGAGAGAATGAGGTCCCGGGTCTGGCGGATGTAGGTTTTATCCTGGAGCATCAGCTCGCCGGCCAGGGCTCCCAGACTGTTGAGAGACCATGGTACCTGTTTTTCTTTCATTTTTTTGAGAAATTCCAGGTTCCCGGTGATTCCGTAGCCAAGACGCATACCTGGGGCTGCGTAGAATTTTGATACGCCGCGCAGAATCATAAGGTTCGTGAATTCTCTGGTAAGGCTGACAGCAGTGATCTCATTGATATCCGGGGCAAATTCTACATAAGTTTCGTCGATCATCACGAAAATGTTCCGCTCATTGCAGAAGGAAACGATTCTGCGCAGGTCATTTATGCTAATTGCAGATGAGGTAGGATTATTTGGGTTGCAGAGGATGAGAAAATCGTATTTTCCATCCAGAGTCCGGCAAAAGTCATCTACATCGAGAACAAAGTTATCCTCTTCGCGCAGGTGGTAGTATTCCTGAGTGCTTCCGGAGAAGGAGAGTTCCCTGGAGTATTCTGAATAGGTCGGACCCAGGATAAGGGTATGCTTTGGATTTCGTTCCTGTATCAGCAGTGCGATCAGTTCGCTGGAACCATTTCCGGGCAGGATGAATTCAGCAGGAATATTACAATATTCTGAAATTGTGCTGCGAAGTGAAGTATAATCTCTGTCTGGATAAGAAGACAGGATATCCAGCCGTCCTGCAAGCTGTTCCTTTACATGCTCGGAAAGCCCCAGCGGATTTACATTAGCCCCAAACTTCACAATTTCCTCCGGCTTAAGCTGATAGACCTCACATATTTTCTCAACATCACTCCCATGAAAAACCATTTTTGCTGTTGACATATAATATCCCTCATTTCTATATAAATAATCTATTTAAACTTAAAATTACCACATAGCAGATCGCAGATCTTTTCTGAACATTATTTTAACACTTATCACATAGTTCTGTAAACATCACTGTTTACACATTGCTATCCATTACTATCCTGAAATATACAGGTCCCAATATCATTGCAGCAGGCATTTAACAGAAGGCAAGCAATTCAGCATGCTGTCGAAAATGGAATATATGTCAATTTGCCAGTACACAGCGAAGGAATGGGAAGGGATTTCGGGCGCATTTGAGGGTTCATAGTAATTCTTGGTATTTGGGAAGCTGCGTTATTCAAAAAAATCTCACTGTCTGAGCGAAGCGAGTTTGAGATTTTTTTGAATGCTTTTAGCAACTTCCCAAATGCCTTAGAATTACATGGTTCCGAAACTAAGCCCGAAATCCCTTCCCATTCCTTCGCGTCCCTTTTGAAAAAATTAATGGAAAAAAATAAAAAATAAACCTCTTGACATATCTGCATTAGCGTGGTAAAGTAAACACATCAAAACCGATGAGAAAGAAGAGTAAACAACCAAGAATCATTCCAGAGAACGGCAATTGGTGGGAAGCCGTATGAAACTGATTGTTGAATGGCCTTTCGAGGGCGGCCCGAAATCTTGATAAGCGTGAGAGTAGGCACCGACGGGAACCGAACCCGTTATAAATCAGGAGTGTATGTTTGTACATGAGAAAGTGGACAATTCGTCAATTTGAGTGGTACCGCGATAATAAGATTCTTATTACCGTCTCAAGCAACAGATAGCTTGTGGCGGATTTTTTTATATATAAAGAGAATCTGTTATATGGCACCCCCCCTGTAATGCAGGAAAATTTGCTGATGGCAGGTGGGTATCACAGCAGTTGACACATCCGGGAAAAAGAGGAATCCGGGGAGTTCTTTCTCACAGACAGTAACAAGGGATTGGCAAACATCCCTGAGACTATGGCAGTTAAAAAACCATGAACTGCTAAATAAGATGTAGAGAGAGGAAAAAGACTATGAAAAAAAGAGTATTAGCAATCGCAGCAACAGCAATGGCAACTATGATGATGGCATCACCGGTTATGGCACAGGATTTCAAGATCGGTATCTGCAATTATGTAGATGACGCTTCCTTGAATCAGATCGTAGACAACATCCAGTCCCGTCTGGAAGAAATCGGCAAGGAAAAAGACGTAAATTTTGATGTGTCCTATGATAACTGTAATGCAGATGCCAATGTTATGGAACAGATCATTTCTGATTTTCAGGCTGATAATGTAGATTTGATGGTAGGTATTGCAACACCTGTAGCAATGCGTATGCAGTCCGCAACAGAAGGAACCGATACACCGGTTGTATTTTCCGCAGTGTCTGATCCTGTAGGAAGTGGTCTTGTAGAGGATCTGGATGCACCTGGAGCAAACATTACAGGTACAAGCGATTATCTGGATACAGCATCCATCATGAAACTGATCCAGGCAGTGAACCCGGATGTAAAGAAAATCGGACTTTTATACGATATCGGACAGGATTCTTCTACAACAGCCATCCAGGAAGCCAAGGATTATCTGGATAAAGAAGGCATCGAATATGTAGAGCGTACAGGTACCACAACAGATGAGGTACAGCTTGCAGCAGATGCACTGGTGGCAGATGGCGTAGATGCAGTATTCACACCAACTGACAACACAATTATGACAGCAGAGCTTTCTATCTATGAGAAATTCATTGATGCAGGTATTCCACAGTATACAGGAGCTGACTCCTTTGCACTAAACGGTGCATTTGTCGGATATGGTGTTGATTATGCAAACCTTGGACAGAAGACAGCAGATATGATCGCAGACATCCTTATGAATGATGCAGATCCTGCAACAACATCTGTTGAAACTTTTGATAATGGTACTGCAACAGTAAACACAGAAACCTGCGAGGGACTTGGACTTGATCTTGAAACTGTTAAAAAAGATTTCGAGCCGTTATGCACACAGGTAAATGAGATCGTTACAGCAGAGAGCTTTGATGATGTAGAGAAATAATAAGGATATTCGGACAGCATTTTGAATAAATTCAGAATAAGTTCTGGGTTTATGGAATCCATTGTGCCGGTTGAAAAGACTGATATATTTTCTGGATTAAAATGAACAGCAGCAGACATTTTCTGTTGCTGTTCATTGAATGTAATAAAATAAATACAAATTGGAGGAAATCATCGTGACTATTGCGACTATACTCTCTCTTGGAGAGACCGCACTGAAACTTGGCTTGATCTGTTCATTGACAGTTCTTGCCCTGTTTCTCAGTTATTCCATGCTGAATGTCTGTGACCTTTCCACTGATGGCTGTTTCACACTGGGAGCAGCAGTGGGAGCAGCAGTGGCAGTCAGCGGACATCCTTTTTTATCAATTTTTGCAGCTATGGCTGCAGGTATATGCTCGGGCTTTGTGACAGCCATACTTCAGACAAAGCTGGGTGTTGACAGCCTTCTTGCAGGAATTATCGTTAATACGGCTCTTTATTCTGTGAATATTGCAGTGATGGGAGGTTCCTCCCTGATCAATATGAACAGAACAGAGACGGTATTTTCCATGATGAAAGAAACATTGAAAAGTACACCGCTGAAAGGAAGAGGAGATATTGTAGTTGCTTTCATTGCAGTAGCCATTGTGATTGTCTTCCTTGTATTTTTCTTAAGGACAAGACTTGGTCTGGCGATCAGGGCAACAGGAAATAATGCAGATATGGTAAAATCCTCATCTATTAATCCGGTATTTACTACGATTGTAGGTCTCTGTGTTGCCAACTCCTTCACAGCACTTTCCGGATGTCTTCTGTCTCAGTCACAGAAATCTGTAGATATCAATATCGGACAGGGAATGGTTACCATCGCGCTGGCTTCCCTGCTGATTGGTGGTACGATTCTTGGCAGAGGTGGAATTTTCGTGAGAGCTGTTGGCATGGTACTTGGATCTTTTATTTTCCGTCTGGTATATACCGTCGCACTGAGATTCAATATGCCGGCATTTATGCTGAAACTGGTATCTTCTGTGATCGTTGTGCTGGCTATTTCAGGTCCATATTTGAAAAAACAGTGGCCGCAGATTAAGAGAAGAATGACTCACAGGAAGGGAGTACAGTGATTTATGCTGAAGATTGAACATATTTCCAAGACTTTTAATCCGGGTACGGTAAACGAGAAACAGGCCATCAGAGATTTATCCCTGAATCTGGAGAAGGGCGATTTTGCAACGATCATCGGTTCCAATGGAGCTGGTAAATCCACTCTGTTTAATGCAATCTGTGGAGATTTTCTTACAGATTCCGGTGTGATCATGCTGGATGGACATGACATTACTTTTATGCCCCAGCATGTACGTGCAAAGACCATCGGTCGCCTGTATCAGGATCCTATGAGGGGAACTGCGCCTGGAATGACTATAGAAGAGAATCTGGCACTTGCAGCAGGGAAAGGCGGATGGCTTTCCCATGTGTCCAGACAGGAGAAAGAACGATTCCATGAAGAACTGAAGCTTCTGGATATCGGACTCGAGAAGCGTATGACTCAGCCGGTAGGACTTCTTTCCGGCGGACAGAGACAGGCGCTGACACTTCTCATGGCAACCATGAATCCGCCCAAGCTTCTGCTTCTGGATGAGCATACAGCAGCCCTTGACCCGGGCACAGCAGAGAAGGTGCTGAATCTTACGAAACGAATTGTAGAGGAACATCAGCTTACCTGTCTGATGATCACCCACAATATGCAGTCGGCCCTTGATCTGGGAAATCGTATTCTGATGATGGATTCCGGAGATATTGTGCTGGATATCCATGAAGAAGAAAAGAAAGGCCTGACAGTGGAAGGACTTCTGGAGAAGTTTAAGACAGGTGCCGGTAAGATGTTGGATAATGACCGTATTCTTCTTTCCGGAGAAAAGTAATTATAAAAATAACATGTAATTGTAAATGAAAGAACCATTATATACAGAAGTTATAGTTGTTGCCTAAAGCATACAGCCATGTTTTCTGATATCATGGTTCTTTTTGTCTGGTAGCGACTCTATTGCTTGCTGTAATTTGCAGAAGGTTCCTGCTCTGGTTTGAGTGTGATAAGTTTGCTCCCAACCGCTGCTGCGATAAATATCCAGATAAACATTTTAACCGGGAAGCAGAGGAAGAGAAGCATGGTTACTGCCAGTGGCTTTTTCATAATTCCGCCCAGAAGTGACGCAGTAACGATTGCAGCTCCAAATACCACATGTCCCCCGTCTGGCCCGCAGGTCAGCATTGCCACGCCGTATCCCATACATACTCCGGCAAAGATGACAGGGAAGAAATGCCCTCCCTTTAAACCGAACTGAATACACAGATTTGTCAGCAGGAGCTTAAAAAATGCAATGCCAATAAGTGCCAGCGGCAGATAAGAGGTATAGGTTTTCATAAGTGTTCCCATCTGCTCTTCTCCGGAAAACATAAGTACAGGTAAGAATGAACCTGTGATTCCAAGACATAAACCTGCAAAAATTTCTCTGACAACTGCCGGGAATCTGTTGGAAATATTTCCGGTCAGTTTGTGTGTTGCCTGATAGAAGTATGCCAGGATAAGACCGCACAAAATATACAGAATCATAAGCAGATAGTCTTTTCTCTGGATTTCCACCATATCAAAGGATGGAAATCCGGAAAGCCCTGCACCAAAAAGTGCAGATAAACCTGCATAAATACCAGTGCCTGCAGCCAGCGCGATTCCGTAAATAAATAATTTGGAACCCTTTGTTAAGGCTGCAAGATCTTCCTCGGAGTTTTCTTCTACTTCGAAAATACCGAACAGAGGTGCGTGAAACAGCACACTCATGGAGACTGCGGCACCAATCTGCGAATAATTTCTGGTATTCTGTTTGGCAAACTTCAGATTGTCTCCGGCCCAGTAGCATAAACCTACGATGATTCCGGTAAGTCCGGCTTCGGGACCTACACTGCTTCCTATGAGTAATGGCAGCAGTGCTGCCACCATCATTACAAGCATGTTTTTGTATTCGTATCTTTTTTCTGTTCTGACTTTTCCCATAACAGTTTCCAGATCTTCGGGATAGTCTCCGAATATTTTTCGGAAAATACCGATAATTGCCGCACCGGCTACACAGATAAGAATCGTATAATAGGGAACAGAGGTTTTCCCGGGAAGCCATTTCCATAGAAATTCAGTTCCGACTGCCATTATTTTCAGCAGGATCCATACCAGTGCACCGGCAACAGTACCAATGAGTGCACAGAACAGCCACAATTCAAGCTGATTTTTTAAAGATACGTTTTTGGGGCTTTTTGTGTTATTCATACAGTCATAACCTTTTTGTTAGTTTTCGGTCTTTCCGAGATTGATTCCAAGTACGATCATATTGATACCCTGCATCAAAACAGAAAAAGCGATCATATATCCTGCAGAGATCATGGTAAGTACAGGATGGGTAAATGAAATGATGCTGACAATTACGGATAAAACACCGCACACAATACTCAGGATACCTTTTCCTTTAGATGTTTTATATACCTTTGTGCCGGCGGCAATCTGGAAAATACCGTAGATCAGAATGATTGCACCGACCATATAAGCTGCCATTACGTCTGTGATGAACCGCTGAATGCCGCTGAATAATAAGATAATACCTGCAAGTCCTTCCAGAACACCGAGAATACATGCTCCGATTTCTTTCTTTTCTTTGGATAAAGAAAGGATTACAAGTTCAATACCATTTACAAACAGAAGGATTCCCAGGATCCATCCGATGGCAAGAAAAGTTCTCATTGGTCTTACAAGAGTGTAGACTCCTAATAACAATGTTAAAACTCCGGTGATCAAAGTGAGGTATTTTAGTGCTTTATTATCTTTCATACTGTTAAGCTCCTCTCATATTGCAAGTGAAACCGTTTTATACTATACTTCAATTAATTTCAGGCAGTATATTATTTCATTGGAGGACAAGTGCATGAAAAGAATTAAAGTATTAGGCAGTGTGTTAAAACGGACTCGCGCAGATAAAATTATCATTGGTTTTATTGTATTTATTTTTGCTATCGCAGCAGTGATCCAGCTGGTGGAACCGGACATTAACCGATACGGAGATGCACTGTGGTATTGCTATGCGGTGATCTCCACTGCCGGATTTGGCGATGTGGTTGCGGTTACTTTTATTGGAAAAATGTGTTCCGTTCTTCTGACGATCTATTCGCTTTTTGTAGTTGCCATTGCCACCGGGGTAGTGGTTAATTTCTACACCCAGATGGTGGAATTGCAACGAAAAGAGACACTTGCCATGTTTATGGATCAGCTGGAAAGACTTCCTGAGCTTTCCAGAGAAGAGCTGGAGAATATTTCCAGAAAAGTGCGCCAGTTTCGGTAGCTGTGGATCTTACTGATCTTTGGAAGAAAGTTCTTCTTCCTGCTTGCTGCGTACCTGCGGGATCAGAGAAGCTGCCAGCTTTCCTTTTCCGCGGTTTCGCAGATACAGAATACCGATGATAGAAAATACGACTGCGCCGATAAAGTTTACGATCAAATCTTTCATGGTATCAACAATACCAATATCAAGATAGCCTCCCAGATTCCAGGTCTCGCCGTTAACGGCCAGGGACTGAACATCTACATGGATCGGAACATTTGCACCGGTAGGATTCAGCTTCACAGAGTTGATGACCGGTACGATCCAGTCCTTCTGCATATCCATTCCAAAAAACCAGTCCATGCTGAATTCAAAGAATTCCCACATAACACCAACAGTCATTGAAAAACAGAATGCAAAAAAAGCTACAAAATACGGTGACATTTTAATGGAAAACCTGTCACTGCGGTTAAAAAGATCAATCAGTGCAAATCCGATGGCAGCCATCAGAAAACCGTTAGTAGTATGTAAAATGGTATCCCAGATAGGGATTTTTACATAAAAGGCATTGATTTCGCCAAGAATTTCTGCTGAAAAGATAAAGATCAGAATCACTGTTTCCAGTCCCGGTGGTATTGTGACGTTCAGTTTCCTGTCCAGAAACTGGGGAACCATAAAAAGGATCAATGTCAAGATTCCCAGAAACATATTGTGGTAATTTCCCAGGAAAAACTGACGTACAACAGATAAGATTACCAGGGCGGTAAGTACCATCTGAATCTTTGTTCTGTTCTTTTTCAAACCTGAATTAGCTTTCATTTTTCTTTTCCTCCTTCCTTATTTTATATCCTTATCCTCACTGTTTATATTTTAACATAAGTGCATCCAAACAACAAGAATTATAGGATAATAAGCTGTTTCTGGGACTCGTGGCAGAATTTTCTGCCGGTTTTCAGACACAGAAGTTTTTCATATAAATTGGAAGAAAAAACAGTTTCAGATAAAATCTGATTTCCTTCACTGTCCAAAAGATTTTGGGCGTCCGCAAGCTTGGTGATAAGAGGAATTTGGCTGTGCTGCTTGATCTGGCTTAGCAGTTCACTGCTTTCCCTGCGGAAACCAAGAACCCTGGCAAAGGGAATCTGAGTGGGTGCAGTGTGGATATTTAATATAATATGAAGCAATGCCCTCTGTATCCTTGTCTGAGTCAGTTCTCTGGTTTTTAAAACAGATACAGACTGGGAAAAGGACAACAGAAGATTTTGCTGATTTATGATCCGTCGGGCGAGATCCTCGGAAACATCCATATAGGAAGAAAGACTTTCTACATTTTCTTTCATAAGGCAGTAAGAAAGAATAGAGTCCAGAGAATTTTCTGTGAGAAATTCACCGGAGTCCAGCGCCTTTTTGAAAACGTAAAAAGCATCTGGTGGAATCTGGGATGATAATATATTGGCAGTTTTGGTATCCGGATTCCTGACTGGATTATTTATGTCTGAGATTGCCTCTGAATGGCCACCTCCCGGATTCTGAATAAGACTGCGTATAGCAGTTGCAGATGCAAAGAAATCAGTAGATGACTGTAAATCAGGGGAGGAGCTTGCTGAATCTCCTTCAGGGACAGTGGTTTCATGATAGCCCATTCCTTCCCTGCGGATCGTGACAGGGCAGATCCGGCTGTTCAGACGGAGAAGTGCCTTGCAGTATTCGATCCCCAGAATATTATTCGGTGTATTCAGGATCTGTGTAACTTCATTTAACAGAGGAGTAAGGACTCCGTCAAAATCGTCACCATTGAAGTTGCGCGGATTCTTAAAATATTCTGTCAGTGCCTGGCTTCTGGCAGCCGGAAAAGTCAGCCCTTCGCTTAAAAAGCTTTTCAGCAGCTTTTTATATTCTTCAGGTTCTTCTACAAGGATCTCAGCCAGTTCTCGCAGTGCGCTGATCTCCCCAGATTCACTTCCAAAGCAGAGCATATCAACAACGCCAAGGCTGTCCAACAAGGAAACACCTCCCATTGCAAAGGCTTCCGCACTTGCTGTAGAGACAGATACCGGCATTTCAAGTACAAGGTCAGCGCCGCACCGCAGAGCCATTTCTGCACGTGCGTGTTTGGAGATGAGAGCAGGGGTGCCACGCTGCACATAATCTCCGCTCATGGCAACGATAACATAGTCTGCTTTTAGCTTTTCTTTTGTATACCGGATTTGATATTCATGTCCTTTGTGAAAAGGATTATATTCTGCAATAATTCCTGCTGTTTTCATAAATTTACACAGATGCTCCTTCCTGAAATTTTGTAGAGTTCTCTTTTTTAACCATATTGCATCTTAAAAAATACTTTTTTATGTCATATTCTACCATTCAGATGCTTGAAATACAAGGCTTCAGGAGGTATAATGAAGACAGCGCAGAAAACAGATTACTGTTCACTGTATATATTCGGTGAATGGTAATGACATCTGGTATACAGATATTGTGATATCAGAACTGCTATATGAAAGGAGCCATTTTAATCATGGGATTTATTGACACACTCAAAGAGAGAGCAAAAGCAAACGTAAAAACAATCGTACTTCCGGAGACAGAAGATAAGAGAACTCTGGCAGCTACAGAGAAAATTTTAAAAGAAGGAATTGCAAAGGTTATCCTTGTTGGTAACGAAGAAGCTGTTAAAAAGAGTGCAGCTGAAGACGGATATGACATTTCCGGCGCACAGATCGTAGATCCTGCTACATCAGAGAAAACACAGGGATACATTGACAAGTTAGTAGAATTAAGACAGAAAAAAGGCATGACACCGGATCAGGCTAAAGAGATTCTTCTTAACCAGTATCTGTACTATGGTGTAATGATGGTAAAAATGGGCGATGCAGACGGTATGGTATCCGGTGCATGTCACTCTACAGCTGATACATTAAGACCATGTCTTCAGATCCTGAAAACAAAACCAGGTACAAAACTTGTATCTGCATTCTTCTTAATGGTAGTTCCGAACTGCGAATATGGCGCAAACGGCGCATTTGTATTTGCTGATTCCGGTCTGAACCAGAACCCGACTTCAGAAGAGCTTGCAGCAATCGCAGCATCTTCTGCAGAATCCTTTGAACTTCTTGTTCAGGAGAAACCAATCGTTGCAATGCTTTCACACTCCACTAAAGGCAGTGCAAAACATGCTGACGTAGATAAAGTAGTAGAAGCTACAAAGATTGCAAAAGAGCAGAATCCGGAACTTGCACTTGACGGAGAATTCCAGCTTGATGCAGCTATCGTTCCAAGCGTAGGCGCTTCTAAAGCTCCTGGAAGCGAAGTTGCAGGTAAAGCTAACGTACTTGTATTCCCAGACCTTGATGCAGGTAACATCGGATACAAACTTGTACAGCGTCTTGCAAAAGCAGAAGCTTACGGACCTGTAACCCAGGGTATCGCTAAACCTGTAAATGACCTGTCCCGTGGATGCTCTGCAGACGATATCGTTGGTGTGGTAGCTATCACAGCAGTACAGTGCCAGGCTGACGACAACAAATAAGGTTTCAGTCAGACCGTAAAACGGACTGAGAATTATTTCATTGACTACATAATGTTAAAGGCATCGGAGGAGATATTTCTGATTCTGATGCCTTTGATATCATTACTCATATTTCCCTGGAAATGATGAGAATAATATTATAATATGAAAGGAAAAGCTGACAGAAATATTCGAAGACTTGTGTCAGGATTATGGACAGTATTCGAAATTTGTTGCCGGCAGAATATGAAAATGAACGTATTAGTAATCAACTGTGGAAGTTCATCCCTTAAATATCAGCTGATCAACTCTGATTCAGAAGCAGTTCTTGCAAAAGGTCTCTGCGAGAGAATCGGTATCGATGGAAGATTAGTATATCAGAAAACAGGCTGTGACAAAGAGATCACAGAAGCTGCAATGCCTACACATAAAGAAGCAATCCAGATGGTACTGGATGCCCTCACAAATGATAAAACAGGCGCAATCGGAAGCCTGAAAGAAGTAAATGCTGTTGGACATCGTGTTGTACATGGTGGTGAGAAATTTGCCAAATCTGTAGTGATCACAGATGAAGTAATCTCAGCAGTAGAAGAATGCAATGACCTTGCACCACTTCATAACCCTGCAAACCTGATCGGTATCCGTGTATGCTCCGAGCTTATGCCGGGTGTACCTCAGGTAGCAGTATTCGATACAGCTTTCCATCAGACAATGCCTGCAAAAGCATATCTCTATGGTCTTCCGATCGAATATTACAAGAACTACAAAGTAAGAAGATATGGTTTCCACGGAACATCCCACAGCTTTGTTTCTAAACGTGCTGTTGAATTCCTTGGCCTTGACAAAGATAACTCAAAAGTTATCGTATGCCACCTTGGAAATGGTTCTTCCATCAGTGCTGTCGTAAACGGTCAGTGTGTTGATACAACAATGGGTCTTACTCCACTTGAAGGTGTTGTTATGGGAACACGTTCCGGTAACATTGATCCTGCTATCATGGAATTCATTGCTAAGAAAGAGAACCTTGACATCGCAGGTATGATGAATGTTCTCAACAAGAAATCCGGTCTTCTTGGATTATCCGGCGGATTATCCAGTGACTTCCGTGACCTGAACGATGCAGCTCAGAGCGGAAACGAAGATGCAGCTAACGCAATCGATGTTCTCTGCTATGGTATCGCTAAATTCGTTGGCGGATATGTTGCAGCTATGAACGGTGTAGATGCCATCGTATTTACAGCAGGTATCGGCGAGAATGCTATTCCTGTACGTGAGAAGGTTGTAAGCTATCTTGGATACCTTGGAGTTACACTTGACAAAGAAGCTAACGGAGTTCGCGGAGAAGAGATCGTTATCTCTACACCGGATTCCAAAGTTAAAGTTGCTGTAATTCCTACAAACGAAGAACTTGCAATCTGCAGAGAGACAGTAGCTCTGGTTTAATTTTCACAGATAATAAAGTGTCTGTTTTGTGTCCAAACGAGAGAAATATAACTGGATAAAAGTTATATTTATATAGAAGGGAAGGGTGCATCTGTCAGGAGCACCCTTCTTTGTGCCCGTAAGGCATATGGAAATTACCTGATAATAATGCCGCCGGATGATAAAATACTTCGTAAAGGAATATTACTTGACAAAATGTGAAATTTTTCTAATTTATCGTTGACAAAAGTAGAGGCGGTATGTATAATAAAACAAGTGTGGATAGGAGAAAAGTATGCAGATACATTTATCAGATATTTCATCCAGTGAAGGAATGCGTATTCAGAAGACTGCAGAGTTTGGAATGGATACGATCACCTTTCAGTCAGGAAGCTTTCCGGTACTTGCAAAAGAACCCATAGAGCTTACGATTACGAATACAGGTGACAGAAATCTTGAGATCAGAGGAACAGGTAAGATTACCGTAGGTATTCCCTGTGACAGATGTCTGGAAGAGGTTTCAACAGAGATTCCTTTGGAGATTGAGCGAAAACTTGATATGAAGCTTACGGATGAAGACCGTGTGAATGATCTGGACGAAAGTTCTTATCTCACAGGTATGGACCTGGATGTGGACCAGCTGGTCTATCTTGAGGTACTGATGAGCTGGCCTTTGAAGGTTTTATGTAGAGAAGACTGCAAAGGAATCTGTAGCCAGTGCGGGAAAAACCTCAATGACGGTCCCTGTGGATGCGTCGAGGAACCTAAGGATCCCCGTATGGCAGCTATCAGTGATATATTTAGTAAATTTAAGGAGGTGTAACATAATGTCCATCTGTCCGAAGAATAAATCTTCCAAAGCAAGACGCGATAAGAGAAGAGCAAACTGGAAAATGAGCGCTCCGAACCTTGTAAAATGCAGCAAATGTGGCGAACTGATGATGCCGCACAGAGTATGCAAAGCTTGCGGAAGCTACAACAAAAAGGAAATCATTAAAGTTGAAGACTAATTTTTAATGGTTGCAAAGTATGGCAGGTTCTCCCGTCTGGGATGCCTGCTTTTTTGTGTATTATTTTATGGATGAGGAAAAAGTAATGAATGAGAGGGAGAAGGTAAATCAGATTACAGAAGGTGTGATCTGGAAACAGCTGCTGTTATTTTTCTTTCCTATTGTATTTGGAACATTTTTTCAGCAGATTTATAATACGGCGGATACTATTGTTGTAGGCCGTTTCGTAGGAAAACAGGCACTTGCTGCAGTTGGAGGTTCTGCCAGTCAGATCGCCAATCTGATCGTTGGCTTTTTTGTAGGGCTTTCTTCAGGGGCAGCAGTTGTGATCTCGCAGTTTTATGGGGCAAAAGATAAGAAGAATCTGAGTAAGGCACTGCATACAGCATTTGCATTCTCCATTGCGGCGGGAATTGTTCTTACTGTAGTGGGGATTTTTCTGACCAGACCTGCATTGCTGCTTATGAAGACACCTGCAGATGTAGTAGAGGACTCTGCAGTGTATCTTCATATTTATTTTGGCGGAATGGTTTTTAACCTGGTTTATAATATGGGAGCAGCCATCCTGCGTGCAGTAGGAGACTCCAAAAGACCACTGTATGTTCTGATCATTACCTGTGTGCTGAACATTATTCTTGATCTGCTGTTTGTGGTTGCGTTTGGCATGGGTGTGACAGGAGTAGCTGTTGCTACAGTTACTTCTCAGGTGATCAGTGCGCTGATCGTAACAGTAATGCTTCTGAAAACCAGAGAGATATATGTGCTGAAGATCAATCAGATCCGTTTTGACAGAAGGATGCTGTTTTCAGTTCTGAGAATCGGTATTCCGGCAGGTCTGGAATCTGTAATGTATAATATTTCCAATATTGTGATCCAGGTATTTGTAAATAATCTGGGAACTGACACAGTGGCGGCATGGGGAACTCTTGGGAAAATCGATGCTATTTTCTGGATGGTGATCAATGCGTTCGCAATTTCCATTACTACCTTTGTGGGACAGAATTTCGGAGCCGGCAAATATCACCGTATGCGAAAGAGTGTGAGTGTCTGCATGATCATGAGTATGGTCAGTTCTGCAGTGATGATCATTTTGATGTATTCATTTGCTCCCTGGATTTATCGTCTGTTTACCACAGACAGCGCAGTGATCGTCCATGGTGTTCATATGAGTCGTTTTTTACTGCCGTCCTATTTCATTTATGTGATCATAGGGATTCTGTCTGGGGCACTGAGGGGTACCGGGAAGGTTCTGGTGCCTATGCTCCTTACCTGCGGCGGTGTGTGTTCCCTGAGAATCCTGTGGCTTTTTACAGCCGGACAGATGTACCCGGGAATTAATACGATCATGCTCAGTTATCCGGTTTCATGGAGCATTACGGCAGTATTGTTTATTGTATATTATTTTATGAAATTTCCAGGAAAGAAAAAGGAGAATTAATCATTTTTCGGTACACCATTTTTCATGAAATAATGCAGTTTATCCTATGTCTGTTGCCGAAATTCACCAGATAAGGTAAGCTAAGAACAAAGGAAATTGAGAATAAAGATAACGGATCGAGTAGTAATGTAAAATGAAAGTATGAAAAAAGCATGAGAAAACAGAAAATAACAGTTCTGATTTTAATGATAACTCTGTGCCTGACTGGCATATGGGGAATGAAAAAAAATACCACAGTATGGGGCGCGGTGATCCGGGTAAATGATGTGATCGTACCGAAGGATATTCCTGCAGTAGCTGTAGAAATAAATAAAAGCAGCGAACTGATTACTGAGAAACTGTCTCGGGTTTTCTATACAGTTTATACAGACACAGATACACTGCATATTCCAGTGTTCTGGGATGTTTCGTCTGTAAATATGAAACTGGCAGGCGTTTACACAATGAAAGGTGTACTGAAGCTTCCGCCTGAGTATGCTTTTGATGAGAGTGAAAGTCTGCAGGTACAGACAACTGTTTCTGTGCAGTACCCGGACAAACCGGATATTAATATATATTACAGGCTGACTGCGGCAGGAATCTATATATTTCCCTGGTTGAAGCAGGAAAATTTTGACTCCATGGAAGCTTATCTGAAGAAAGAAAGCGGACAGTGGATCAACCTCACTGAGGAGGGCTTTGCTCTCTGTGAAGAGGAGGGCCTGTATGTATCTAACCAGAGTATGGTTGTGGGCAATACCTATTCTCTGTTGGTAACCTATGATAATGGAAGGAAGCAGACCAATACTCTGCGGTTTCAATATCAAAAAGACGGCAGTCTTAAAATTTACGGTTATCAGCACAGTTTGCTTGGAAACACACAGAAGCCTGGAAAGATCATCTGCTCTTATGATACCGGAGATGAGAAATATCTCAGCAGATGTGCTGCCTATGCAGTAAAAACGGGGGGAAGCCTGAAGCAGATTGAGAAAGAATTGAAGGAGAATGTCAGACTGAGGGTCAGTACTGCTGAAACATTTGAAAATACAGCCGAGAATCCGGAACTGATTCTGGAATCTTCCTGGGATCTGAGCCGGGTGAATAGGGAAAAACAAGGCGTGTACAAGGTAACCGGATCATTTGTGATCCCAGAGGGATATGAAGTATCTGACAGCCTGACGCTGCCAGAGGCATATGCATATCTTTCTGTACAGAAAAAAGGAGAACCACAGATTAATACCTACAGCATGCCGATGGTAGACCTGCTGGAATTTCCTATGCTGTTGGATGGATTTTCTGCAGAGGAACGCCGGAACATACAGGTTTACCTCTCTGAGAATGGGGGAAATTACCGGAAAATTGATGATGACTTGGTGGAAGTGACTTCTGCTGGAATTCAGATTTATTACAGAGAGATATTAAAGAAAGGACAGAACTACCAGATCTGTGCTGTCTATGAGAAAGGGAGCACGGGAATTTATTCTTTTTCCTATAATGATGCCTTTATTGTCAACGAATACTGGCATGAGCGGAATTTTTCAGACAGGGAGGAAAAAGATCTTCCTGACATTGTGCAGAAAGCACCTGCTTCGTCAGATGAAATGCAGGGAGAAAAGGAAGGAAATCTGAATACGGGAAGTGCCGGATATCATTATGACAACTCTTACGGAACAGACAATAATACAGACGGACAGAATAGCAGCAGTAACAAAGCTTCTGATGCAAAATCTGCTGAAATATCGGATACAGAGAATTCTGTGACAGAGTTAAGCACCGACACGATTACTGCAGTCAGCGGAGAGAGACTGCTTTTGATACTCCAACAGAACGGCAGTGCAAAGTTTGAAAAACAGGGAATCTCTGTAACATTTTCTCCGGATACAGTGAACGGATGGAAGATCAATGCAGAGGATGAAATCCAGATAGGAATCGAGAAAACGTCAGAAACTGCATTTTCTCTGCGGATTTTTGTCAGAGGTGGGGAGGTAACAGAAGTTCCGGGAACAGTGGTGGAATTCCAGACATCTGTGTTTGGCGGAATCCAGTCACCTGAAACAGTAAAAGCGGAGGATGTGCAGGGAAATCAATATGCAGTGAATTATCAGGAAAAGCAAAATGTTCTCCGTATGGAAATCAGCCAGACAGGAGACTATTTCCTCATAGATGGAGAATCAGAAAGTATGGGAGATCAGACGGATGAGGACAGTGTGGAAGCTGTTTCAGATGGAGAAGATACAGGATTTACAGAAGAAGAGTCGGTGCCGGAAGAGAAAACAGAACAGAAAACAGAAGCTTCCGGCAGGCAGCTTCTGATGATAATACCTACATTACTGGCAGTATGTATCATGGCATTTGCTGCTATTTTTGTATTTTGTAAAAAACGCAGATAAGGGACAGAGGAAAAGCAAAAAAAGCACCCGAAAACAGAAGGAGGTGTCAGCAATGAAGAAGAACTGGAAATATTCATTACTACTTATAGCAACTGTATTTGCATTGACTATGGGCATATTCTTTCTGTTTTACCGCTTTGATAACAAATATACGGCCAGGGGGGACCAGGCCATTCAGGGAATCCTCTATGTGTCTGATGATGATTCTGTGCATTATCTTGCCAGGGAATGGGAATATTATCCGGATGTATTGCTGACACCGCAGGAAATAAAGGAACAGAAGGAGGACTACTACAGCCGTTATGTTTCCATTGGCGAGTACGGTGGAATGGACCTGGGCGACAAAAATAAATCTCCTTTTGGAAGTGGTACCTATCGGATGACCCTGGTGCTTCCTGAAAAAGAAAAACAATATGCTATTGGCCTGACAGAGATTTTTTCTGCTTACAAGCTGTATATTAATGGGGAATTGATGGGGCAGATGGGAAATCCGGATCCGGACAATTACCAGGAGCAGATTCAGAACAGGGTATTTACCTTTGAGGGAAAAGGAACTGCAGAGATTGTGATCGCAGTGACAGACAAACATTCGGTGTCATCGGGAATTCAGTATGTGCCGGTTTTGGCTTCTCCTTTTAAAGTGAATATTATCCGCGGGTTGTCGCTTATGATTGCTGTGGTATTTATGGCTTTTACATTTTTTGTCCTGATTTTTTCAGTGTATATGTATATGCGAACTAAAAAAGTGGAGTTTGGACTTTTTGCCCTGCTTTGTATCTGTGTGCTGGGATATGGTTCTTATCCGATCCTGCATTCCTTTGTTGCAGTAAAAGTACAGCCTTGTTATGGAATGGAGGCATTGTTCTATTATCTGATGTTTGCCGGTGTTATGCTGGTACAACAGAAGATCCTGGGAGGTGAGGAAAGGATTCCGGAAATTCTTGCAGGTGTGGCCGCAGTAGCCGGAGTGATGGTTTTTGTGGCAGAAATGCTGTGCAGCAGAGCCCAGTCTGCAACAGGGCTGTATCTGATCTCTAAGCTTACAGAGATTTTGAAGTGGGCAGCAGCCGGTTATCTGCTTTTCAGAAGTGTAAAGGAGATAAAACAGAAGTACAGTAATGTACTTTTAGTGGGAATTGTTGTTTATGCAGCGTCTCTGGCAGCAGACCGGATATGGAGATTATATGAGCCGATCATTGGCGGGTGGTTTATGGAAATTGGTGCAGCAGTGCTTGTAGCCAGTGTGGGACTGACTCTGTGGATGGAGCTTGCCAATGCTTACAGATTTCAGCTTACCTATGGAGAATACAGCCGTCAGATGGAACAGAAACTGCAGATACAGAAACAGAATTATGAGGAACTTACAGAAAAGATGGATGAGATCAGCAGGATGCGCCATGATATGAGACACCATCTGCGCACCATCATGTCTTACACCCAGCAGGGAAAATATCAGGAGATGATGGAATATCTGCAGGAGTATGCATCCGTTATAACAGAAGAGGAAAAGCTAATCTGTTATTGCAGAAACATGGCCGTAGATGCAGTGATCCATTTTTATGCAGGAGAACTGAGGAAGAAAGGGATTCCTTTTGAATGTGATATGATGCTGCCACAGAATATTGGCATTTCAGATACAGATCTGTGCAAAATATATGGAAATCTTCTGGAAAATGCCGTAGATGCAGTAAAAGATCTGCTGCCGGAAAATAAGCCTTATGTAAAGATGCTTACAAAGGTTAAGAACAGGAAGCTTCTGATAGAGATTTCAAATCCATATTCCAATGGAATCCAGCGAAGGGAAAAAGTTTTTTATTCAACAAAGCATGAAGGCTTTGGAATCGGAACAGCGTCTGTGGCAGAAGTGGTACAACGAATGGGCGGATATGTAGTTTTTAATACAGAAGAGGGTATTTTTAAAGTAAATATCTTTCTGCCGGTGAAAACAGTACAGTAAATAAATAGTTACTGCCCGGAGGGGAAGAGGCATATCGGAAATACTTATTTATCAGAGTCTGAAGAGAATAAGTATTCCAGATATGCTTTTTTTATTGCGTTGGAGCCACGCTTGCGTACAGTAACAAGCTCCTGATTGTCCATAACAAAGCCTTCATCTGTGGATTTCTCGATGTGATCCATATTTACGATACAGCCTCTGTAACAGGAGAGAAAACATTTCATTCCCTCCAGAAGCTCTTCGAATTTCTGGAAGGTTATGTAGGAGCGTATAATGCCTGCATCTGTGGTATGTACCTGAACTGCATTGCGGTAGGTATCCACGTACAGGATGCTCCTGACAGGGATCTTTACAGGGGTACGGTCGGAGATCAGCTCTATATATCTGGAATTCTGCGACTGCCTGAACTGGATTGTTGAGAGGATCCGGCAAAGCTTCTCCGGGTCAAAGGGCTTCAGCAGATAGTAGGATGCCTGTACATCATAGCTTTCCACAGCAAAGGAATCACTGCTTGAAATAAAAATCAGAGCAGCTGTATCCCTGGCTTCGCGGAGCTTTCTGGCTGCATCCATACCGGTCATACTGCCCATATAAATATCCATAATGATCAGGTCGTAAAATCCGGGTATGTATTTAGTAAAAAAAGCTTCTGCGCTGGAATACAAATGGATGTCTGCGGATGTATTCTGGGATTCATAATAAGAAGAAATGACAGATTTTACCTGACGCAGATCTTCCTTTGAATCGTCAAGGATTGCAATATTCAAAAGGAGTACCTCCTAAATTAACTTAAACATAATTTGTATTTTAGCGTATTTTCATGAGTTATTCAAGTACGGATTCCTTACTGAAAGCAAGTAATACCATAAGTATTTATTCATTTTTCCATATTTCATGAAAAATGTCATTTAATCCCATGTATCTTGAAAATAAGACTGAAATTTTTTATAGTAAGAACATAGAAATTCAGTTTAGAAATATGTACACACATTTTAAGAAAGGATGGTAAAAAAATATGAAAAACTGGAAAAAAATAATGGCAGGTCTTTGTGCTGCTGCAATGGTAAGCTCTATGGTTGTTCCGGTATGGGCAGCAGAGGAGACTACAGAAGAAGCAGCAGATGACGGAGATGTCGCGGATGTATCAGAAGCAATGTTGGGTCTGTGGAAGGACAGTGCGGGAGATATTTACGGATTCTATAAAGATAATTCGTTTTTTGGCCAGTGGAAGGATGAAGAGCAGGATGTTCTTGGTGTATATGCTTTGAGTTCAGACGGAGAATATACAGCTCTGGTAATGCAGTTCGCAAATGACGACGGCACGTATGATGATGAAAATATGGTAACTTATCTGGTGCAGGCAAATGAGGAAGAGAATCTTCTGGAACTTTATGATCCGGACAGTCTGGACCTGACTGCAACCCTGGAGCCTTATGAGGCAGACGGTGATGAGTCGGATTACAATCAGACTTATCAGGATATGGGTGATATCCTGACAGAGTGTTATTCCGGCGAGACAGAAGCGGGTGAGACTTTTATTTATGCAGCTAATGAGGATGGAACTTTCTGCTCAGTACTTGTGATCGATCAGGATGATAACTATGTAAGCTTTGTTGGTGAAGGTACTTTTGATGAAGAGAATGGTACTGTGACGATTACTGATGAAGTTTCTGAGATGGCACTTACTTTTGGCGTGGCAGTGAATGATGATGATACACTGACACTGGATATGGGTGATCTTGGAAGCGCTACTGTAGAGGAAGCTACGCTGGCGGTTGCTGTGCAGGGACTGAAGTATGCAGTTGAGAATGGAACTGAGATGAACTAAGCAATTCTTTTTCAGGAACAAAAATATGTGATTTTGAGGATACTCCTCTTCGGATAGATTTATTCGGAGGGGAGTGTTTTTTCTGTGCCGGGGGTTTTAGAATGGCTGGGAAGATGGTATAATGAGGAGCGAATTCTATAGTTTTTGTGGAAGTGTTACAGATGAGCAGAAACAGACAGGAAGCGAAAATTACGAGAGAGGTTTGAATTTATGAATATTCTGAATATAGAGCATGTTTCCAAGGTGTTTGGTGAGAAGGTGGTGCTGGATGATGTTTCCTACGGGGTGCATCAGGGAGATAAGATTGGAATCATCGGGATTAATGGGACCGGGAAGTCTACGATTCTGAAGATCATCGGCGGTCTGGAGGAGCCGGATGAGGGGCAGGTGATCACTCAAAATGGCCTGAGAATCACGTATCTTCCGCAGATGCCGGAGTTTCCGCAGGGAGCTTCTGTCCTGGATTATGTGGCAGAAGGAAAGTGGCAGAAGGACTGGAGTACTGAGAGCGAGGCAAGGAATGTTCTGAATAAGCTGGGAATTACAGACCATGAGGAGAAGATCGATCATTTATCCGGGGGACAGAAGAAAAGGGTGGCACTGGCAAGGACTCTGGTGAATCCCTGTGATGTGCTGCTTCTGGACGAGCCTACCAACCATCTGGATAATGAGATGGTGACCTGGCTGGAGGACTTTCTGAGAAGTTTTAAGGGCGTTGTGATCATGGTTACTCATGACAGATATTTCCTCGACAGGGTTACTAATAAGATTCTGGAGATTTCCCATGGCGGCCTTTATGCTTATGAGGCTAATTACTCGAAGTTTCTGGAACTGAAGGCAGAGCGTGAGGAGATGGAGCTTGCCAGTGAGAGGAAGAGACAGAGCGTACTCCGCATGGAACTGGAGTGGGCAAAGCGTGGATGCAGAGCCAGAAGTACCAAGCAGCGGGCACGTCTGGAACGCCTGGAGGCACTGAAGAACGGAAAGGCTCCGGTGCGTGATGCGAATGTGGAGCTGGATTCTGTTGAGACACGTATGGGAAAGAAGACGATCGAACTTCATCATATCAGCAAGAGTTTTGGTGAGAAGAAGATCCTGGATGATTTTAATTATATTGTGCTGCGCAATCAGCGCCTTGGGATTATTGGTCCTAATGGGTGCGGAAAGTCAACACTCATCAAGATTATTGATGGGATGATACAGCCGGATGCAGGAGAAGTGGAAATTGGAGAAACCATTCGCATAGGGTATTTTGCACAGGAAGTGCCGGATATGGATACCAATCAGCGTGTGATCGATTATATCCGTGACGTGGCAGAGTATATTCCGACCAGAGACGGGAAGATTTCCGCAACAATGATGCTGGAGAGGTTTCTCTTTGATTCTGCCATGCAGTATGCGCCCATTGCCAAATTGTCAGGTGGTGAGAAGAGGCGTCTGTATCTGCTGAAGGTTCTGATGGAGGCGCCGAATGTGCTTCTTCTGGATGAGCCAAGTAATGATCTGGATATTCCTACACTGACCATTCTGGAGGATTATCTGGATTCTTTTGCAGGGATTGTGATCGCAGTGTCTCATGACAGGTATTTTCTGGATAATATTGTGGACAGGATTTTTGCTTTTGAGGGGAATGGACATCTGACCCAGTATGAGGGCGGATATACGGATTATACAGAGGCGCTGGCGAGAAAAGGCGGGGCAGTATCTGAAGGACAGAGCACTGCAGTTGGTGCGGAAAAGAAGAAGTCGGCTCAGGCAGACTGGAAGCAGAATCGTCCCCAGAAGCTGAAATTTACCTATAAAGAGCAGAGGGAATTTGAAACTATCGATGATGATATTGCAGCGCTGGAGGAACTGCTGGAGAAGCTGGATAAGGATATGGAGGCTAATGCCACCAATTCTGTGAAGCTTCGTGAGATCATGGAGCAGAAGGAGAAGGCACAGGCAGATCTGGATGAGAAGATGGACAGGTGGGTTTATCTGAATGATCTGGCGGAGCGAATCGAGGCACAAAAAAGTGAAAAGTGATTTTTTTCAGATGCTATTGACTTTGCAGAGGGTTCTTTAGTATGATACAGATTATGGAAGATTGCAGGAGCTGCTTTGCAGCGGGGCAATTTGCGGATGCCGGGTCAGTAACAGAAAATATCTTTTGATTCTGACATCTGTAAGTGAACAGTAAGTGAACAGGAGATATAAAAATATGGCAGAACAGGTCAGAGTTGTAGTGGACGCAATGGGCGGGGATAATGCCCCGGCAGAACCTGTCAGAGCTGCAGTGGAAGCTGTAACAGAGAGACAGGACATAAAAGTAATTCTTACAGGAAAACAGGAAGTGATAGATAAGGAACTGGCGAAATATTCCGGATATCCGAAGAACCAGATTCAGGTTGTCAATGCATCCCAGGTGATCGAGACAGCAGAACCCCCTGTTTTTGCGATCCGTAAGAAAAAAGATTCATCAATCGTAGTAGGTTTGAATATGGTTAAGAAACAGGAGGCAGATGCCTTTGTTTCATCAGGAAGTACAGGAGCTGTTCTTGTTGGCGGACAGGTACTGGTAGGCAGAAGTAAAGGTGTGGAGAGGCCGCCTCTTGCACCGTTGATCCCTACCACGAAGGGTGTTTCCCTTCTGATCGACTGTGGTGCCAATGTGGATGCACGTCCATCGCATCTGGTGCAGTTTGCGAAGATGGGCTCTATTTATATGGAGAACGTAGTCGGTATTAAAAATCCAAAAGTTGCCATTGTAAATAACGGGGCGGAAGAGGAGAAGGGAAATGCACTTGTAAAAGAAACTTTCCCCCTTCTGAAAGAATGCAAAAGCATTAATTTCATCGGAAGTATAGAAGCCAGAGATATCCCGGCAGGATATGCGGATGTGGTCGTATGCGAAGCATTTGTGGGAAATGTGATCCTTAAATTATATGAGGGAGTTGGTTCTGCCCTGGTCCAGAAGATCAAAGAAGGAATGATGACCAGCACAAGAAGTAAGATCGGTGCACTTCTGGTAAAGCCTGCACTGAAAGAAACTCTGAAATCCTTTGATGCAACGGAATATGGCGGAGCACCGCTTCTGGGGCTTAAAGGACTTGTGGTAAAGACGCATGGAAGTGCCAAAGCCATTGAGATCAAACATGGTATTTTCCAGTGTGTACAGTTTAAACAGGAGAAGATCAACGAGAAGATCGCAGAGCGTATCCTGGAGGATCAGGAAGTACTGAAGTCCGGAGCAGAATAGAGCAGGACAGGAACAGAAACAGGAAGGAGGGTTGAAGATGGAACTGGAGAAAATAAAAGCTATCATAGCAGAGGTTCTGAATATTGATGCAGATTCGATTACAGAAGACACTACATTTGTAGATGATCTTGGTGCAGACTCTCTTGATATTTTTCAGATTATTATGGGGATTGAAGAGGAGTATGACATTGAACTGGATAATGAATCTGTCGAACAGATTCAGACAGTCGGTGATGCTGTTGAAGCAATTCGGACAATTAAATAAAAATGTAACTGTCCGGCAGTCTGAAATTTGACAGGAGCATAATACAGGCGCACTGAGCAGTTGCAAAAAATGATGCCGCAGGGTTGTCAGATGACAGCCCTGTGCATATGGAGAGGGTTAGAGGAATGAATAGAAAGACAGAAGAATTAGAAGAAATCATAGGATATCATTTTAAAAATAAACATTATCTTACACAGGCACTGACTCACAGTTCCTATGCAAATGAGAAGAAGCTGGGGAAGCTGGGCAGCAATGAGAGACTGGAGTTTCTGGGAGATGCTGTGCTGGAGCTGATCAGCAGTGATTATCTGTATGCAAGATTTACCCAGATACCGGAGGGAGAGCTGACAAAGAAGAGAGCCAGCCTGGTGTGTGAGCCAAGCCTTGCCTATTGTGCAAGAGAATTCGGACTGCCGCAGTTTTTGTTGCTTGGAAAGGGCGAGGATATGACAGGCGGAAGAAACAGGGATTCTATCGTCTCTGATGCAACAGAGGCTTTACTGGGAGCTATCTATCTGGATGGTGGTTTTGCTAATGCAAAGGAGTTTGTGCTGAATTTTATCCTGAATGATATTGAACACAAACAGCTCTTTTATGATAGCAAGACCATCCTGCAGGAAATCGTGCAGGAAAACGGAACACAGCCGGTGGAATATATTCTGACAAAAGAAGAAGGCCCGGATCATAACAAAAACTTTACTGTGGAGGCAAGAGTAAACGGAAAAGTGATGGGACAGGGAAGCGGTCATACAAAGAAAGCAGCAGAACAGGCCGCAGCATACCAGGCGATTCGTGTACTCAGAAAATAAACAGGAGAATTATGTATTTAAAGAATATAGAGGTACAGGGATTTAAGTCTTTCGCCCAGAAGATCAATTTTGAATTTCATAACGGGATCACCGGTATTGTAGGTCCGAACGGAAGTGGAAAGAGCAATGTCGGTGATGCGGTGAGATGGGTGCTGGGTGAACAGAGTGCCAGGTCTCTGCGAGGAGGAAATATGCAGGATGTCATTTTCTCCGGTACAGAGACAAGAAAACCCCTGGGTTATGCATCGGTGGCGATCACACTGGATAATTCAGACCATAAGCTTCCGGTTGATTTTAACGAGGTTACGGTTACCAGAAGGCTTTACCGTTCAGGAGAGAGTGAATATAAGATCAACGGAAGTGCCTGCAGACTGAAAGATATCAATGAGATGTTTTATGATACAGGTATCGGTAAAGAAGGATATTCCATTATCGGACAGGGACAGATCGACAGGATCCTAAGCGGTAAACCGGAAGAGAGAAGAGAGCTTTTTGATGAGGCAGCAGGTATTGTTAAATTTAAGAGAAGAAAGAATACCACTATCAAAAAACTGGAGGAAGAACGCCAGAACCTGGTCAGAGTGACAGATATCCTCTCGGAGCTTACCAGACAGCTGGAACCACTGGAGAAACAGTCAGAGACAGCAAGAGTTTATCTTTCCAAAAGAGAGACTCTTAAGGAACTGGATGTGAATATGTTCCTGATGGAGTATGCTGCTGCAGCCAAAGAACTCAAGGAACTGGAAGAGAAGAACATAATTGCGCAGAATCAGCTGAAGGATACCCAGAGTTCCTATGACCGGACCAAGGTGGAATATGAACGTCTGGAACAGGAGCTGGAAGATTTAAATTCCAAAATGGATGCACTTCGCATTTCCGGTCAGGAGCAGGCAATCCGTAAACAACAGCTGGAAGGCCAGATCAATGTATTAAATGAGCAGATACTGGCAGGGGCACAGAATGAAGAGCATTATAAGGGACGTATCCAGACTATTGAGGCTGAACTTTCAGTAAGAACAGATTCAAAGAAGAAACTTGAAGAAGAAAAAACGGATATTTATGCACAGTTAAAGGCTGTCCGTAAGAAACTTTCTGAGGAAGAAGAGAAATTAAGGACAGCGCAGGAGAATATGGAAGCCTGTACTCTCGAAGTGGAGAATGGCAAAAATGAGATCATTGAAATTCTGAACAGCCGCGCCAATGTCAAGGGTAAAGCCCAGAGATTTGATGCAATGATGGAACAGGCAGAAATCCGTAAGGCAGAGATCAGCCAGCGTATTCTCAGACTGAAGAGTGAAGAGGAAGAACAGCAGACCATTCTGACTACAGCCCGGAAACAGTATGATGAGATTACATCCCAGATTGAAAATGCCAATGAGGAATGTGAACATCTGAATCTGAGTGTGATGAAGATTCAGGAAAAGCTGAAGGAACAGAACACAAAGCTGGAAGCAGAACAGACAGCCTATCACAGAGAGGCATCCCGGCTGGATTCTCTCAGAAATATCGCGGAGCGCTATGATGGATACGGAAACAGTATCCGGAGAGTTATGGAACAAAAAGAACGTGTTCCGGGAATCCAGGGTGTTGTCGCAGATCTGATCCAGGTAAACAAAGATTATGAGATCGCTATCGAGACAGCTCTTGGTGGAAGCATTCAGAATATTGTTACAGATAATGAGCAGACTGCCAAAACCATGATCGAATTTCTGAAAAAGAATCGTTATGGACGTGCAACCTTTCTTCCCATGAGCAGCATAAGTCCCAGAGGTGAGTTTACACCGAAAGAAGCACTGAAAGAGCCGGGCGTTGTGGGGATTGCCAGCGAACTGGTGTCCGTAGCTTCTCAGTATCAGCAGATCACGAAATTCCTTCTTGGAAGAGTGCTGGTAGTTGATAACATTGATCATGCCATTGCAATAGGAAAAAAATACAGACACAGTCTGAGAATGGTCACAACAGAAGGTGAATCCTTAAGCCCGGGAGGTTCCATGACCGGCGGTGCCTTCAGAAACAACAGCAATCTGCTTGGAAGACGGCGTGAGATAGAGGAACTGGAAACAAAAGTAAACCAGCTGAAGCAGAATCTGACCGAAATGCAGAACGCTGTTGAGGAAAATAAAAATCAGAGAAACAGGCTTCGTGATGCCATTGCAGGATTTCAGGAAAAACTCCGTCAGAAATATATAGAACAGAATACTGCCAGAATGAATATCAAACAGCAGGAAAAGAAAGCTGAGGAGATCCGAAGCGGATATGCGCAGATCAACAGAGATCAGGCAGAGATCAAACGCCAGGTCATGGAAATCCGGCAGGATCATGAACGGATTGCCAGGGAACTGGAGAGCTCAAAGCAGGATGAGAAAGAACTGGAGAGTTTTATTGAGGCAAAGCAGTCAGAACTGGATGAATGGAAAGAAGAAGAGAAGAAAATCACCCGGGAGTTAGAAGAAATCCGTCTTCAGTCATCCGCTCTTGAACAGAAGGAGAAATTTGACCAGGAAAACCTGAGCCGTCTGAAATCAGAAATCACAGCTTTTATGACTGAGAAAGAGGATATTTATCAGTCTCTTGCTCACAGCAGTGAAGAGATGGAAAAGAAGCAGGAGATGATCACTCAACTGAAAAAAGAGTCAAAAGAGTCTGTCCTTCATGAAGAACAGGCACAGATGCAGCTGAAAAATCTGCAGAAGGAGAAAGAGAGCAGAACTTCTCAGCATAAAGATTTTTTTGAGAAAAGAGATTATCTGTCCGGTCAGATCGGACTTCTGGATAAGGAATGTTACCGTCTGCAGGGACAGATGGACAAGCTGGAGGAGAACAGGGAAGAGCGGATTGCCTATATGTGGTCCGAGTATGAGATCACTCCCAATAATGCCGTTTCCTACAGAAAAGAGGAACTTACTGATCTTTCGCAGATGAAGCGACAGGCAGCTCAGATTAAAGATGATATCAGAAAGCTGGGACCTGTAAATGTAAATGCTATTGAGGATTATAAGGAACTTCTGGAAAGACACACCTTTCTGTCCGGCCAGTATGAGGATCTGGTCACAGCGGAGAAAACTCTGGAACAGATCATTCAGGAGCTGGATGAGGGAATGCGGAAACAGTTTTCTGAGAAATTCGGCGAGATCCGGAATGAATTTGACAAGGCATTCAAGGAATTGTTCGGAGGCGGAAAAGGAACTCTGGAGCTGGATGAAGAGGCAGATATCCTGGAGGCAGGAATTAAGATCATTTCCCAGCCGCCGGGAAAGAAACTGCAGAATATGATGCAGCTTTCCGGCGGGGAAAAAGCTCTGACAGCTATTGCACTTCTTTTCGCGATCCAGAATCTGAAGCCGTCACCGTTCTGTCTGCTGGATGAGATCGAGGCAGCACTGGACGATTCCAATGTTGGACGATTCGCCGGATATTTACAGAAGTTGACGAAAAACACACAATTTATTATAATAACACATAGACGTGGAACTATGAACGCCGCAGACCGGCTTTATGGTATTACCATGCAGGAAAAAGGGGTATCAACACTGGTTTCCGTCGATCTGGTGGAGAACCAGCTTACCCAGTAACAGGAGGAGTTTCACATGGCAGAAGAAAAAAAAGGTTTTTTTAAACGATTAGTCAGTGGACTGGCAAAGACCAGAGACAATATCGTAGCCGGATTTGACAGTATTTTCAGTGGCTTTTCCAGCATTGATGAAGATTTTTATGAAGAGCTGGAAGAGATTCTGATCATGGGTGATATCGGGATCAATGCGACCACTTCTATTATTGAGAATTTAAAGAAAGAGGTTTCCGAACGTCATGTTAAGGAACCGATGGAATGTAAACAGCTTCTGATCAATGAGATCAAGGATCAGATGCGTGTGGACAGCACAGAGTATGAATTTGAGAACCGCAAATCCGTAGTCTTGGTGATCGGTGTCAATGGTGTCGGAAAAACCACCTCAGTAGGAAAACTTGCAGGAAAATTAAAAGACCAGGGCAAGAAGGTTATCCTTGCAGCAGCAGATACTTTCCGCGCAGCAGCAGGAGAGCAGCTTACTGAATGGGCGAACCGGGCAGGTGTAGAGATCATCGGTGGACAGGCGGGAGCAGATCCTGCATCTGTTATCTATGATGCGGTGGCAGCAGCCAAAGCAAGAAATGCAGACGTACTTCTCTGCGATACGGCAGGACGTCTTCATAATAAAAAGAACCTTATGGAAGAACTCCGCAAGATTTACAGGATCCTGGAGAGGGAGTATCCGGATGCATATCTGGAGACACTGGTAGTGCTGGATGGTACTACCGGACAGAACGCCCTTGCACAGGCGAAACAATTTGCGGAGGTCGCAAATGTCAGCGGTATTATCCTTACCAAGCTGGACGGAACTGCCAAAGGTGGTATCGCAGTTGCAATCCAGTCTGAACTGGATATACCGGTGAAGTACATTGGCGTAGGAGAGAGTATTGACGATCTTCAGAAATTCGATGCAGATGCTTTTGTAAATGCGTTGTTTGATGTAGACCATAAAGAAAACCCGGACGCTTAAGATTATGATGTACTTTAGGAGTCAAATCAGGTAAAAAAAGATTCCGGGAGTACATTCAGGACAAAATGGAGGAAAAACAATGCTTACTTTAGAGAGTTTTGAACAGGCATCAGAGATCGTAAAACAGGTCACACAGGAAACAAAGCTGGTCAAGAGCAGCTATTTCAGTGAACTTACAGGAAACAAGGTTTATTTAAAACCGGAGAATATGCAGCGCACAGGTGCATATAAGGTTCGTGGTGCTTATTATAAGATCAGCACTCTTTCCGATGAAGAGAGAAATAAAGGTCTGATCACAGCATCCGCCGGAAATCATGCACAGGGCGTTGCCTATGCTGCACATAAATATGGAGTGAAGGCAGTGATCGTTATGCCTACCACAACTCCGCTGATCAAGGTTGAGAGAACAAAGAGTTACGGTGCAGAGGTTATCCTGCATGGTGATGTATATGATGAGGCATGTGCACATGCACTGGAACTTGCTGAGAAAGAGGGATATACCTTTATCCATCCTTTCGATGATCCGGCAGTTGCCACAGGACAGGGTACCATTGCAATGGAGATCATTCAGGAGCTTCCGCTTGTTGATTATATTCTGGTTCCGATCGGTGGAGGCGGACTTGCAACAGGTGTTTCCACACTTGCGAAGCTGTTAAATCCACATATCAAAGTCATCGGTGTGGAACCGGCAGGGGCTGCCTGCATGAAAGCTTCTCTGAAGAAGGGTGAGGTTGTGACTCTTCCGCACGTAAATACGATTGCTGACGGTACTGCAGTACAGACACCCGGAAAGAAAATCTTCCCGTATATCCAGAAGAATCTGGACGATATCATCACTATCGAGGATGATGAACTGATCGTTGCTTTCCTTGATATGGTTGAGAACCATAAGATGATCGTAGAGAATTCCGGTCTTCTGACAGTGGCAGCGCTTCGTCATCTGGATGTGAAGGGAAAGAAGATTGTTTCTATCTTAAGCGGTGGAAATATGGATGTTATTACCATGTCTTCTGTTGTTCAGCATGGTCTGATCCAGAGAGACAGAATCTTCACAGTATCTGTGCTCATTCCGGATAAGCCGGGTGAACTGGTACGTGTGGCAAGCGTGATCGCCAGGGCTCAGGGTAATGTTATCAAGCTGGATCATAACCAGTTTGTAAGCACGAACAGAAATGCGGCAGTGGAACTTAAGATCACACTGGAGGCTTTTGGCACAGATCATAAGAATGAGATTGTTAAAGCTCTCGAAGATGCAGGATGCAGACCAAAGGTGATCCGTCCAAGTCTGTGATTGTCTCAGAGCAGCATCTGCCATGTAAATAAATGAAATGGGGAGTCCTGGTGTTCAGTATATGGATGCCGGGGCTTTTTTGCCGAGATTTTTAAGAAGCGTATCGGAAAAAATAAATTTGTGCTGTCAAGAGAAAATGCTTGATATTAATTTTGAAAGAATGCCGTAAATACGCGCTTTTCCGGGCATATCGGCAGGAGTCTGTGACAATCTTGTGACAAATGCGGGAAAAATATGGATTTACAGTGTGAGAAAGCAGTAGAAAAGATATGGTGGTTCGGTTATAATAAAGAAAAAAGTATCGAAGCAGGAAAGGAGAAAACATTATGCCGGTAACAATAAAAATATTGTTGGATCAGTATACCGAAATATTACGGAAGATATATGGAAGTCATTTAAAGACAGTAATTTTATATGGATCCTATGCAAGGGGAGATTATAAGGCAGATTCTGATATAGATATAATGATTCTCCTGGACTTGTCAGACATAGATATTAAACAGTATCGCCATGAATTGTCAGGAGAAACTTTTGATTTCAATATGGATCATGACCTTGATATTAAACCGATAGCAAAAAGCCAACAACATTTCCAGAACTGGGTTGATGTATACCCATTTTATGCGAATGTAAAGAAAGAAGGGGTGAAACTGTTTGAGGCAGCCTAATGAAAAGGGAACGCAGAAATATTTGGCATTGTATCGTATTGAAACCTCTAAAAGTGACATCAAAGCAGCTGAAATCCTTTTGGCAGCTAAAGAATTCCGTGGAGCAAATAACCGGGCATATTATGGGATTTACCATGCAATATCAGCTGTGCATGCGCTGGATGGCAATGCGTATAAAAGACATAAAGATGCTCTGGCGAATTTCAATAAGAATTATGTAAAACCGGAGATTTTTCCGAGAAAGCTTGGAAAGAAAATTGTTGAATCAGAAGAAATCCGTCATGCCAGTGATTATGATGATTTCTATATAGCGACAAGAGAAGAGGCTGAGGAACAGATCCAGACAGCAAAAGAGTTGGTATCACGTGTAGAAGAATATGTACAGGCAAGATGGAAGAAAGAGTCTGAAAAGACTGTTCGAAATGCGGAATACCTAGTACAGAATCGCATTAATTATTAAGTAATATCCCTATGGAAATTTTTCAAAATATATGGCATAATCAAAAGAAAAATCAAGGAGATCATTCAGAAGAAATTCTGCCTAAGTATAAAGAAAATGGACTTACTAAAACAGAGATTGTAGAAGGAATGGTATTAGAATTGGCAACAATTCAGCAGGCAGATAATCTCTCTGTTTCTGTAAATCAAAAAGAAGTAGAAGAAAGATATGATGAATTAGTTGAATTAGAAGAGCCCGTTTTTCACCAAAAAGCAATTAAACAATATGGAACGGAAGAGAAACTAAAACAAGCATTATATTATAAATTGGTTTATAATGCGATAAATGATAAAATAGATGAATTGTTTTTAGAGAACTATTCTATTAGAGAAGAACTACTTCAAGTAAGAGCTAGCGATTATGTTTCACAGTATACTGCTGCTGATTTTGAAGAAAATGATATGGATAAAGAAATTTTTTCAGATGAAGTAGTACAAAACTATTATGATTCTTGTTTGGATAGATTACAGGAGTTATATTTCAAAGTTTGGAAGTACAGAATAGCAAATGAAAGTAGCATATCATATAATAACTATAGTGGCAATGATTTATTAAAAAAGCAGGAGTTTGATATTACTGCTAATAAATTAAACTTTAAAGGAAAAAAATATGAATTAGAAATGTTTTCATTTGATGAAGTCCAAGAAAGATTTGGCGATTATTTTTATTTGTCAAATTCTATTATTAATAATTATGATAATATAGAGTGTAAGGGGATACATATTCCGGAAAAGGATGTTAGAGGTCTTTACATGACATTAGGTGCTGACTCACCTATAACATTTAAATTAATAGTTTCGCCAGTTCTTGCACTATACAACAATTTTCAAAAAAACGGAATACGGACAGGTATAGAAAATGGATTAAATAAAGTAGAGTTTATTCAAACAGATATGGGAATTTACTATTCTATAATTGCTGATATGGAGTATGATAAATTGGAGAAATTATTAACTGATTCTATTACTTATTCAGATAAAGATAAGAATTTAAAAAGAGAAAATAATATAAATATTGTGACTGACTTGGAAGAATATGTTCAGGAAGTTGAATTAACCGATGGGCATATATTTTTCAACTCTTGCTTGGCATTAGAAAGTGACATAGCTTATTATGACCCGAATATAGCACATTTAGAAAAATGGAATACAGAACAGGTTACTGCATATCTCGGAAATACTTTTGTTCCGTCATATATTCCAAAGGATCTTAAGACTTGTCAGGAATCCTATACTGGTACTTTTATGTCAGAATATCTAAATAATACAATGTGGTGGACTGTAGCGTATGATAATGATATAATTATTTATGATAACTTTGGAGTGTTCTATAGTGATTCTTTTACTGATGAATATAATCCTTTAAGACGTAAATTGCTGATTGAAGTGTCAAAAGATGAACTGCCGGTAGCAGATGTATTATATTCATTTGATAAAGTAGAAGTTTCTAAAGTGAAAAAAAATGAACTAACTGTAGGAGTATACAAAGCACCATATTATGATGGGGATTCAAAACCAGCAGGATATATAAATCAATATATTGCGGAATTTATTATTGATAATGTAGGATATCGCATTATAAGTGAAAATTTGTCACAAGAGGAATTTATTAAAGTTTTAATATCTATGCCTGTATTTGAATAATACACTTTTTGGAAATTATTAAACAGTCTTGTAATATTGATAACGGAAAAGTCAATGTTGCAAGACTTTGTTTATTGTAATTAGGTGATGATTGTGTGTAAATATGTAAAGAAGAATTTCATTTTACATACAACAATGTTATAATATCGGATGAAGGAAATAACAGCAAAGGAGAACTGGCATGAATATGTACAAAGAAATAGATCAGGAAACTATGGAACTACTTTTAGATGCATTGCTCAAACGCACCCTGGAAGGTAAACAGATATGGGAAAATCTGTATTATAATCCTATTGGCTTTGTACAGCAGGATGCCTATGAAGATAAGGGCGCATATATATCGCAAATGTTTGAGACAACGACATCTTTTAATGGCATTGAATATGAATTAGAGCTTTGTGAAGCAATAGATCTTCCGTCTTGTAAAGGAAATATTTTCGGAAGCATTAGCTACGAAGCGGAAGAAGAAATAAACAAATATGATTTTTCTTTATCATTTGATTCAGAGCACTACGATGACGCTGATGCAGCAGAACTGAAGAATATTTATAAAGATTCAGTAATTGTGCAGTTAGCAGATGCGATTGTTGGTGTGTTTGAAGATTCGGAAGCGATAGCGGATGGTTTCTCTTATGCAAGGTATTTCAGTCAAAAAGAAATTAATTCAAAATGGAAAAAAGATTCCCTTGTAAAACTTGGTGAGAAGCTAATGAAAGAGAAAGCAATGCAGGATTTCCATAAAATCGTTCTGGATACAGATTACCGGAGCAGCTTATTGAGAAAGTAATAGATTTATATGGAGAACAATGCATGAGAAATATTAAAGACAGTACATTTCCGGAAAATATTTTGGAAGAGATCGGAATTAACAAAGTAAGCGAGAAGAAAATAGATTATTCCCGACTAACAGATGACCAGGTAAATGGATTGCTGTATGCCATATCACAGATGAAGCGCAGGGACAGTATAATTTTATTGTGCCGTTATGAAGACAAAATGACTTATAAAGAAATTGGGGAACGTTTTTCCATAACGAGTGAACGTGTCCTACAGCTTGTTGCAAAAGGACTGAGAAAGCTGAGACATCCGGTTAGATATTGCTACATAATATGGGGATATGAGACATACACCCAAATGTTATCTGAGAGGAGAATGCAGCTTGCGGCATTAAAACGGGAAGAAATAGAAAAATCCGGCAGTGATATTCTTCAAACCGATGTATCAGTTTTACAGTTGACGATAAGGACATGGAATATACTTAATCGCAATGGAATACATACACTAGGTGAATTGATAAGCATATTGGCGGAGGATAAAGAGGGACTTGGTATAAGGATTGGGAGAAACAGTCTGTCAGAGGTAGTATGTAAACTGGAAGAATTAGGATTACTTAGTGACTGTTAGTGAAAAAAGCATTGGAGGATACGGATTGCTGAACGAAAACTGGTTATTTGGAATTACGAATACAGAGAGCAAGAAGCATAGGGCTGATTGTTTCCGGGAAATAGGAGAGCGTACGTTTTCCTTTTTCCTGGATACAGCGGTGGAACAGGGATTTGAGGATCGTGAAGGGCAATGGACAATGTCCTGTGAAATCGTGGATGCTATGCAAAAGAAAAAGCATATTGCAATTGAAGCAGGGGTGGGAATCGGTAAATCATTTGCCTATATCGTTCCTCTGCTTTTTTATCATCAGAAATACCATTGTCCTATTTTAATTGCAACGTCTACGATAGCTTTACAGGATCAGTTGGCTTCAGATATCAAAATTATTGAGGACATGATTGACTATCATCCTACGGTAACGATTGCTAAAGGTCAGACACATTTTCTGTGTAAGAAGAGATTTGATGAATTTTTTCTGGATAAGAAAACCAGGCAGAAATATTCAGAAATTTATGAAGATGTTGAAAGAGATGGCCACGAGAGGTCCGACTGGAATGCAGACATATCGGATTTTTTATGGAATCAGATGAATGTGAAAGAATATAATCCGATGTATTGCAGACAGAGATGCAGCTACCGGGGACAATGCTATTATCATAATTTGCGGCAGCGTCTTCCGATTGAATATGGGATTATACTCTGCAACCAGGATCTCCTTGCTGTGAATATGCGAAAACGGCTGACGGATTCCAAAGAACTGTTCCCACATCAGTTTGAATTTGTTGTTATTGATGAAGCACATAATCTGGAAAGCAGGGTACGTTCTTCATACACCCAGGATATGAATTATAGAAAAATGTTTCAAGAGGCGGATGCAGCCAGACAGATTAACCGCAGTATAGGGGAACCATTAGATAATAAGCTGCGGGAATATCACAAACTGCTCAATGAAGTTTTTACAGCTTTGCAGGAACAAATCCGGAAACAGGATGCATATGCGGAAAAAGAAGGAAGAGAAATTGAACGATATTCCGTAGAACCAAAGAAACTTCGTGCATTGGAGAAGTTCTGCGGATGTATACATGATATCAATTTTTATATATCTATGGATTTTGGTCTTGATGATTATTCCAGAAACCGGGACTATTCCAGAGAAATTGAAGCATTGGAGGAACAGGAAAGGTTCTTCAAATCCTTAAAAGCAGAAGACAGTGAGGATATTTTCTGGATGACTACAAAAGGAAAAAGCCGAGAGAATATATGTCTGTCAAGCTGCCCAAAGGAAGTAGATAAACTGACAAGCCGTTTGTTATTTCAGAGTGAGGATTTTACTACAATTCTGACCTCTGCCACTATTACCAGTGGAAACAGCGATAATTACCTTATGAATTACAGATATTTTATAAACAACATAAAGTTTCCATACAAAAAGGGAATCGTATCAGAGCCTAAACAGTCTCCATTTGCCTATGACGAACATGCTATGATTTATTACACAGAAAATATGCCACATCCAAGCAGGCAGCGGGAACAGTTCATAGCTGCAGGCGTTCAGGAGATTATACGGCTTCTTCGCCTCACAGAAGGAAAGACATTGATCTTATTTACAGCTAAAACAGATATGAGAGAAGTCTTTCAGCTCCTGCAGGGCAAGGTTCCTTATCAGCTTATGATGCAGAAGGAAGGGGATTCTCAGAAAGAAGTGCTGGATAAATTCAAGAGTAATATCAATTCGGTCCTTTTGGGAACCGGTTCTTATTGGGAAGGAATCAGTGTAGAGGGAATGGCTTTATCCAGTGTGATTATTTTCAAACTTCCGTTCCCGGTGCCGGAACCGATTATAGACTATAAATGTAGTTTAAGCGGTGATAAGCATTTAATGGAAGTCCTGGTACCGGAGATGGTGATAAAACTAAAGCAGGGGATTGGCCGGCTGATCCGGAATCAGACGGATAAAGGGATTGTTTCTATCATTGACAGCCGGGTAGGAGAAGAATCCAGGGCACCGTATAAGCAGATTATATGGGATTCATTGCCGATAAAGAATAAAACGAATAATTTTGAAGTGATAACGGAATTCTATCAGAAAATTATCACCAAAGAGGATATCTGAATATGAGAAGTATTACTTCAGACGTACAGGATTTTAAAGAATGATTTTAGATAGTCTTGTAATATTGATTATGAAAAATGTCAATATTGCAAGGCTTTATTTTTTATATGGTGGTCTATATTGGAAAATATTGGCGAAAACGATAGTATGGTACTTATCAGTATCAAAATGGAGGATATTTAAAATGAAGCTTAAAAACAAACTGGCTGGATATTTAGAATATTGCAAATTTAGGAAAGAACTTGATGAAAAAACACTCAAGGCATATCGGATCGATCTAAAACAATACTTTAATTTTGTTTCCTGTGACGAACCGGATAAAGAAAAAATTGAGGAATATATTACAGAACTTCATAAGAAGTATAAGCAGAAGACTGTAAAAAGAAAAATTGCAACGTTAAAGGCGTATTACAATTATCTGGAAGAGGAAGAAATCATCAATGATAATCCGTTTAGAAGAATAAAAGTAAAATTTAAAGAGAATGTTACTCTTCCAAGAATTATTCCTCGGGAAGAAATTGAACAGCTTTTAAATTTTATGTATAATCGCTTGGATGAAAACGATAATTCAGTTTACAAATATCGTTTGAGAGACGTGGTGGTTGTGGAAATGCTTTTTGCAACGGGTGCCAGGGTATATGAAATATCAAATATTCGAGAAGATAGCATTGATTTGAATTCCGGTTTGATCAGAATAATGGGTAAGGGTGGGAAAGAAAGATATGTTCAGATTAGCAATTCATCTCTTCTGGCCATGATGAAAAAATATTTTGTGGAGAATCGAACTGAGATTAAAGAAAGCGGATACTTTTTTGTAAATAATAGGGGAAACAGATATACTGAACAATCAATCCGGTTAATGCTGAAAAAATATACTAAGCAGGCAGGGATTGAACGAAATATTACTCCGCATATGTTTAGACACTCATTTGCAACGTATCTGATTGAAGAAGGCGTGGATGTAAGTTGTGTGCAGCAGATTTTGGGACACAGCTCTATAAAAACAACACAAATATATATTCATGTGGCTGCAAAAAAACAGGCGGAAATACTCCGTGAGATGCATCCCCGAAATAATATGAAAATAGCAGGAGCAGCATAATTCTTTAGTATTCATACAGTTCTTATTGACCGGTCAAAATGTGAGTGGTTTTTTTGTTGTACAAAATTTTTGACCAGAGAGGAATATACAAAAGGTTATAATGGAATTGGACAGAAAAATCATTATAAGGTGAACGATTTGTTATCACCGTATTTGTTACTATGGAAAAATATGGGATAATCTGTTATAATAAGTATCAGATAATATATAATTATCCGATATAGAAACACTTGAAATATCTTATGGAAATTAACGGAGACAAAGAATATGCCAATAGACAAAGAACAGTTTCTCAAACAATTCGTTAAGCAAGCCCTTGATGAAAGGATTTCTCTTTTTTTAGGTGCTGGTGGTTCATGTGATGCAGGCTACCCCAATTGGGCAGACTTGTTTGCACCATTTGCAAGAGACTTAGGAACCCCTATTAATGAATCCACAGATTATTACCGACTAGCTCAGTATTACTCAAATAGTTTTGGACCGGGAGAACTTAGAAAAAGAATTAATGAACGCATAAATAGAAATAATTTTGAAAGTCAATTACTTGAGGAACTTATAGATATTGGTTTTACAAACGTATGGACTACTAACTTTGATAATGCTATTGAACTTAATTATCAAAAGCGTGATATCTTAACAAATAAGGTGTTTAGAGATTCGGATTTTTCAAATATTGATATTAATAAACGAATCAATATATTTAAAATGAACGGTGATGTAACAAACTTAGAGGGTATCGTGGCTACACAAAGCGATTATGAGAAATATGCGGACACACATCGCATTATGCTGATGTTTTTTAAACGTGAGCTTATATCAAGCACATTTCTTTTCATCGGTTATAGTTTTACAGATCATCTGGTATTGGATTGCTTGAGCGAAATCACAAGATATTTGGGATACTCAGCAACATATCACTATACAATTATGAAAAATAATCCAAAAGATCCGTACTTCAAACATTTTGTTGAAGATATTGAACAACGTTATCATATTCGTGTTCTTTTAGTCGATGATTATAAAGAGATACAAATTATTTTAAATGAATTAAATTCAAGGATACGAAGTAAACGTGTATTTGTTTCAGGAGCTTTCAGTTCTTTCACATCAGAAATCGAAGAATATTCGCATAATTTATCACGAAATTTGGCATCATCACTTCTTGAAAATGATTACCGGATAGTTAATGGAATCGGGCGAAGGTTTGGCACACACCTTATTGGTTATGCAAATGAATACTTGGCAAAACAAGGTGTTAAAGATATAGAAAAACATCTTATTGTAAAACCATTTGTCGGTAATACACAAGCTGCGGCTGAAGAAAAATACCGGTCAAGAAAAAAAGTAATTGGTCAATGTGGAACAGCAATTTTTGTGTTTGGCGAAATGAGCGAAAATTCTTCAGCTACAAAAAGCGGTGTCATGGAAGAATTTGAAATTGCATGTGAACAGCACAAAACCATTATTCCTATAGCATATCCGGGAATGGTTTCTGAAATTATATGGGAAAAGGTAAAGGGTGAACTGACTCGATATCCTTATTTAGAAGGTAGAATTGATTTACTTACTTCGGTTCAATCACCCGAATTCCTTTCACAGATTATTATTCATATTCTTGATTCTGTGCAAGAATCTATGTAAAAATCAATTAATATACAGAGTGAATTTTCTAATAGCCATAATTCTCTGTAATCTACAGGAAGGTTGAGGCGTGTCTCAGAAAATAATCTGTCAAAAACACAAGAAACCATATTTGTGATAGAGTTTGCATTTATTCTTTTTGTATCAGTAATAACCAAGTATGCTGCATAAAGTAAAGAGATTCTGCTGTTAAGATTTGCATGATCAATTTGTAAATAACTACGGATGATGTCATACACCCCAGATGGCAGAATTTCTTGAGATGTGGAGATAATATCTCGCACTTTTTGATGAATGCAATTATTCAAGATGTTTCCCGTAATTTTGCATACGATATGACTGCATACTTCACGAGTACCGGAATGTCTATCCACTTCTTTAAAGATAAGTTCTTTAATCCAACACAACCTGTCCGGAATATCATTTGGTGATAATTCATATACCACTGGAAAGACAATGATTTTCCCTTGTCTATACTTCGATTCTATTATAGAAAGTTCCTCCATTGCACATACAGAATCCACAGTAAATTTACTAATAACAACAAGAGCGTAGTTACACTTCCAAACACCTTTCTCAAGGTTTATCTCTTCGCGATTATCCCCCATTAACAATTTATCACGATCATACCAGGTTTTGATACCATAATTTTTAAGATGATATACTAGAGGTTCTACAATACTATATCTGTCTTCAGCAGCAAAACAAATGAATAAAGAATATGAGCAATTATTGATAGTATCATCCCCCTTGTTAAGTATTTTGAGTTCAGTGTATTTTTTATTGATAATTATATATTATCTTCATATAAGGATAAGCCGCCGAGAACAGCATCCGTCCATTTGTAGTTGGAAGAAAAGGCGGGTTATTCTGGATATTCCTGCTGGAGTTGAAGCAAGCACCATGGCTTATACCACGGTAGAGCTGGTCAAAGTCAACAACGTGAATGTTGCTTGAATGTTATCATTATCTTACATTTTTGTCGGAACATCAGTTCGGTTCACAGACGATTGATTAGGAACTGGAGATCTACAGAATGAAAGTTTTCTATTTCCTTACGGATTCAGGGGAAAACTGAACGATAGGAGGTGTTATTGCTTCAAAGCCAAAAGTGTTTATGGATGGAATAACAAGTGATAAAAAGCAAGAGTGGAATTGCCCGTCCAGACACAGGAAGCAGATGAAAAATGCGGAAATAAATAAACAACGCTGAATTCTCTTGGCGAATTGAATATGTTAGACAGATTAGTTTTGAAGTGATAATTTAAATAGGAACAGGGAATGTTTAGTACTATAGGATGAACATTCCCTGTTAGGAATTGTCTTTACGAGAAATATACTTTTCCATAATATCCGCCAGAGGATTTTATGGAAACCAGTTTAAATAATTATTATATAGACTATATTTTTAAATTTCAAAATAAATGACGCATTTTATTAGTTAGAAAACCAATTATCAGTAAAAATGCAACCACTATTGGAACTAACATATATAATTTCGACCAATAGTCAAAATTAAAAAAAGAAGTGAATATAACAAAACAAAATTCGATTAGTAGAACGTAATGTGTTCTTCTTTTAAAAACGATTTTTTCGCTAGGGTCGAAAATGCGGTTGAAATTCGGAATAGGAGCTAAACAAAGTATTAGTAGATTACTCAAAACAAATAGTATAGCTATTATCCCGTAAGCGGTTTTTGAAATTATTAAGTTAGGAATATAAACAATTGCCAAAAGCATCAAATTTGAAAAACAGTAACAAGTTAGCTTTTTCTTGGTATGAAATCCGCCGGCATTACTTCTCAAGGGAATGAAAAGAATTAAAAACATAATTATTTCCAGCAAATGATTTGTAAAGTAGCCTAATAAAAGGGATGTTAATAAATTCACAAACAAAAGTATAAAGCCATTTAATCCATATAGGTATAGGTCTTGATTCTGTTTTGTTATAAGATTATCTTTTAGTAATTTATTTATGATGACCGTAGATAATGCATTCATCTAAAAGTTTCTCAGTTTTTTGGAGCCTTTTGGCAATTCATCCTGGTTCATAACAAACCAACAGGCTGTATTCACCCCATTATAGGTAACAAATAAAGCTAAGGTAGCTATAAATGATAGGCAATTTTTATTAAGTGTAGTTGCCAATTTTTTTAAATGTTTCATATTAGGTAATCCTCCATTTGTTTATATGATATAAGCTATCATACCAGAAAGAATATACATGTTCTAAAACATGTAATAAAAAGTCACTTATCTGTAATGAAAAGGAACTATCCTTAATATTAAAAGTGATTTCTAATAAAATTGAGGTGTTGACTTTTAATGGTATGTCTATAATTCCTACTTACAAATAGTGATTCACCATTTTTTAGGAGAAGTTCATCACGGACAACCTCTTGGACATATTCCAGATTTACGATGCAAGAAGAACGAATTTTTCCAAAAAGGTTTGGATCTACATGTGTTAGAATATTGCTAAGTGTCATGTTAAGAGTATAGGTAGATTTAGGAGTATGTAAAAATGCTTTTCGCCCAGATTTATCAATGTACATAATTTCTGAACAAGGAATGCTAAAATTCTTTTTACAATAACTAAATGAAAATAATTTTTTATTCATATTAAGATATGTGGAAGCTTTTTGTAAAACTTTCTGGAAACGTTTAAAAGTAATTGGTTTTAATAAAAAATCAAAAGTAATAACTTCGAACACATCAAAGACATATTCTGAATAGCTTGTTAGAAAAATGATAAGAGCATTTGGCTCGTTCGTGCGAATCGTTTTAGCTAGTTCTAAACCATTCATGCCCTGCATCTCGATATCAAGGATATAAATGTCATAGGTCAATTCATTATTAAGTTTATATCTATATAATTCTTCGGCACTAAAGTAGACGTCGTAATCAATTGTTGAATCGTTTAATATGTCAAAGTATTTTTCTAAGATTTCAATAGAAGCAGGGTTATCATCACACAAAGCAATATGCAACATTGTAATATTTCTCCATTTCATTCATCATCATAAATTTCGTAAAAATAATCTGTGTTAAAGAAGGTACCAAGGCTAATATCAAAGCCACCACATATTTTTTGGATGGTTTCTATTGTTGGATTAGTGCCATGTATTATATTTAATAAGGTACTTTTAGGAATAGCGGCCTTATAAGCTAATGCATAATAATTGAGATTATGTTCTTTGCATAGTTCATTAATTCTTTTAACAACAAGTTTTTGTGCAGTAATAATAAATCACTCCAATGCTTTATATAATGATATTCATTTTAAAGGAAATCATTATATAATCAGCACTATATATAGTCCTTGGTGAATAGGATGTGACAGATAAATGGCAATCTATTACAACTATCATGAAATGAATATTCTTTTTGATATACTTTTTATATAAGTTGTATAAAAAACGGAAGGAGAAAGATTGAAAATGAGAAGTAGAATTATGGAAAAAAGATTTTATACTGCTGAGTCAGTGACTGAAGGGCATCCAGATAAGATATGCGATCAAATTTCAGATGCAATTCTGGATGAGTTAATAAAAAAAGACCCTAATAGTAGAGTCGCTTGTGAAACATGTGTCACAACTGGTTTAGTTCTGGTTATGGGGGAAATCACAACAACAGCATATATTGATATTCCAGGAGTCGTTAGAAATACGATAAAAGAAATAGGTTATACAGATTCGACATTGGGATTTGACGGGAATACTTGTGCTGTGGTTACTGCGTTAGATGAACAGTCTCCTGATATTGCAATGGGGGTTGAGCAGGCACTAGAAGTAAAAGAAAATGGACTATCTGAAGACGAGAAAATGGAAACGGGAGCAGGAGACCAAGGCATGATGTATGGTTACGCCACAAATGAAACCGAAGAACTTATGCCTTATCCAATTACATTAGCTCATAAATTGGCATATCGCTTGTCAGAAGTACGGAAGCAGGGGATTTTAAACTATTTGCGCCCGGATGGAAAGACACAGGTTACCGTAGAGTATGATGAGAACGATATTCCGGTAAGATTGGAAAATGTAGTGTTATCTACACAGCATAATTCAGACATTTCACAAGATAAAATTTTCAGCGATATTAAAAAATATGTTTTTGATGTTGTTCTTGATACAAAAATGGTTGATGAAGACACGAAATTTTATGTTAATCCAACGGGACGCTTCGTTGTCGGCGGACCGCATGGGGACAGTGGTCTAACAGGGCGCAAGATTATTGTCGATACTTATGGTGGCTACGCACGTCATGGTGGAGGTGCCTTTTCTGGCAAAGACTGTACAAAGGTAGACCGTTCCGCAGCATATGTAGCTAGGTATATTGCTAAAAATATAGTAGCGGCTGGATTAGCTGATAAATGTGAAGTCCAACTATCTTATGCAATTGGAGTAGCTGCCCCTATGTCAGTAGGTGTTGAAACCTTTGGAACTGGTAAAGTATCTAATAATAGGATTATCGAGATTATAAGAGAAAATTTTGAATTACAACCTACTGGTATTATTGAGATGCTGAATCTGCGGCAACCAATATACAAAAAAACGGCAGCATATGGACATTTTGGTAGAGGGAACTGTGGTTTTCCGTGGGAGAAAACTGATAAGGCAGAAATAATAAAAAAATATCTGTAAAGGGATAAAAGAGGAATCTGGTGATTCCTCTTTCTTATAGACCAGGAGGGAATATGAATATATTATTGATTAGTTTACCGGAAAAAAACAAAGATATGAAACTTGAAGCAACAGAAGTTTTACCGCTTGCTTTGTATTCGTTAAGTAGTGTTTTAAAATGCCAAGGATATGAAGTCTCAATTATTGATCCGTGTGAATTTGTTTATCTAGATGAAAAAGAAAATGCAGAAACAACATGTGTTACTTTGATTGAGGAATGTTTGGAAGAAGGATATGATATTGTTGGATTCTCTGTGAATACTTTCAATTGGGGAATAACTAAGACGGTTGTAAATCAAATTAGTTGGAAAAAAAATACTACTGTAGTTTTAGGAGGACTTCATGTAAGCGTTTTTGATGAATATTCACTCTTAACTACAAAAGCGGATATTATTATGAGAGGGGAAGGAGAATTGACCTGGTGTGAGCTCGTAGCAACACTTAAGAATGTTGCTCCTTTAGATACAATAAAAGGGATTACCTATAAAAGTGGAAAGAATATCATAAGGAATCCAGACAGAGGTGCTATGACAATCGAAGATTTAGAGGCATTACCCCTTCCGGATTATGAATTATTGCCGATTGATAATCCGTATGTAGAAATGCCGGTTGAATCATCAAGAGGGTGCCAGTTTAGCTGCTCTTTTTGCTCTATACCTCATAGGCATAACTGGAGAGGGCTTTGTGAAATTCAGGTAATTGAAAGGGTTAAACATGCTAAAAGACATATGAAAAATATTATGCGAGGCGGAAATATTTTATTTGTAGATGACTGTTTTTCAATGCACCCAAAAAGAGCTATTAAAATTTTGGATGCGTTACATAAATGTTATGGAGAAGAAATGAAGTATTTTATAGAAGCAAGAATATCAAATATTTTATCAGGAGAGTTTTTAGAGGGATTTCAGAGAAATCTTATTTCTCAGATGCAAATCGGTGTAGAATGTGGGTATGATGAGGGATTAAAAAAAATAAAAAAGGGCCTGACAATAGCGCAGCTATACAAAGGGTTAAGAATTATAGAAGAAAAAGGATTATCTAGTGTTGCCAATTTGTCGTTCATTATTGGTTTTCCATGGGAAGATTTTGGTACGATAGAAAAAACATTAGATACTGTGGAATATATTGTTAATAGATTCGGTATACTGTGCCGGGTAAATTGGTTTATGCTATTACCATCTGATATATGGTGGGAGCGTAAAAAATATGGCATAAATGTTGAATCGGATATTTACGATAATCCGTCATGGAGATATGATACGGACATTTTCTATAGTACGAATCCGCTTATAAGTGAAGAAGAGATAAATAGAATTGAAAAAAGAATTAAGTTAATTTATGCATGTACAAAGAAAATAAGCTATAATAGAACTTTTGCTATATAGCTATGAAGCAAAATAAAAGGGGGCGTTGCAAAATCAATATCAATAAGTTAAAGTAACATTTTCAAGAGCAGATTATACAATGTATGACCTGCTCTTTTTTGTAATAATTCAAAAAAAGCTTGACAAATCACTCGAAATTTGCGGCGAAGCCACTTAAATATACATTTATTTAAGGAGACTTTCCGATGAAAAATAATTCACCTATTGATCTAAAGAATCAGTTGCTTTCTGTTATCTCACAGATGCAATCTGTATCTCACCTATTTGTAGAGACTGGAAAAGATTTTTCCAGAAAACGAAAAAATTTCTTTCTCAGATACCATTCAGTTTCTCTTATCTATGGGCGGGAATACCATTCGGAAAGAATGGTTCGATTTCTGGGATTTTTCTCCGGATATGGCTTCGGTTCCCGCCTTTTGCCAGCAACGTCAGAAATTGTTGCCTGAGACAATGGATTTCTTATTTCATTCTTTCAATGATTCTTTTTCATCGCTGGAAACTTATCGTGGATTTCGTCTGCTTGCTTGCGATAAATCTGATCTGGCTATTGCTTACACTCCTGATGATAAGGATACCTATAGGCGGCATAATTCTTTGGAACGGCATGAGAAAGGATATAACCAACTTCATTTAAATGCTCTGTATGGGGGATTGAACGATCTTTTCGAGAACTAAAATATACAATAGGATTAACCAATTTTCACGCAAAAAAGGTGGAGTATATCCTGCAGGAAATATTCGCTCGACTAACAATCTACAACTTTTGTGAACGGATTATCACAACTATTGCAATTCAACAGAAAAACAGGAAATATACTTATCAGACCAACTTCACTGTAGCTGTTTTTATTTGCCGGGAATATTTCAGAGACAGAATACACCCATCAGATTTAGTAGCACTCATTCGGAAGAATATTCTTCCAATCAGAGAAGGACGAAAGGCTCCACGAAAAGTCCGTCCTAACTCAAGCAAACAGCTTCTTATATAGAATAGCATAAATAATACAAAATAGCATTCGAAAAACAGAGCTTATATCTGTTTTATTTGTTGTGCAAAAAAATGACCAAAAGCTTAAAACTACTTTTGGTCATTTAATCCGTGAGGCTTAAATCAATATCCGTAGGCTTAACTTATTGACATTGATTTTACGACACCCTCTTTTGTTTTGCTTCGAAAAACATTTTAGAATATATATGAAGTTAGATGACACAATGCTTAAAGAAGTAATCTTCTAATTCTGAGATATTCTGAGTGTTCTTTAATGATAATAGTTGACGGTCTTTATTGATTAAAATAATAGTATCACTGAAATTAGAAACAAGGTCTAAATTGTGTACTGAAAATAATATCATATTATGCTTGCAGTAGCAATAATCCTTTAAGAGATTTTTTATAACGATACAGCTTTCTGGATCAAGACCATTAAAAGGTTCATCAAGTATTAAATTTGTAGCACCAGAAATCAAAGCACCAGTAAGATATATCTTTTGCTTCATACCTAACGAATAGGAAGAAAGAGGTTTGTTTAAGTCCGCAGATATTTTAAGAAGAGAGGTTATCTTATGAGCTGCAGTACTGGCAGCAGTAAAGTCACACTTATAGATATTAATTATAAAGCTTAAATATTCGTTTCCAGAAAGATTTAAGAACATATCTTTATGGTCGGGAATGAAAAAAAAATGATATTTACTTTCAAAAGCGGAATTTGGTATAGAATCTATAAGAACATTTCCATTAGTCCGAAAGGCAGACTGAGTGATTGAGTTTAAGAAAGTTGTTTTTCCGATTCCATTTACTCCAACTAAAGCGTAAATTTGGGTATCATATAGTGTTAAGGAAAGGGCATGAAATATATTTTTCTTTTCATAGGTCTTAGATAAATTTTCTATTTTAATCACGAGTATTCCTCCTAGATTTTTTTGTGTATATTAGTATTAATATTAATATTAATAGGATTATATCTATGAAGCTAACTATTGGTAATAAATATTTCTTACAATCTAATTGATTAATGATATAAATTTCAAAAATAGTTTTCAAAGTCATAACTATTAGTGATAAAAATTTATTTGAATTTCCATGTAATAATTCTGTTTTATTCTTTGTATAGTCGGGCATTAAACAATCAAAAATAACTCCGATGAAGGAACAAAGATAATTATTGACAAGTCCATATAGAACTAGAAAAAAAATATCCTTTTTTGTATGTATAATAAAAAAATTTAATAATATAAAAATTAGAACAATTGTAGAATTAAGAAAAAAACTCATTCGTACTTTACTCTGAAAAATTTTATATGAGTCGATTGGTGTTGTTAAAACAAGCTGATTGATATAAGGATCGCTTGAATATGCAGTGACCGAAAAAGGATTAATTGAGCACAAAATAATAACAATTATCATATTAACTAAGGTTGTATCGAGAGAATATCTAGTTGTAATAAACTTATAAAGCAAAATAATTAATATTATATTTTTTAGGACGGCATAGAACAATATATCTTTATTAGCGAAACATCGTTTCTTTTCTAAAAAGAAATAAGGTGTCCTTATGTAAAATAATTCTTTTTTGGAGTAGAAGAGCTTATTATACTCAAAATCAATTATCTTATAGATGTTTTGAAAAAAAATATGATCAAATAAAATAAAAGTAATTATAGCTAAAACAATACTTCCTATAAAAACAGCAGGTAGAAAAAGTGGCGCTTGAACTATAGAAAGAAATAAAGTAACTGAGGCGGTTCTTTGAAAAAATAGTAAATAGGTTAGTAAATTTTTGAAAAGTAGAAGTGTTGTTAAAAAACCACCATATTGAAAAAAAATCATGATATATCCGCTATGCGTAGTGTGACAAATTTTTAGTATTATCAATAATAAGCAACAAAGGCTTAAAGAGAATAAGAATATTAAAGTAATGGAAGATAAGTAATATTTTACTACAGATAGAAGGTCAGGTGTATATAGGCCTAATGTTATAAAAAGTAGAGTTTCCAACTCAATAAAAGGAACATTTATTTCTGAAAGGTATATTTTGAATAAATGCTTTCTATTTATAGGCATGGTTAAAATATCTTTGATTCGTTTATTATAAAACATAGAATCAATGATTTTATAAATAAGCATAAGTGTACCAATAGGCAGACTTACTATAAATGAGAAAAGAGGAGAACTAATATTAAGATGATTTATTAGTTGAAGTCGCTCTACAACGTACCAGAATAAGTAACATAAGTAAAAACTTAAAATACAATATAATAATATAATTAATAGCGAACCTTCTTTTTTGAAATAAAGAATTTTTTTTAACAGGTCATTCATGGACTAGCCTCCAAATATTAAAGTGCGTTGATATAAAAAACAGTCATTATTATGGCGATAATACCAAATGCAATTGAATTTATAGGTGAAAGTCTTTTTTGCTTTATAAAAGAAAGATTGATGACTAAAGCAAGAACGGGGAAAAGCCAGACACCAAGGATACTTGGTACATTATAAGTCTTAGCCCCTTCGTGGATAATCGGTAATTGTTCGGGGAGGAATAGCAGCATAATCGCTGAAATAATAAACATTAAAAAAATAATTGTAAAGTTAATTTTTGCATATCGCTCATTGCTTTCTGTAAAATCATTTCCTAAAAGATTTTTTAATAATTTTCTAATCATAGTTTTGTCCTTTCTATGTATTAAGTTCTTAAATTATATTCCATGAATGACCTATAAAGAAGATAGCAAGTGCAGTAATCATGGAGGATTACTATGGTAATAAAAAAAGATATTCATTTGATTCCCCTTTATTAATTTGGAATACATCCAATTATATAATATTTTAGGAAGAAAAAAAGTAAAGTGTAACAAAAAGCGACATATCTGTAACAAAAGAATTTAACACCATATTGGTTAAATACCCCATTGCAGTTAAATGACAAATTGTGACAGTACAATAAAAAAGAGCAGATTTTTTGCTACAATGACCATGCAGTCGAGAAAATCACGGAAAAGGGGATAACATGAAACAGGCAGGGCGCTTTTTGAGTAAATATATAAAAAGAAATTTTGGTGTATTTGCTATTTATATGTTACTTTGCATATTGTGTTCTATACTATCGCTAATTGCACCATATATATCAGGCAACTTCATTGATGTTTTATTACATATAGAGCAACGAGAACAATTGGTAAAATATTGCGTAGTATTTGCAACTATGAGTTTTGGGTCTATTGCATGTAACTATATTATAAGTCAGATTTTTGCACGATTACGAATTAAAATGAATTATGAAATAAATATGGATTTCCTCCATCATATAAGGAAAATTTCAATACTGACATTACAAAAACAAACAACAGCTTCTATAACGCAAAAGTTAAATTATGATACGGGGATTGTCACTAGCTTTTCATTACAGACGTTACAAAATATCTTGACAAATATTATTACCATGATTCTTTCATTGATTGCATTGTTGCATTTTAGCTTGGATATTGGAATTATTTTGGTTTGTATGCTTTTGGTATATTCAGGTACCTATATCATATTTAAAAAGCCTCTTAAGCATTGTAACCAGGAAGCAAGAGAAAAAGAAACAAAATATTTTAGTACATTATATAAGCAGTTAGGCTATATAAAATATATTCAGATGAATTGTGTTGACCGATTTTTTGATGGGCTAATGAAAAAATCATATGTTTGCTTATATAAAGCTGGAATGCGTGTCCAGAAAATTGGTTTCCTTTTTACAAGTTTAGATAAAATAATTATGACTATAGCACAAATAACGCTTTTCTTTTTGGGAGGAATCCGTGTAATGGAAGGAATCCTAACTATAGGAGAATTTACCATTATTTCGACTTACTTTAGTATGATTCTAGGTGCAATACGATATTTCTTTGGTTTAGGGAAATCTATACAAGAAATGCAAGTTTCGTTGGGACGGCTTATCAATGTAATGAGCATTGAAGAAGAAAAATACGGTAAGAAAGTAATTAAACATATTCAAACAATTGAAGTGAATAATTTGGATTTCGTTTTAGATAAACGAGTAATATTAAAAAATTTCTCATATAAATTTCGACGTGGAAACATATACGGGATTACTGGCGAAAATGGAGCTGGAAAAAGTACGTTAATGAACATTATAACAGGGATGTACTGGATACCGGAAGCACCTATATTTATAAATGGAGTCCCAATTGTTAAATGTGACCTTGGAAAAATGAGAAGAACAAGCTATGGAATCTTAGAACAGGAACCGATATTACTTGAAGAGTCTATAAAAGATAATATGTTTTTGGGTGGCGAAGACAAAAGCGGTAGTCAGAAATTTATAGACATTACAAAATTATTGGGGTTAGATGTGTTTTTGAAAAAATTGCCGAATGGATTAGAAACTATTATAAATGAAAATGCTATGAATCTTTCAGGAGGAGAAAAACAAAAATTATCCCTATTAAGGATTTTATTAAAGGATTCAGAAGTTCTAATTTTAGATGAACCTGCATCAGCATTAGATACTGATTCCAGAGAACAACTATACAATTATCTGAATACAATAAAACGAAATAGTATCATATTTATTGTAACACATGATGATAAAATCACTGATAAAGTGGATCATATTATAAATTTATCTAAAAATGCATAAGACGGAGGAATTGAGTATGTATGACTTTAAAATGACAGCTCGACTTAGGACAAACATTATGAAGCAAAGACCGATTTTTGAGCAAAAAAACTTTAGTTTTCGTAGAGAAGAGAAGGAGGGGTATATTAGCGTAAGGAGTACGAATCTTCCACGATTACAGGAATTGTTTTTGAATAGGACTACGCAAAATATTTTAAAGAAATGTAACGGGAGCAATACGGTTGAACAGATTATAAGAATAATTAGTGATATGTATCCGGACATACAAAGGCAAGTAATAGCTAATGATGTTGTAAAAAATTTAAGTGTTTTATCAAGATTTCAATTAATTGAGTGGAAAGAGAGGAACCCATTTATGAAAAAATTATGTGTAGCATTTGAAGGAAACAAAGAATTTGAATTGTTAGATGAGGGAGATATTAGAGAGATTATTACATTTATCAAAGCAAATAGTAAGAATGTCCGATTTTTAAATGTTATGAGTCGATTCGAACCATATTATGATGAGTTGTTTATAAGAGATGTCTTATTTAATTTTACAGAAGACTTTTTTGCTGTTCGAGAAAACGGGGAAATTAAGGGGATTGCTACTTTGAAATATACTACAAACTTAGACAGTACAGTATGCTCTTTAGGACTTTTAATTGCACAGGCAGGATACGAAGAGTCTTTATTAACTGGAATTGTTGAGTACTCAGGCGGTACCTGCAACCGGGCAATGGTTAAAATTAAAGTTCAATTACCTGAAAAGGATTGTGACGCTAAAGCAGAATTTATTGAAAATTTGCAGACGCATGGTTTTATAAAAGAAAATATTTCCTTGGGGGAATTTCAGGGAGGAAACGTTTGCAATTACTGTTTCTTTTATGAGAAGGAGGGTTCAAAGGCATGTTAAGAGACTTGATTGTGGGGCCGCATCAGATTAGTTTTGATATTACAAACAAATGTAACTTGAGGTGTTTACATTGCTATAATAGTAGTGGTGAAAATCTGGCGTCCCAAAACGAACTTACGGATCAGGAAGTCTTAGATTTTATAGATGAGTTTAAGAGTATAAAATTATTAAATTTCTGCTTTTGTGGTGGAGAACCTCTTTTACGTAAAGAATTGATTGTAGAAGCTGCAAAGAGGCTACGAACTTATGGGTGTGAAAATGTAGCAATGGTGTCGAATGGGATTTTAATGACTGATGAAGTAATTGAAGAGCTTATAAATGCGGGAGTAACTAGAATACAGATTAGTTTAGATGGTATAAAAGCAGAATCTCATGACCGAATTCGAAATAAAAAAGGTGTTTATGAAAAAGCAACCAGGGCAATTGAAGCTTTGGTAAAACACGGAGTAGATACTGCAGTTGCTTTTACACCAACGAGTTTTAATATTAGTGAGCTTAGGGCAGTACGGGACTATCTTCACACAGTAGGTATTTCTGGGACTAGTTTACGGGTACAGCCGCTGATGATTATGGGAAGAGCAAGCCAGAATGTCAAAGCAATTGAAGCGACAAATGACCAATATAGGGATTTGGTTATGGAAATTAGAAAAATGAATATGGAAGGAAAGGACCCCCAGATTGACTGGGGAGACCCGATTGACCATTTAATACGTTTCCGGCAAAAAGATTTAATGTTGACGAATGCTATTGTTAGGTCTAATGGGGAACTAATTGTTGACCCATACTTGCCTATCATCTTAGGAAATCTGAAAAAACATTCCTTTACAGAATATTGGGAAAATGGTTTATACAAAATGTGGCAATTAGAGATTGTCAAAAAACTAGCAGAGAAAGTTATTTGTATAAGAGAAATGGATATAGAAAGCAATGATATGCCAGTTGAGTTTAAGAACGGCGATGTATACATTGATTTAATTGAGGACGATGTGAACGTCTTATCTGAGCGACTCCTCGAATTTTTTAAATAGATTACTTGAACGAAAGGAGATATAATATATGGGAGAAAACACATATGAAGCACCTGTAGTAAATACTTTAGATGGAAATGGAAATGGTACAGATCCAAATGTACAGCCGGCGGGACTGGTTTGGCAGACAGAAATTGCCGTTGCATATGCATATGCATTAGTACTTGTAGTGTGGTCTCAGATTGATGTCACACCCTAACCCTAGTAAAAAAACAAAATAAAACCAATAGTATTATGACACATAGAGGAGAGTAATTTGAGTGCAAGTAATCTAATTTAGATGTGTTTCATAATACATAAATAAGGCTATTCGGGAACCGGATAGCCTTTCCGATTTAGAGGCTTCCCCAATGGATATTCCGTTTGAAACGGAATACTCACCCCAATTTAAATAAATTTCTTGACATAAAGTTTTATTAAATTTATTATCTGTATAGTAATACCAGAGAGGAGATGACTTATGTTAGAAATAGCTATTTGTGACGATGATGCAATAATACTGAAAACTCTGGGGAAGTATTTCGGTAAACTCAATGATGCAACAATTAAATATGATATTTATAATAGTGCGGATACCTTGTATAGGTATGTAGAAGAACAAGGGACAGTCTATGATGTTTTTATCTTAGATATTGAAATGCAGGGGATGAATGGTTTAGAACTGGCACAGAAGATAAGAGAAAAGGATTCCAACTGTCTCATTATCTTTTTAACTAATTACTCTCAATATGTGTTTAGTGTATTTGAGGTCATCACATTTGATTTTTGCGTAAGCCGCTAGAATATTCTGAATTTGAAAATTTAATAAAAAAAATAAAGCGATATTTTAATATTACAAAAGGAGTATTTGTTTTTAGCTACAGAAAAAATAGTTTTTCTATTCCCTTTGAAGAAATATATTACATAGAGAAATCCGGCAGAAGAGCATATTTATATTCTAAGGATAAAGAATATATTTTTAATATGACTTTAAATGAAATATGGAAGCAGCTTGATTCTGGAGCATTTGTAGCAATTTATCCTTCTTGTATTGTGAATTTATTTTATGTGCGAGAAATTGTAAGAGATGAGTTGATTCTAAAAACTGGAGACAAACTTTTTGTTAGTAAAAAATATTGTCAAGAGGTTAAGAAAAGGCATTTGAGATTTATTAAGGAGAAGGGATAAAGATGCTTATACTAACTTTTATTATGAATTTATTTGACTTTTATATAGTAGATAAGTATTATTATTGCTTTTCAAAAGAAAGAAAAAGGAATACTTTTTTTTCAATAACTACATTAGTAGCAAGTGCTTTTGTACTTAGTATTGTAAATGCTATTGGATATCCAATAGCAAACCTAATATGTAGTATGTTTTTAATATATCTATATTGTACTAATTTTATGTTGCCACGAACGTATTATCTGTTTTTGCCTATGCTTTATTTAGGGTTAGGTTTTATTACGGAGCCAATTGGCGTACTATTGCTGGATTCCTTTTCGGAGATTTTTCCGAACCTATCGGAGTCAGTAAACTATTTTATTTCTGTAATGCTATGCGAATTGATAAGATTATTTACTGTAATAATCATTAAAAATTATTGGAAGGGAAATCTTATTGACTTACCATTGAAAATCAATGTGTTTTTGTGCCTGATTTATATATTGGGAATTATAAGTTGCTGCATTGTTGTTCGAGTTATATGGCTATATGATATACCTGAAGAGTGGTTATTGTGTACGAGTATTATATTTATAGTTCTCTTTATTAATATATTAATATTTAGTGTTTTTAAAAAAATGAATACAATATATGCTTCAATCTATGAAAAGGAAATGATAATACAAGAAGCAAAGTTAAAAGAAGCATATTACAGTGAAGTTGATAAAAGTAGTCAGTATTTGAGAAAAATACGGCATGATTTAAAAAATAAATTGATTGGGATATATGGAATAGAGGATGATAATGAATTAATACGTACCAAAATTAAAGAAATAATAGGTGAATTAGAAGACAGTAAGAAAAATTTATATACGGATAATTGTATTTTAAATTCCGTATTAAATATAAAATATAGTGCCGCTCAGGTAGCAGATATTAAGATAGAAAGCAATATTTTTGTGCCTAAATATATGAATATTGACTATGGCGATATGGGAGTACTATTTGGCAATCTCTTGGATAATGCGATTGAAGCGAACCAAGGGGTAGATAGGAAAAAACGTTGGATTAATGTGTCAGTAAAATATGAAGAGCACATATTAATAATTAATATTAAAAACAGCAAAATACGGGGAAGTAGACGAAAGAAAAAGGGCTATTTGAATCATGGGATTGGACTCAACAGTGTTAAGCAAATTGTTGAAAAATTTAATGGGATTGTTGAGGTTCAAGATTTTGGTGAAATGTATGAAGTTAGCGCAATCCTTTATGGTATTTGTGATGACAAGGATTTGGGGAAAAGTGTACTGTAAAAATCAAAGGTAAGAAACAATAATAATTGACACTATTTATGAACAAAATGTACAGAATAAAATAAATATTGGATAGGTTATAATAAACTGGACAGATATAGAAGGATTCGACCTTAAAAGGTATGGTATGGACATTTCCTTTTAAGGTCTATATCTACGGCAAATATGTATTGTTTTTAAAATAAGTTTTCATCCTCACTAGGTGACATAAGCCGGTAATAAAAGGGAATATCCGATAATCATGTAGGGAGTTAATAGGAACTGAGTAACCCAGCTTCCGTGTTCTACTGTCCGGTAAAATGGAAACAGCATAATCCTTGTGTTTGATTCGCAGAATCTTATTAGAAATTACAGTACTGGTGATATATATTAATAGTATAAAGTGGGATAAATTTTATCCTAAACAATCCATGTGCATATCCCAGTTCAATCTGAGACACCGACGTTTGGAATACCATATAACGATTAATTTACTATTTTAATTGCCTTATAAAATCAAAATAGTATGGGATATGATGAAAAGACTTACATTTGTCTTTGTCTATTTAATCATTGTAAATATCCAATTAGACGAAAGTACTATTATAAAATTACTAATATATAGCTACAAGGAAGAAGCATATTTAGATAATTGATGTAGATGTAAAAAACTTTTATTTTATATATAAAAGTATTCTTGCAGAAAATAGTGATAACATTAGCTATAATTTGTCGAAAATTCTGAAACGGAAAGTAAGAAAAATATTTTCCCAAACAGTCCATTCTAATAACACGAAAACAAATCTATACTCAAGGTACATTAGTTTGGGAGTGATAAAATGTACGACGATTTTCAAATTATATCTGCAAATCTAAAGTATTTGAGAGAAAAAAGTGGATATACACAAGAGCAGTTGGCTGAAATTACTGGATTATCTGTTTCACATATCAGTAAAGTAGAAGCCGGTTTACGCAGGGTAGGAATGAAAACATACATAAGTATTCTGCAGGCATTGAATGTAGAAGGAAATGACTACATTAACCTGGCGGTAAAGGATTCCAATGAAAATAATATCAAACAGTATCTTGCTATCTTTGAAGGATGCAGCGAAGCGGAAACGAAGTTTCTGCTTAACAGCCTGGAAAGTTTGAAAGCTAACCTGAAACAATTAAATCCACATGCAGCGTAAGCATAAAAAAATGGCGTCAGGCCATTTTTTTATTTGCCCGAAAAGAAAAAGGCGACAGCATCTGTCAAGATATTCACCTATATAGTTAACTTCGTCAAATTTCATATTGGGAAAATTATCGTTTCCTATCATAAAATCTGAATTGGCAATTCACAAGAATTTTTGTCCAGCATAGTCACTTCTGCACACAAACATCCCTGTTTATAATGAAGACGGTTCAAACTTATTGGACAACTGTACCTTGAAAACAGAATATCGTAAGCGATGAATAATCCACCGGTTTTTCAGTATCCAAAATTTATGAGATAATCCCTCTAAGGAGTGGTATCTCTATAACTTTTCCAGTTTTTTGCACTTAGGACCATTTCACTTCAGTTCTTCTGGTACCTGTGCTAATCTCACTCCAAATAAAAAACAGGAGTTGAATTTTTATGCCTAAAAAAAATCCAAGACGTACAGATAAAGAATGGTTGGATCTGATCCAGGAATGCCGGTCCAGTGGTCTTTCTGATAAATGCTGGTGTCAGGAACATCATATCCATACAAGCAACTTTTATTACCAGATACGAAGACTTCGACAAAAAGCCTGTGAGATACCGGAACCAGTCCATTCTTCTTTCTCAGGAAAACAGGAAGTTGTACCGCTTTCTTTTGAGGAACCGGCAGTCTGCCCATCCTCAGTGCAGCTCAAAACGGATACCATTCCAGACTCTGTTATAAAGATCACTTATCACAGTTTCCAGATTGAGATCACCAACGCAGCAGACCGTGAGACCATATTTCATATGTTATCAGCGCTGCAGGATTTATGTTAGGTGATCTGTCCGGTGTGTCTAAGATCTTCGTTATCACCGGACGTACAGATATGCGAAAAAGTTTCGACGGGCTTATGGCTATCATACGCGATACTTATGAACTCGATCCGTATGCAAATGCAGTTTATCTTTTCTGTGGAAGGGATAGCCGTAAACTTAAGGCACTCCATTTTGATAAGGATGGTTTTGTGCTGCTCCAGAAAAGGCTTGACGGAAACGGCAGGTTCCAGTGGCCGCGGAATGCTTCGGAAGCCCGTCTTTTGACGCGTCAGGAATTCCGGTGGCTTATGGAAGGTCTTTCCATCGATCAGCCCAAAGCAATCAAAGGCACAGGCAGAAAAAAAGATTTCTGATCCTTTGTGCAAAACAGAGAATTTTAAATTTTCTATATCCGTGACAGCAGGCAGCCGCCAGACACTTATCCACTGCTTTCTTTTTTCCTTTCGAATGCGATGTGGATGAGACTCAAAAAAACATCTGTTTTAAAACAGCAGGTGGATATCTTTCCTAAAAGAATGAGCATACAGGCATATCTTTCATTTTTTTAGGAAAGATATCCACAACTGAGGTACCGTCAGATTGACAGTACCATCTGTCCCGTCTGTTTGCCATATCCCCGTACTTCTTTTATAATAGGGATAAGAAAACAAAGGACGGAAATGCCATGCCTCATGATACAGAAGATATGATCCAGCTTTTATTAAACACGAATAAAGAACAGGAACAGACCATTGTGGATCTCAGAGCTACCATAAAAGAGCTCCGCAGCACTATTGCGAACCTGAACGAGACGATAGATGAACTGAAAAGGAAGATCTTTGGAACATCCAGCGAAAAGACCAGGCGTCCTGATCAGGAGGAAGGAATCCAGGAGGAAGAAACGGTGACCGTTGTAAAAGAACATACACGGACCAGAAGAAAAAAGTCTGTTCGTGCAGATCTGTATGAGGCCCTTCCCATAAAAGAGATCTCCTGCGATGTTCCCCCGGAAGAAAGGATCTGTCCGGACTGTGGTTCCCCGATGGAACACCTGGGGTATAAGTTTGTCCGGGAAGAACTGCGTATCACTCCGGCAAAAGTGGTAAGGGTCCATTACATGCAGGAAACCCTTATGTGTCCTGTATGTCGGCAGGAGGATGAAACAATGATCGTAGAGGCAAAAACACCGACACCGCTTCTTGCCCATAGTCCCGCATCGCCGGATATGGTGGCAATGGTCATGTACCAGAAAAGCTTTCTGCACCTTCCCTTTTACCGTCAGTCAAAAGACTGGATGGAAAAAGGGGTGCCTGTCCCAAGAGAAACTGCAGCGCACTGGTACAATTACTGTTCATTGGAATATCTCTCTCCAGTCTATGAAGTAATGCATCAGGAACTGCTGGCAAGAGAGATCCTCCATGCAGACGAGGTACCCTGTCAGGTGCTTCATGAAGAGGGAAAAACTGCCACTTCAAAATCCTATATGTGGATCTACCTGAGCGGGACTGATGGAAAACCACCGATCATCCTGTATGATTACAGACCCGGACGGAGCGGGGATTATCCGATAGAATTTCTCCATGGTTTCACTGGGATGCTCCAGTGTGATGGGTATAGTGCATACGGCAGGATCGAAGATGTTGTCCTGGTCTGCTGTCTTGCCCACTGCAGGCGTAAGTTCTTTGAAGCAGTCCCAAAAGCACGTCAGAAAAAGCTGAAACTTCTGGACATTAATTCTGAACAGGAACTTGCAGAACCTCCGCAGGGAACTGCAGAAGACAGTTCCCTGCTCCCTGCCGAAAAAGGAGTTGCATTCTGTAACCGTCTTTTCTATATGGAACGTCTCTACAAAGAACTTCCACAGGAAGAACGAAAACAGAAACGCCAGGAAACAGAACCTGCCATCTGGAATGAATTCTGGACATGGTTGGAAACCCTGGAGCCTGCTGGCGGGAGTAAGCTTGAAAAAGCGGTAAACTATGCCTTTAATCATAAAGAGACCCTTATGAATTATCTACTGGATGGAAGATGCGAGATCTCTAATAATGCAGCGGAACGTCGGGCAAAAACCTATGTGACGGGGCGTAAAAACTTTCTGTTTCATGATACTGCTGATGGAGCAACGGCAAGTGCCATTGTATTGAGTCTCATAGAAACAGCGAAAGCCAATAACCTGAACATCTATCATTATCTCTACACCTTGCTGCTGTATATGCCGGACTATAAAAATGAGCCCGCAGGCATAAAACAGCTGCTGCCATGGAGTGACTTTATAAAAGAAAGATGTACCGGGATCATAGATATCGAAAAAGTAAGACCTGAAGAACGTGGGAACCTGAATATTTAAGGTTCCCAGGAAGTCGTGACCGGGTGATTATTCATCGCTTACAGAATATCAGTATGGTGATATTTTATTTTTGGTTAAAACATGTCATTTCTGACATTAAAAATATCTTGAAGGACACAAAAACATCCAGGACATCCAATAGGATGATGTGGAGCAATGAGCTGCGCGAGGAAGCATTTGTCTGCCAGACATAATTTTTTTTCATAACAGGGCAGATCAGACAAGGAATCGTAATAGAAGAAGGAAAAGTGTGAGCGGCACTCCGGCATGGGTTACCGGCGGCAGGTAATCCGAAACCCTGGATGATAATGATACCTTTACTGACAAAAACACGGTAACCAGGGTAGCGTCTGGGACATGCTGCAGCGGGAAAGGGTACTGCAGGGTGTCAGGCGGTCTGCTAAGACCGGTCCTACATACTCCCGTTTCACACCGGGGAGAGAGAATGAAAAAATCATGCTGGCAGGGAAGTTGCTGTCAGCATGGTGTGTGGAAATTAAAGAAGAAACTATTTATTTTATCCGTATTTGTTTTCAGGGATATGCAGAAAAGTCTTATTTTCTTCATATCCCTGGGATGAAATCCGGGAAAATCAGGAAGGAGAGCAACAGCATGAAACTATTTGCATTTAATGAATTGTTTTCAAAAGAGAAAAAGAGCAGGGGACAGGAATCTCTCGTATGCTTTGGAAAGATCAATAACGGAGAGGTTTTTATCAGTCCAGTCGTATGTCTGGATGCAAAGCCTTTGAATGCGGTGATATATAACCGTTTTGTATCTTCTGAAAGCGCACAGTGTTTTCTGGATTATGAACGTGAGATTGAGGTGTTATACTGTGAGGTACAGGAATATAATCTGCTGGCAATGTTTAACTCCGTGGGCTGCAGTACGGCTGTGGAGGATATTGCATGGGATAAAATACTGGAGCTTGCCCGAAAACATTTGATTGATGTTGTAGTCCTTCAAAGCATGAGCCGGCTGTCGGGAAACTTTGAGGAGATCATAGAAATTTTGGATACTCTTTACAGTTATGGTGTAAAAGTAGACTGTATGGGCTATGGCATCCTGGAACAGGATGTTTTATATCAGTACATAGAAAAAAGAAAGAGAGAAACCCAGATTTTAGAAGAAAGGATTCTTGAAATCATGCTGGAAAGTATGGATGAGGGAATGGAAGGGTAAATTCATATGCTTACCAGGGAAGACTTGATGCATATGAGAAACATGTCTTTTGAGGATATCAATCCGGCAGAAATACCAGATTTGGATGAAATGAACATAGATGTTACAAAAAGTAAAAGGGAAAAGATTCTGGGCATCCTGGAATCAGGAAAGAATCCTTATTTCATAAAAAGCGGAAATATCGTTGTGAAAGTAGGGTTCGCTTCTACAAGCCGTACAATAGAGGAAGCACTTGAAAGCCTTGTGCAGATGAAGTGGTGATACAGAGGAGGAAACTGTGATTTGTGTCAGCGGATTGCGGGGTAGACAGGGGAATAGAACTATGGTAAGATGATGGCAAGTAGAGGACAAGCAGCTTGTGCTTCCAAACATCAAATTAGTTTAGCTGACTAATTTAATGATTGGAGTGCTTGCTATGAAAAACCAAATTATCGAAAAAATCTTTCGTGTTGTCATATATCTGCGCTTATCCGATGAGGACGGCGATAATCAGGAGAGTGACAGCATATCTAACCAGAGGATACTGAACAGGGGATTTCTGGAAGGAAAACAGGAGTTTCAGATTGTAAAAGAGTGCGTGGATGATGGATATACCGGCACGAATTTCAATCGTCCGGGTTTTCAGGAAATGATGAGACTGATTGAAAATGGAGAGGCAGACTGCATTGTTGTAAAAGACCTTTCCAGATTCGGCAGGGATTTCTCAGGAGTCCTTCAGTATGTAGAACGTATCCTGCCTAAAATGGGTGTGCGTCTGATATTGGTAAATGACCAGTATGACAGTATTGCACCAAACCATGATTTTATTACCCTTCGTTTAAAAAGTTTTATAAATGACATTTACCCTGCGGATACTTCAAGAAGTGTGCGTTCTAATTTACATGCCAAAATGGTGCATGGACAGTGTGTGGCGCCGTTTGCTTCTTATGGTTTTCTGAAATCTCCGGAGGATAAGCACCAGTTGATGATTGATCCGGTAGCCGGCTCTGTTGTAAAAGATATTTTTCACCTGAAGCTGAAAGGGCACAGTCTGAATGATATTGCGGAAAATCTGAACCTCCGCGGTATACTGACACCGCTTGCTTATAAACGGATCTGCCTGAAACAGAATTTAAAGACTGGATTCAAGGTATCGGGGAATAACCAGTGGGAAGCAACCATGGTACGGCGCATTTTATTGGACGAGCGTTATACCGGTGTGCTGATTCAGGGAAAAACCACAACGCCAAACCATAAGGTCAAAAAGCTGATTCGAAAAGAAGCGGATGAATGGGTACGCTATGAAAATGCTTTTGACGGTGCGATTGATAAGCATACCTATGAGGTTGTGCAGAATCTTATGAGCCGGGATACCAGGAAGTCAGCAAAAGGACTGGCACTTCTGGGCGGTTTAGTGGAATGTGCAGACTGTCATCAGAGCATGGTGCGTAAAAGTCCCAATGGAACAAATTATTATTATGTCTGTTCTACTTCTCTGTATGAGAAAACCTGCAGTCCTCACAGTATCAGTGAGGAAAAGCTGATAGAAGCTGTAAGAAAAAGCGTCATGCATTATATTTCGCTTATTGTGGAACTGAATGAAATTCTGAGCTATGTCAAAACGGCTTCAATTCCACAGCAGAAATTGTATGAAGAGGATCTGCAGTTAAAAATGCTGGAACAGGAAAGTGAAAGAATCCTGAAAATCAAGATGAATCTGTATAACAGTTTTTGCGAAGGGCTTCTTGATGAAGAGGAGTTCAAGTCATATAAGAAAAAATATGATGCTTCACTTAAACAAACGGAAGAAGCTATAAAGAAGCAGCGGACAGAGATTGCAGATATGCAGGCAGCATTAGAAAATCAGCAGGAATGGATGAAACATTTCCTGGTTTATAAGGACAGAGAAGAAATAGACCGCATTATGCTGACCATGCTGGTAAAAAGAATCTGTGTGGATTCAAAGAAAAGGCTTACCATACATTTTTGGTTTGCAGATGAATTTGAACGTCTGATTTCTCTGCTTTCTACAGTAAATAAGGTGCAGCCGGATACGGGGATTGAGAACTTCCTTCTTAGAGAGGGGGAAGAGATCAGTGCCTAGAGTAAGCAAGAGAACAAAAAAAGCGGAAACACAGCCGCAGATAAAGTATTACCGTACTTATATTTATTTGAGATTATCCGAGAAAGACGGAGGCCACGGACGCAGAGATTCCATTTATATTCAGAAACAGATCTGCGTGGATTTTGCAAAGAAACATCCGGAAATGCTGATTATGAAAGTCTATACAGATAATGGTGTAACAGGAACCACCTTTGAAAGAAAGGCTTTTGAAGAGTTGATGACGGATGTGCGTGCAGGGAAAGTGGACTGTATTATTGTAAAGGATTTTTCAAGATTTGGTAGAGATGCCTTAGATGCAGTTGATCTGATTGATGTGATTTTCCCAACACTTGATGTACGTTTTATTTCTGTTCTTGATGAATATGACAGTGAAAATCCGGCCTGTGTGCAGGACAGGGTAACAAACATCCTGAAGCATTTTATGAATGATTATTATGCAAGGGAAGTTTCCTCAAAACTGATTCAGGCACATAAGATTTCCAGAGAAAAAGGAGAATATTGGGGCGGAAGACCTCCATATGGCTATGAACGTGCCGAAGATAACAATAAGAAGCTGGTGCCGGAGAAGACAGAAAGAAAGATTGTCCAGAAAATTTTTTACTGGTACGTGTTTGAAGATATGTCAAGCTATGATATGGCCAGGGAATTGAATGGCGGAGGAATCCCAAGTCCGACAGAAAGTTATGAAATCCGGAGATTCGGAAAAGTGAAAAGGAAGAAACGGATATATTGGGGAGCGGATACTATCCAGCGGATATTACAGAATCCATTATATATCGGTGCTGCCGTAAGCGGGAAAACAAAACAGATGCTTTGTGAGAATCTTCCATTTCAGATAATACCAAAGGAACAGTGGGAAATACAGGAAAATGTATGGGAGCCGCTGATTGAAAGGACAGTATTTGAACAAGCACAGCAGATTCTAAAAGAACGATGGAAAGATAACTTGGAGATATGGGCTGCGAGTATAGCAGGTAAGGGTTCCGCAAATGGACCTCTTCTTGGAAGAATTTATTGTGGATGCTGTGGAAAAAGAATGAAACGTTCCAGAACCGGACGCAATGGAAAACAGGAAAGGATGAGTTATCGGTGTTCTACCGCAGAAATCACTGATGAAACGGAGTGCCTGAAATATATAAATGAAAAATGTGTATTCCAGGCAGTACGTGGTGCTTTGCAGTATCAAATGAAACTCGCATCGGACTATCATACCAAATATGGTATGGATTTTTACAGAAAATTAGAGAAAGAAACTTCCCTGATTATAAAAAAATCAAAAGGTGATTATGAAAAATACGAGGGAAAACTGGAACAGCTCTTTGAACATTATGCTACTGGGCTTATTGATCGTGAGGAGTATCTGGAATTTAAAGAAACTTATCTTTCGGAACAGGAGCAGGCTCATAAAAAACTAAAGGAAAAACAAATTTATTATCAGAACATTTTAGAACGTCTTATGGCAAAGATAGACTGGGCAGATGAACTGATAAAATATCAAGGGGTTACGGAAATCACCAGGGAGATTGTGGAACGGTTCATAGAAAAAGTTGTGGTAAAATCCGCAACAGAGATTACCGTATATTTTTGGTTTGGAGATATCTTTGAACAGGAAGTACCGGATATGGAAAGGGGGCTTTTGGATGCAGTATAAGTATGTCATCGGTTATCTCCGGCTTTCACAGGATGATGAAGATAAAAATGATGAGAGTAACAGCATCAAGAACCAGAGGCTTCTGATCCAGCAGTTCATCAACGGTAATGAAGAGTTTCAAGGAGCAAAAACGGTATTCTTTTCAGATGATGGATATAGCGGAACAAATTTTAACCGTCCGGATTTTAAAAAGATGATGGAACTGGTAAAAGCTGAAAGTTCCTGCTGTGTCATTGTGAAGGATCTGTCCAGATTAGGAAGGGATACCATTGATACGCAGCAGTATATAGAAAAGATTTTTCCGTTTTTACTTGTCCGTTTCATTGCGATAAATGATTATTATGACAGCAGTGCTCCCCTTGCATCACGAAAGGATACAGAAGCTAAATTTAAGAATCTGGTAAACGGTATCTATCCGCAGATATGTTCAAAGAATATCAAGCAGGTCATGCGGAAACAGGCAGAAGCGGGAAAGTACCATGGTTCGGTTCCTCCTTATGGTTATATGTTTAAAAATGAGGATAAGACGGTACTGCATCTGGACAGAGAGGTGTCCGGAAATGTACGTTTTATCTTTGATAAAAGATTAGAAGGTGAAAAGTATTCAGAAATTGCTAAAATGATGAACGAAAAGGGAATAGAAACCCCTACGGCGTATCTTCTTAAAAAGGGATATTCATTATATAATACACAATGCCTTCCGGTATGGAACAGCCATATGGTAAGGAAAATTCTATTAAATCCAATCTATGCAGGCATCATGACAAACCATAAAAGTGAAAAAAAAGATTTGAGCACAAAATCCTGTGTCCGTCTTCCAAGAAAAGATTGGATCTATGTTCCAGGAACTCACGAAGCCATTGTGACAGCAGATGAACTTGATAAGGTTATGGGAATGGTGGAAACAGGTGCTGCGTATCATGGACCGCAGAAAATACCCAAAAATATATTCCGATATAAGCTGAAATGCGGATATTGTGGACGTGCCCTCCGGGTAAGAAGCGAGAATAAAACGCCTGCGATGGGCTGCAGTACATCCAAAGTCAGTCAAAACACAAAATGTTATGCCGGACAATATAAAACAGCAGAGTTTGAAAAGCTTTTCTTAAAGCTGGTTCAGCGGGAAGCTGCCCTTGCAGAAGATACATTGAAACAGATAAAACAGGTCAGTAAAACCCAGAATCTTTCAAAACTGAAAAGCCGTAAAAAAGGCTGTGAAGAAAAGGTGCAGAAAGTAAAACAGCAAAAGATGGAATTCTATGAAGCTTTCGTGGATGGTAAAGTGACAAAAGAAGGATATTTAAGGAAGAAAGAGCTGCTTACACAGAAGGAACACCGGTATAAAGAATTAATAACCGAGCTTCAGGAACAGATTATTCAAGCAGAGGAAAAAAGAAAACTTGCGAAATCACCGGAACTTCTTGCTTTTTCTAAATGCAAAGACCTGACAGAGCTTTCTTATGAAGTGATACAGGAACTGGTGGAGGTAATCTATTTCTATGACCCGGAACATATTGAAGTAATCTGGAAATACCGGGACGAATTTTTAGAGGCAGAAAAAGCTTTGGCTGAATGAAAAATAGTATGGAATATAGGCAGAGAAAAGGGAAGAACGCAGTGCGGACTTCCTTTTTTCTGCCTATAAAGTCAAATAGAGGATAGTAAAAATGGAAAGGAAGGTTTTCCTATGTATCTTGAAAAACCTATTGAAGAACTGATGAAACTTATTGAGGAAAGCGGGTATTCAACTTATGCTTCCTGGAAAATACAGCATGAGATGGAGGAAGCTAAACGGCTTTATGATTATTTGATTGAAGTTCAGGGGGTACCGGATGAAGAAACCCTTAAAAGGGGTATGTCCGTTGTGGTGGTACGGTATTATTTGTTTCTACTTAACCGTTTAAAATATATTCTTCCCTATGATGCCATGGGCTGCCAGTTTTCGGTTCCTTTATTTTTACTGGAAGAATTCCGGGATGAAAATATTCTTGAAAAAATCAAAAATTTTGGTGGTATATACACCTGGTTGGAAAGTTGTGAGTTGGAACACGAAATTCAGAAGTTCATTACAGTGCATCTTGATCCACGTGGAATCATCCTTTATATGGACATACTAAGCCACCGGCAGGATAAGAATGATATTATGCCGGAACCGGCAGTTAAACTCTCAATGGAAAAATGGATAACAAAGAAGAATGGAACAGAGTATGCTTGTTCGTAAAATTTCTGGCTGAAAACAGCAGACTAAAATAAAAAATGAGGAGGAAGGTCATGGTCAAGGAAAGAATACTTGCAGTTCCCTATACAACGGTTTTTATTGCACAGCTTCCAAAAGAAACACAGGATATCATCCGGGAGGATATGAAGCTGCACGCAAGGGAAAACGGATACCGCCTGGAATGGGATGCCGAAGCCAGGGATTATATTGGAATGACCCGGCGGTTTTGTGACATTGAAGAGATATATGCACATACGAAAGTGGATTTTTGTGAACCGGGTGAGGATATCGAACCATATGAAAGAAGCCAGCAGCGGAACATTGTTTTAAAACTCCCGGAGGATGATATAAAAGATTTATGTGCGAAAGCAGGAAGAAACGGTATGACTGTATCGCAGCTTCTTGAAAATTTTGTTTCAGACCTTGTAGGCGGTTCCAGAACAAACGGCTCAGATGAGAGAATGTATGCAAACCAATGGTTTGAACGGTGCTGGTTCAGTTTTGAACCGGAGCAGACATTTCTTAGTTACCTGCTTGACTGGGGACAGATTGAATATGCAATAGAGGACTGGACGGAGCTTGAGGATTACAAAGGTCAGGATACCCTGGATGAATATGATAAGGAGGAGATGGAAAGCCTCAAAGAATCTTTGGATGAACTGTTTGAGGAATATCAAAGTGCCAATAAGAATCCAGCAGATTCCACTTTGGAAGAGGGTATGCAAAAGGTTATAAAATGGGATAAGGAACGTCAGATGCTTCTGGCAGGAAACCCGGTGGAAAGAAGAAAAGAAAGATAAAAACGTCTTAATTGGGTTGGAAGGAGAATAAGAAATGAGCTTTATTAGTAGTGCGGAACTTGTTATTTTACGAAAGATGTATCCGGAGGGATGCAGGGTGTCCCTGGAAAGAATGGTTGATGAACCGTATGCAAAATTGCACCCTGGTGATCTTGGGACTGTAAGGAATGTTGATGATGCGGGGCAGATACATATTTCCTGGGATCAGGGGAGCAGCGTAGCCGTTATATATAAAGTAGATAGCTGTAACTGCTTGATGACGAAAGAACAGATGGATGAAACCCTTGCACAGATGAAAAGAATACCATTTGAGAATATGGACAGACTGCAGGCATGGATGGAAGAGAAACTTCTTCCGGTATTTCCAAAACTGTTTTTCAGACCGGCAATAAATGGTGAATTGTTGGTGGAGATGGGGTGCAGTGCATTCACATTGAAAAATGCAAGGATAACGGTTGGATTCACTCAGGATGCACAGGGACATATTTTCATAGACAGATGTAAACTTGGAATGGCGGTAACAGAAAAAAAGGAAATAGGAAAGGCAGCAAAACAAAAATAGCTTATGCAAAAGAAGGAGTTAAATGCAGTTTGGGAAGAAATGTTGACAAACTGGTAAAACCAACGTAAACTTTATTTTGCAGAAAGTGACAATTTTTTTTGGTAATTACTTGACACAATGGGGCAAGTCTACGGTGGCGAAGCTGATTGCCGGGTATTGGGATGTTACATCCGGCAGCATTACCCTCGGCGGCCATGAGCTGAAGGATATGCCGCTGTCTGAAATTGCAGACCAGATTTCCTATGTATCTCAGGACAACTACCTGTTTAACCGCAGTATCCGGGAGAATATCCGCATGGGAAGACCCAGTGCCACGGACGCAGAGGTGGAGCAGGCAGCCAAACAAAGCGGCTGCGACGCCTTTATCCGCAAGCTGAATAATGGCTATGATACGGTTGTCGGCAGCGCCGGTTCCCATCTTTCCGGCGGTGAACGCCAGCGGATTGCCATCGCCCGCGCCATGCTGAAGGACGCACCGATCATCATTTTGGATGAGGCAACAAGCAGCGTTGACCCGGAGAATGAGGATGAATTGCAGCGTGCTATTGAGGCACTGACCCATGACAAGACTATCATCATGATTGCCCACCGGTTGAAAACCGTTCGCAACGCCGACCAGATCCTTGTGCTGGACAATGCACACATTATCCAGCGCGGCACTCATGCAGAGCTGATTCGGCAGAATGGCCTGTATGCCGATTTTGTATCGGCCAGACAGGAGGCCATCGGCTGGAAGCTGGCTCAGTAAAGGAGGACTTATGAACCTTTATGCATCTGGAGAAGATTATTTAGAAGCAATTTTGGTTCTCTATAAAAAATTTGGAAGCGTCCGCTCGGTAGACATCGCTCGACATATGGAAGTATTAAGTGAGCTGTATATATTAACCAAAGATTTTTGTAACATTATATTCTCAAAAAATGCTGCAAAATTAGACGAATGGATCAATACAGCACAAAAATATGATATTCCTGAATTTCAAACATTTATAAACGGTGTAAAAAAGGACTTAACTGCTGTAAAAAACGGAATCATATATTCGTATAATAACGGCTTGCAGAAGGTAGTGTAAATAAAATCAAAATTATAAAACGAATAATGTATGGCAGAAACAGTTTTGAATTATTGAAAGCGGAAGTGTTATTTGATGAACTTTTTCACGATAAATTCAACGCTTACGTTTTTCCAGCTTTTCCAGGAGCAGGTGGAAGCATAAACGATGGAATATTGGATGCTGCACTCACACCGAAGTTAATACGGCCAACAACATTTGCAGAGATATCGGGAAATACATCTGAAAGAGCGAAACAGTTTTCAAAGATATTAAAACATTCCCATATACCATATCAGCAAGGTAAAAGATATGCATATGTGGCAGCTTTGCCATCTGGCTATGGTAGTTCCGATTGCAGATGCATATTATGAAGCAGATTGCCTGGAAAAAGCAGGAAAAGAATGGAAGACCGAGAGAAAAACAGCAAAAAGACTGAAAAGAAATTTTTGCTTTTTAAAGAAAAAGTTTGGCAGACTGTCACCATGCAAAATGAATATTTCTTGCAGAAAAGGTAGGCGTTTTGTACAATAAATGTTGATCTGATGGCGCAGGAAAAAGTTTACCTGCCGATAAGATTGGTGTTGATATTGTACAGAAATGGATTGATGAGAGCATGAGTGTCGCACATTAGAGCGTGTCTGAAAAATCATTCCCGCAATCTGCACGCCCCACTTTGCGGTATATTTTGCCCGAATTCAGTTGCCGTAGCCCGCTACGGCGCCCTCATCCGGGCAAAATCTCCTACAAATTGTGACATACATCTTGCGGAAAGCATTTTCAGACACACTCTAGCAAATGCTGAATTACAATGAAGCTGCCAGAAGATATAATTTTCTGGTGGCTTTTTTTCTGATATCACTGTATATAAAAATATGATAGAATGCAGGTTCTACGATGTCAATTCCTTTTGTAGATGATTCCGGAAACATCAGGAGGCAGGTATCAGACATTGTATTTGCAAATTCTGTTGGACGTGTCTGGAATGAACCTGGTAAGACAAAAAGATGGCAAATCAGAGAAGCGTTGATTTTACGCAGGATAACACAAGGCAAAACAAGATAAATTTAGTTCGTCAAGATAAAATGCTTGACAGCACATTGGAAATAGGTTAATATAGTCAAGGTGATTACAGATGGAGAAGTTTGTAGAGCAAGGTTATTTATATGATTTTTATGGAGAACTTCTGACAGAGAGACAGCAGCAGGTTTATGAGAGTGTGGTGCTGGAGGATTACTCGCTGAGTGAAGTCGCAGAGGATCTGGGCATCAGCAGACAGGGTGTGCATGATATGATCAAGAGATGCAACAAGACCCTTGAAGAGTATGAACAGAAGCTTCATCTTGTAGAGAAATTCCTGAATATACGGGCGCAGGTAAAGCAGATCCGTGTACTTGCCCGGGAATATCATTCCGATGAAATTATAAATATTTCCAATGAGATTTTAGAGGAGTTATAACATATGGCATTTGAAAGCTTGACAGATAAACTGCAGAATGTATTTAAGAAGTTGCGAAGCAAGGGCCGCCTGACAGAGGAGGACGTTAAGCTTGCCCTTAAGGAAGTAAAGATGGCTCTGTTAGAGGCAGACGTAAACTTTAAGGTTGTGAAGCAGTTTACTAAATCTGTACAGGAGCAGGCAATCGGACAGGACGTTATGAGCGGTCTGAATCCGGGTCAGATGGTGATCAAGATTGTTAATGATGAGCTTGTGAAATTAATGGGAAGTGAGACAACAGATCTGCCTCTTCGCCCGGGAAATGAGATCACAGTGTTCATGATGGCAGGTCTGCAGGGTGCAGGTAAGACCACCACAGTTGCGAAGCTTGCAGGTAAGCTGAAATCCAAAGGTAAGAAACCTCTTTTAGTAGCCTGCGATGTTTACCGTCCGGCAGCTATCACACAGTTGCAGGTCAACGGCGAGAAACAGGGCGTGGAAGTATTTTCCATGGGAGATAAGCAGAAGCCTGTGGATATTGCGAAAGCAGCCATAGAGCATGCGAAGGCAAATCAGCAGAATGTCGTACTTATCGATACAGCCGGTCGTCTTCATGTTGATGAAGATATGATGCAGGAACTTGCAGATATCAAGGCGAACATTCAGGTAGATGCAACCATCCTCATCGTAGATGCGATGACCGGACAGGATGCGGTAAATGTGGCAAGCACATTTGCTGATAAAGTAGGAATCGACGGTGTCATTCTTACCAAGATGGATGGTGATACCCGAGGCGGTGCAGCCCTTTCTATCAAGGCAGTAACCGGTAAGCCTATTCTGTATGTAGGTATGGGCGAGAAACTTTCTGATCTGGAGCAGTTCTATCCGGAACGTATGGCTTCCAGAATCCTTGGTATGGGTGATGTCATGAGCCTGATCGAGAAAGCAGAAGCTTCCATCGATAAAGAACAGGCGCAGGACATGCAGAAGAAGTTAAAGAAAATGGACTTTGACTTCAACGATTACCTTACCAGTATGGAACAGATGAACAAGATGGGCGGTATCGGCAGTATCCTGAATATGCTTCCAGGTATGGGCGGTAAGATGAAGGATATTGAGGGAATGATCGATGAGAAAGCCATGGACAGAACCAAGTCAATTATTCTTTCCATGACACCTCAGGAGAGAAGCAATCCGTCAATCCTGAACATTTCCAGAAAGAACCGTATTGCCAGAGGTGCAGGAGTAGATGTCTCTGAAGTAAACCGTCTGGTGAAACAGTTTGAGCAGAGCAAGAAGATGATGAAACAGATGCCTGGTCTTATGGGCGGAAAAGCCGGTAAGCGCAGCGGTGGATTTAAACTTCCGTTCGGACTGTAATTGAGAAGTTAGCGAAGCGGATAACGCTTTGACATAAAAGTTACTGTTTCATAGCTGAACAGTAATATAACATAAGAAAACAATATATTTTATTTAATGGAGGAAAAGAAACAATGGCAGTTAAAATCAGATTAAGAAGAATGGGACAGAAGAAAGCACCTTTTTATAGAATCGTAGTTGCAGATTCCCGTTGCAAACGTGATGGAAGATGTATCGAAGAAATCGGAACATACGATCCAAACCTTGAGCCAAGCGCTGTAACAGTTGATGAAGAAGCAGCTAAAAAATGGCTTGCAGCAGGAGCTCAGCCTACAGATGTTGTAGCAAAAATCCTCAAAGATGCCGGAATTGAAAAATAATTCAGATATACCAGGATAAGGTATTTCTGCAGCGTCCGTAGGGGACGGGTCAGGGAGGTATGTAATGAAAGAATTAGTGGAAGTAATTGCAAAATCTCTTGTTGAAAATCCGGATGAAGTAGTTGTTACTGAGACAGAAAAGGAAGACGCGATCATCGTTGAACTGAAAGTCGGACCTGCTGACATGGGCAAGGTTATCGGACGACAGGGAAGAATTGCGAAAGCGATCCGAACTGTGGTAAAAGCAGCTTCTTCAAAAAGCAGCAAAAAAGTGATTGTAGATATTCTGCAATGAAAATAAGGGTCAGGAGCTGTGGAACATCCCATGGCTCCTGATTTGGGTTTAAGCGGATTTGGAATATGGATCAGCATTCGCTGTGAGCAGGCATAAAAGCAGAATGCAAATGACGTATAATATGAAAATTATAGGAGTCAGCAGATGGAAGATTTATTAAAAGTTGGTGTGATCACTACGACACACGGAATACGCGGGGAAGTAAAAGTATATCCTACCACAGATGCAGACAGATTTCTGGATCTGGAATATGTTCTGCTTGACACAGGCAGAGAGAAAAGAAAGCTTGAAATAGAGAATGTTAAGTATTTCAAGAACCTTGTAATCCTGAAATTCAGGGGAATTGATAATATTAATGATATAGAGATGTATAAAAAAAGAGAACTCTGGATCCCGAGAGAAGAAGCGCAGGAGCTGGAAGAAGATGAATATTACATTGCAGACCTGATCGGTATGGATGTAGTTCTCGAAGACGGAAGCAAATTTGGAACTCTGAAAGATGTAATGGAAACAGGCGCTAATGATGTCTATGTAGTAGAGGATGCCAAAGGCGAAGAAATTCTGCTCCCTGCTATCAGGGAATGTATCCTTGATGTGGATGTGGAGAAGAATGTAATGACCATTCATCTGATGAAAGGATTAATATAAATGAATTTTCATGTTTTAACCCTGTTTCCGGAGATGATTGAAAATGGCATGAATACCAGCATTACCGGACGTGCGATCACAAAAGGTCTCCTCACACTGGAGGCAGTGAACATTCGTGATTATGCATTCAATAAGCACCAGAAAGTGGATGATTATACCTATGGCGGCGGTGCCGGAATGCTGATGCAGGCAGAACCGGTTTACCTTGCTTATGAGGCGATTGCAAACCGTACGGCAAAAAAGCCAAGAGTTGTATATCTGACTCCTCAGGGGCAGGTATTTAACCAGGCTATGGCCAGAGAAATGGCGCAGGAAGAGGATCTGGTATTCCTTTGTGGACACTATGAGGGAATTGATGAGCGTGTTCTGGAGAAAATCGTCACAGATTACGTATCTATCGGAGATTACGTGCTTACAGGCGGCGAACTTCCTGCAATGGTCATGATGGATTCCATTTCAAGAATGGTTCCGGGTGTACTGAACAATCAGGAGTCCGGTGAGACAGAATCCTTTGCAGGAAACCTTCTGGAGTATCCGCAGTACAGCCGTCCGGAAGAGTGGCATGGCAAAAAGGTACCGGAGGTTCTTATGTCCGGTCATCATGCAAACATAGAAAAGTGGCGCAGAGAGCAGTCAATTTACCGCACGGCAAAAAGACGCCCGGATCTTCTTAAGAAAGCTGATCTGACAAACAAAGAATGGAACTATGTGCGCCAGTTAAGGAAACAGTGGAAGGAAGAAGAGGAGCAGATAAAATGAAAACATCAGATTTTTATTATGACCTTCCTCAGGAACTGATCGCTCAGGATCCTCTGGAGGACAGAAGTTCATCCAGACTGATGCATCTGTCTTTAAAAGATGGCAGCATTGAGCATCGCCATTTCACAGATGTTCTGGATTATATGGAAGAGGGAGACTGCCTGGTCATCAACGATACAAAGGTAATCCCTGCCCGGTTATACGGACATAAAGAAGAGACAGGAGCATTGATTGAAATCCTGCTTCTGAAGCGAAGAGAGAATGATATCTGGGAGTGTCTGGTAAAACCCGGAAAGAAGGCACGCCCGGGTGCTAAGATCACATTTGGAAATGGTATTTTAAAAGGTGAGATCATTGATGTGGTGGACGAGGGAAACCGTCTGATCCAGTTCCATTATGAAGGAATTTTTGAAGAAATCTTGGATCAGCTTGGCGAAATGCCTCTGCCGCCTTATATTACACATAAACTGAAAGATAAGAACCGTTATCAGACAGTTTATGCAAAGAACGAAGGCTCCGCAGCAGCACCGACAGCAGGATTGCACTTTACTAAAGAGCTTCTTGAAAAAGTAAAGGAAAAAGGCGTCAATATCGCTCATGTGACTCTTCATGTAGGTCTCGGAACTTTCCGCCCTGTCAAAGTAGATGACGTGGAAAGCCACCATATGCATTCCGAATTCTACATAGTAGAGGAGGATCAGGCAAAGCTGATCAATGACACAAAGAAGGCAGGTAAACGTGTAATAGCAGTAGGAACCACAAGCTGCAGAACACTGGAATCTGCAACAGGAGAAGATGGAATTCTGAAATCCGGAAGCGGATGGACAGAAATCTTTATCTATCCGGGCTATCATTTCAAAATGATCGATGCCCTGATCACAAACTTCCACCTGCCGGAATCCACACTTGTGATGTTGGTGTCTGCGCTGGCAGGTAAGGAGAATATCATGCATGCCTATGAGACTGCAGTGCAGGAAAAGTACAGATTTTTCTCTTTTGGAGATGCCATGATTCTGATATGACACCGTTTTCTAACATTTGTTAGATACCATAAAACATAGAAAGCCGGGAGCGATTTCCCGGCTTTTGGCATTTAGAACCAATTACTTGTCTTTATATATGAATCTATGAGTTAGCCCATTTTTGAATGTAATAGCAGTAATCTTTCCGTCGGCTGTGTAGATGGAGTCGAGAATAGTTTCCATATATGCTTTTAAAATATCTGGATCCACAGTGCTGACCAGTTTTTTGAAATAGATATATTTTTTATTTTTTAATTCTTTTTGAATCAGTAAATGACTGGCTTGCTTAATAAATTCTTCATCTGAAAGGAAGGAGGCTTGATCTTGCGTCATAAGCCCCAATTGCCTGTTGATATTATCTAAATGAGATGAGATTTCACTTTTCCGAATGATAAAATCTTTTTCCGACATGGAAGTCTCAGAATATAAATAAAGGTCCTGTAAACGCTGGAGTGCTCGCTCCTGCTTTTCTTTTTCTTTTCTAAGTTTTGAAAGTTCCGGATCAACAGCTGCCTTTTTCTTTCGTGGGCTCTTGACTGAAAAAATATAAGATCTGTCAGAACCATATCTTGACAGGAGATTAAAAAAGCTATTAAGCCCATTTTCTTCAACAGAAGATACTTCGGAGAAAACAGATCCGGATAAAAGAGCAGCGTTCAATTCATCTGGCGTATTTATTGTAGAAAATGTTTTCTTGGCGTTGAGCATATTCAGAATGTAATTGATAACGAATTCACCTATGACGATATCATTTACAGTAGGATTATTACATTTTTTAGTGTTGCGTCTTAAAGGACAACCGTAGTTTGAAGTACGATATCCATCAACATGAAGTCTGCCAGGAGTAGACACCATCTTACTGCCGCATTTATCACAATACATAATTCCTTGGAAGATATGTGTTTTTGTAGAAAGATGAACCCTTCCTGGAAGATTGTCCATATTTCGTTGGTTAGATTTCATAATACTTCTCATTGCTTGATGCTCTTCCAGTGTAAATATTGCCGGATGGTGATTTTGAATCATAACCCATTCTTCTTCCGGGTTGATTGTTCTGCTTTCTACTCCCTTATATCGATTATATCGGTAGATTCCTGCATAAAAAGGGCTTGAGGCGATAATCCATACTGAATGAGGGGACCAGTTTACCCCAGCTCGTGTTTTATATCCTTTTTCGTTCAAAGCTCTGCTGACATAAGCAAGTGACCGATTAAGCAGATAAAGATCTTTTAATTCACGGCAAATGGAGGCTTCGTCTTCACGTATGGAAAAGACTTTTTCTTTAGGATCATAACTATATCCAAAAGGAATGCGTCCACCGTTCCATTGGCCACTGTTAGCTCTTGATATCATAGTAGCTGTTACACGCTCAGATGTCATGTTTCTTTCCAGCTCGGCAAAAACCAATATGATTTTCAACATGGCTTCTCCGATTGCAGTTGAGGTATCAAATTGTTCGTTCTTACTTACAAAGGTTACACGTAGCGAACGCAGCTCCTCATACATTTCCGCAAAGTCCAATAGATTTCTGGATACCCTGTCTATTTTCCAAACCAGAACATGAGTGAATTCGCCCTTTCGGATTCTCCCCATCATATTCTGAAATGCTGGTCTGTCTGTATTTTTTCCAGAATACCCTGCATCTTCAAAAATTTCATAATTATCGGTTCCGAGGATAAGCTGGCAGTATGCAATTAAATCCTTTTTCTGCATGGGGATAGAGTCTTTGTCTACCTGATGAATGGTAGAAACTCGAATATATATAGCGACTTTTGTTTCGCGTACAGACGGAGTGTTGCCGATTAGATTAGTTCTCTTTCGTGCCATATGGATGCTCCTTTGTTGAAATATATGTAATATCTGTTTGACAAAAAGTATATGAATAGATATAATGTACTTAACAAGAGAACCGTTGGTCAGTGCACACCTGACCGCCGGATAGAGTAGTAACTAAAAAATAGCGCCTTACTTTACCAGAGCAGGGGCGCTATTTTTTATGCATTAAATTGATAACAAGAGTTACAACTGCACAAAGCATAATTACAAAGGTAAAAAGATCTCCATATGTAACCATCAGCACCAGCCTCCTTTCACATAAGTGTCCGGCGGCTGACATAACACCCCAACGGTTCCCCAGTTAAATATACTATTCTGTTTTTTCTTCTTCCATCTTCTCCATCATTCCCAAAAAGATACGTTTTCCCTTCTTGGATAACTGACGGTACCGCAGGATGATATCCTGTTCGTCTTCTGAAGCAATGGCACAGCTGTATTCAGAATTCCCTACTAAATAATCTATGGAAGTATCAAGGGCTTTAGAGAGCCTGCCGGCAACATCTATCCCTGGGATAACTGTTCCTGTCATGATATCCTCAAAGGAATCTTCGGGAATTTCTGATTTAGTGATCAGATCGGACGGGTTCAGCTGCAACTGATCCATCCGGTCTTTTATTTTTGCAGAAAGAGCAGGAGCTTCTTTTTGCTCTGTTGTAGAATATTTTTCAGTGGTCCGGCCAAGAAGATAATCTGCCGGCACACCGAAATATTTTGCGCACCGATTAACCAGTTCGGTGGATGGCTTGGTATAGCCTCTCTCAATATTCGAGATTACCTGGGCAGAAACTCCTACGGCTTTTCCCAACTCAGACTGGTGTAGACCTGATTCAGTGCGGAGAGATTTGATTCGTTTTTGAATGTTCATTCTTCAAAACCTCTAGTATTTGCTCTTTAATTGGACTCCTATATCAGAAATTTTTCCTGCATCAATCAAAAATCCAAAGGTGGCTGTTTTATTATAAGATATTTTGTCTCCAATTTGCGGAAGAGGGATAATTTCTCCACAAAATTCAGCACCCTCGAATATAACACCAAGAGTTACCATGTTGGTATCTATAGATGAAAGAAGAGATTCTATATCATCGGAATCGGTAGCCTCTATTTGAGAATTGTACATTTGAATTATTTTATCTTCTTTTTCAGTATCGACGCCATCTTTATAACCTACTTGTACAGAAAAATCTTCTTTGTTATAAACAGAAAATATTTTTGAAACATCATCTCCTATTTTTAAACCTCGAAAAGATGTACTGCCAGGATAATCGGAAGAACTCATGTAATCGTCAGAATTAACATAATTAATTTTATTACCCTGACTATCGTACAAATAGAAGTCGTCTTCTGAAAACCAGCCTTTTTTATTGACATATTGAGAAAGTACATTCTGGGAAGCGCCCTCTATTATGTATTCTCCGGTCTTATAGTCAATTATTTCATAAGCGTTTTCCTTGGAATATTTTGGGCTTACCCAGTAATAAATCATATCTTCAACACTATTGTAAACATTGGTTACATATGAGCATTCCCAAGTGTTTTCTTTGGAAAAAAAGCAAGTTGCTTCAATAAGCACTCCGTCCGCAGACATAATCAAACCAATAGCGGCTTGATTTGGCTCATCACGAGATAACTCGTAAGAAGTGACCTCTTTTACACCCATATCCGTTAAAGCCTGAGAAATTACATCACATAATTGAATAGAATCCCCAGTCACATATTCGCTAGAAATACTGATTTGATAATCTGGAGCAGCGGATACAGGGATAGAAGACACAAATAATTGAGAAAGTGCAATTAAGGATATCAATATTTTCTTTTTCATATTTTTATTTTCCTTTCCTGCTTCGGTACCACTCGAAGCTTATTATTTTGCTTGTTTAAGTTTCTTATTTGAAGCCTCTTGATCAAGATGCTTCAAATATCCTTTTAGTTCACCTTTAAATTCTAATTGAGCATCTCTTGGAAGTTGATGAAATAAGGAAAGAATTTCCATATCGAATTCCGTATACTCTGGGGTCTGTTCTTTTCCAGTGAGAAGAAATTCACAAGAAGTATTTAGCATATTTGCTACTTTTAATAACTTGTCAGCAGCTGGCGGGCTATTATCCCATCTACGAATTGTTCCATTACCAAAACCAGCAGACTCCTCTAAAAGCTTTAAATTTAAGTTATTTTCTTTAGCGAGCTCTTTAATACGAGAAACTAGGGTCATGACACAAAAAATCCTCCAAAATAGCAAAAATGCGAAAATAACTATTGACATTTAGCATATCTGCTATTATTATTAAAACTGTAATAAACAAATGTTTAAAACGAAATAAAAAATGTAGCAGAAATAATTGCAAATAAAAATATTTCCTCGAGTATGGCCGCCACAGCTATTAAGAGGTTGCATCATTTTGATTCACAATATTTTTCTGCCATTACAATTTTATAGCAATTTTAAACAAATGTAAATAACAAATGTTTACTGTAACGACTGGAGGTGATTTTGTGAAACGAAAATTATCCCCTTGGTGCAAAGAAGTAAAGAAGACATTGATCGACAGGGATATGACAGTAACAGATTTGTGTGATCAGGTTGGTATGTGTCGAAATTATGTGAGCCGGACTATCAATGGCGCTTCATATGCACCAGCTTTAGCTGAGACAATCAGTAAAGCATTGGATATCAATACAGAGTACACAATTTAATAGGTTGTAACTACATCATAGCATTAAAGAAAGGATAGAAAAATGTCGAAGTATGCCACGAAAGCGGCTGGCAATATGTTTTGCCAGGCACGGTACGAAGCGGCAAAGTTCAATGAGCGGTTAGGTAGCCGCGAAGGAGCTGCTGAGGAACTTGGTGTTGACCGGACAAGGCTTGCACGGATAGAACTTGGGAGTGTTACTCCTTATCCAGAGGAAGTGCTTCTGATGGCGGATATCTATAGAGCTCCTGAATTAAAAGGTAATTATTGCCGGGAAATGTGCCCTCTGGGAAAAGGAATGCCAAAGATCGAGAATCAGGATATTGATAGGATTGCACTCAGGGCGTTGTGCTCATTCCGGAAGATCAACGAAGCCAAAGAACTCCTGCTGGATATTACGGCAGATGGAGTTATTACAGAGGATGAAAAGCCAGATTTAGAGAAAATCATAAACACCTTGAATGAGGTTAATGAGGTAACTCAAAATTTGAAAAACTGGATTGAAAAATCTTTGAAATGAGGGGAGGAGGTTTAATGCAGAAGAAATTATCTCCCTGGTGCAAGAAAGCCAAGATAGCAATGATTCAGAATGATATCTCTGTTAATGATCTGGCCGAAGAACTTGGCTGTTCCAGATGCTATCTTTCGTCAACTTTAAATGGAAAGAATACCAGCATAGAAATCAGAAGAAGAATCAGCGATTATCTTAATATTTCGGATTCAGATAATTAAAAGGAAGTGTTTTGATGGACCTTAAAGAAAAATTAAAAGAAATATTAAAAAAGAACTATGGAATTACATCAGACGCAGAGCTTCTGGAGGAACTGAACAATATGGAAAGTGTTGATCTTGGAATTTTTGTAACCCAGATTGATACAGAGAAGACAGCATAGATGAAGGAGGTGCGAAATTGCTTACAACAGAAGATATGAAGAAATATCATACAACAGCTGAGAGAATTTTAAATGCGCTGGATAACAGTTCGGTACCGATCAGCTGGCATGAAATGGACAGATGCGCATTACAGAGCGTTATCGCCAAAGAATTGATCTTAATTGATAAGGAGGCAAGATAATGGATGTACGCAAAGTGCAAGATATGCGAAAGAATGTGGAACATCAGTACATTACAGAAGATTCCAAAACACGGATATATCTGTCCGTGGTGCGAGAATTTAATGAGAAGGAGTATGAGGAATATTCCAAAAAAAAGAAAAGAGCGAAAATAAAAAAGAGAATTCGCTTCTTGAAAAGGTCGATGGTTTACATCGTTCCTACAGCAGTCAGCCTTATCTTCTTCGGATATCTGAGCGATATGCTTTGCGCAATAAGGGGAAGCGCAGAACTCGGATCCGAATGGATAGCAATCCCGCTCATGTGGGTGTGGGTATACGCATTGACCAGATTCGCTGTAGGAGATGCATATTAAAAGCCCCAGATGCTTAAAGGAGATATGAAGTGTAGACGGCACTCATAAATCCGCATCCGAGGCTTTTGGGTCAGAACTTTAAAAAACAGGTTGGGCCTCATTTTTTAAAGAACACCGTCATTTTATCACAGATTTAGGAGGTAATCAAGTACATGCAGGAAATTTCAGGAAGCTTATCAGAGGTTATAAGAGCATACAGTGATCATAATTTGCTTGTCCCTGCGGCAACAGATGTGCAACTGAATCCTTTCTATAAATATCATGTAGAGGAAGTTGCAGTTGATCTGAGCGAAAATAGTGGCGACATTTTTAAAGTTGGTTCTGTTAAAACTGGAAAAACAGATAGCAAAGGAAATGATATTTGGCAGGATACATATTCATTATCCAAACCACTTCTTAACAAATTGGCTATGGCAGCTGGTATTCAGTTTAATCCACATCAGACATACGGTAGACGAATTGATAGTATCACATATCGAGCTCAGGCACAGGGAGCAATGAGAAAAGCGGATGGGACTTACAGAGCGGAAGTCGACCAGAAAGAAATCTGTCTTGAGGATGAAGAAGATAAGTATCGTACAGAATTTTCTGATAAGGCGGTTAAGGGGATTACAGACAAGAAAGCGGCAAATGCAGCGGCAGAAATATTTAAAGGAAGCTGGGTTGATACGAAAGATAAATGGGGAAAGAAAGTTAAAGCTTATGTTATCGACGAAGCAGATAGAGAACGATATGTTGAACGTTCGGTAAAAGTAAATATGGCTTTATTAAAGAAGACATGGGCCGAAAAAGCAATGACAGGAGCAAAACTCAGAGTCATCAGAGCATTGCTTGGGACAAAAGGCTCTTACACAAAGGATGAATTAAAAAAGAATTTCGCGATTCCAACAGTAATATTCTCTCCGGATTATTCAGATCCACAGGTCCGGCAGGCAATGCTGATGCAGGGTATGAATTCTGTAAACAATATGTTCGGAATGCCTCAGATTGAGGTTAAGAATGTAGATTTTGCCACAGATAGCAATATTATCGATGAAGGTGACTTGGACAATCCGGCGTTTACTTCGGAACTTCCGGATGAAGATATGGGCGAAATTCAACAGGAAGCATTTGCCCAGCCCGAACAGGAAGAGCCGAATGAACCGGATCCGCAACCAGAGGAAGACAGAACTGCAGATTTTCAGTGCTCCAGATGCGGTACGATCATAAATGAAAAGGTTTATGAGTATTCAATCAATAAATTTGGTGAACCATTGTGTATCAAATGCCAGAGAGGAGGCGGACGCAGATGAAAATATTACATACAGCTGACTGGCATATTGGCCAGTTCAAAGGTCCTGTAGTGGACGGGGTAAATCTCCGTTCACAGGATACAGTAAATTGTCTTAATTATATGATTAAGGTTGCAGAAGAAGAGAAACCAGACATTGTTTGCGTTTCTGGTGATGTTTTCCATCAGGAGCAGATAGGTCCGGTAAGATATTCGGACGAAATGATTGTTGCAACAGACACGATCACAAAATTGGCAGGTGTTGCGAAAGCAGTAATCGTAATGAGAGGAACGCCGAATCATGATGGAGGTGGACAATTCAGAGTTTTGAGCAAGATGTTTGCAAATACTGGAAATGTACATATAGTAACATCGCCAACTGTACTCCGTACGCCATATGCTGATATAGCCTGCATTCCGGGATTTGATAAGCAGGAGTTCAGATCAAGATTCCCTGGTCTGTCTGCAGATGAAGAAAACGAAGCATGGACAAGCTATATATCCAGTATGGTAATGGGGCTTCGAGCTGAATGCCATAATACATCTATCCTGATGGCGCATTATACCGTACCTGGTTGCAACATGGAATCCGGTCAGACTTCATTCTTTACAAATTTTGAGCCGGTTATTCCGAGAGAAGCATTGGAAGCTGCTGGCTATGAAGCAGTGCTTCTGGGACACATACATAGACCACAGCAGATCAACGGATTGCATAACGTGTATTATTCTGGCGCTATTAATGCCATGAATTTTAATGACGAGTATCAGAACAGAGGATTTTATATTCATGAGTTCATGGGCGGGGAGATGACATCATCTCAGTTCCGTAAAACACCTTATCGCAGATTCAAAACCATAGATTGGGACACGAATCAGGTAAGTGATTATATCGAAAACAGGGATGCATATGCATTGGTTACGAATATCAGCAGGGATATTTCAGACATGATTGTAAGAGTGAAATATAGTTGCACCAGTGAACAGAAAAAACTGTTGAATATCCCGTTACTGCAAAAGGATTTGTATGATTGGGGAGCCTTTTATGTGTCGGATATTGAGGCAGAAAATGCTATTGATGTTACGAACAGAGGATTACTCTCAGAGGAAAGCGACCCGACTTTAAATCTCAAGAAGTATCTGGAAGAAAAATGCTTCAAGAATCCGGATAAGATCGTAGAACTGGCAGAACCGATTATTGCGGAAGCGATGAAACAGAGTACAACTGCAGAGATACACGGAGTATTCCGACCGATTTCAATAGCTGTCCGTAATTACAGAAATTATAAAGAAGAAAACTTTGATTTTTCAGACATTTCATTCTGCACGATCAATGGAGTAAACGGTGCAGGAAAGAGCAGCCTTTTCATGGATGCTATTGTGGATTGTCTGTTTGAAGAAACCCGAGAGGGAGACTGTAAGGCGTGGATCAGAGGTACAGAGGATGCAAGAAGCGGCTCCATAGAATTTATTTTCGACATCGGAGAGAAACGATTCCGGGTAGTCCGCACCAGAACAAAATCCGGAAAACCAACCCTGAACTTGTCACAGTATCAGGAAGAAAGTGCTGACTGGATGAATCTGTCCAAGGAAAGAATCATTGACACACAGGCTGAAATCGAGAAGCTTCTTGGCATGGACAGCATGACATTTCGCAGCTGCGCATTGATCATGCAGGACCAGTATGGATTATTCTTGCAGGCGAAGAAAGATGAACGTATCGCTATCCTTGGAAATCTGCTCGGGCTTGGAATTTATGGAGTAATGGAACTGGATGCCAGAAAGAAACTTGCGGATGCAAGAAAGGAGCTTGCTTCTAAAAAAGAAGCCGTTCGGATCAAGACTGACTTCATTAAGGCTCAGGGAAATCCAGAGGAAGAACTGGAGACAGTAGAAAAAGATATTCATAAAAAGCAGGAAGAACTTGAAAATCTGGATGAATCCAGAAGAAAACTGCTCGAACGTCAGGAAAAAATATCTGAGGCAGAGAAAGAAAGCGAAAAAGCGAGAAGTGAATTAAAAGAATGCTCTGAGGAATGCAGTGCCATGGAACATGACCTGGAATATTCAAAGCAGACACTGACAGCGTGCAACAATCTTTTGGAAATGGCTGATGTGATACGGGAAAAAGCAAAACAGCATTCAGAATTATCTTTGCAGCTTTCTGACGTAGAAAAGGACGTTATTAAATATAAAAATGCCAAAGAGACATTGAACGGTTACATCGAAGAGGCTGACCGTTACCAGCGACTTATTGATAAGAGCAAGTTCCGAAACGACCAGATACGCAATCAGATTTCACAGTTGGCATTTAATGTTCCGGATGATCTGGAAGAAAGACTTGATGCACTGGTAAAGGAAAGAGAAGAAATTGAGTGTCAGCAGGAAAAAAGATACCGATATTCTACGGCTCAAAACGAATTGCATGAAGTTGACTCATCCTATTCGCAGAAAATATCAGGAGCAGAAAACCGACGGGATTATCGACAGAAAAGGATTGCTGAGATAAGACAACAGGAAGAATTCATGAAGAATTCTGGGTGCCCGGATATTGAGAGTGCAAGCTGCAGATTCCTGTCGAAAGCAGTCGAAGATGTCAAAAGCCTTCCGGTTGAACTGGATAATCTGAAAAAATGCGAGGAAGAGATTGAGATATTAACATCTGAGCGTGACAAAAAAATAGCCGATAAGCAGGAAGAGATTGAAAGAATAGGATACGATCCTAAACGCCTCGCTATTCTGACCGCATCTGTAACAGAACTTTCCAAATATGAACGAATGAAGAAAGCTGTGGAGGAGAACAAACTCGAAATTGCCCGTTTAGAGACCGAAAAGGAATCGAACGATAAAAATATAGGGCAGTGTGAGGAGAATCTGCTACAGGTCAAATTAAAGGCCTCTGAGATAACGGAAACAGTTAATAAACTATCGGAATCAGTTGACAGACAGGAACAGATCAAACAGCAGATGGTTCATCTGCAGACTTATGTAGAACAGGAAAAAGAACTTCCTGTTTACGAAGAAAGAAAGCAGCATGTTCTTGAAAGGATTGAGAGCATGGAAAAAGAGAGGGAAAAACTTACTGACAGAAAATTCATTCTCTCTTCTCAGCTTACTGGTATGGATACCATGTTGGAAAAAATGAAGGAAACATTTTCGACCGATATGGTGAAAGAAACAGACAGGCAGATTCGCAGTAACAAGGAAACTCTTGGAGAACTGCAGATCCAGAAGGGAGTACTCCTTGAACGTCTGGAAAATATCGATACCATGCGAGGCGAAATCTCCACGCTGAATAATGGAATTGCAGTAGCTGCTGGCAGAGCGGACTGTTATGAAGCATTAAAGCAGGCATTTTCACAGGACGGAGTTCCGCATCAGATCATCAGGAACATCATTCCTCATATAACAGATACTACGAACAATATTCTTGGCCAGATGACCGGCGGAACGATGGGAGTGGAATTCGCGATGGAGCGCACCGTCAAAGGCAAGGACGGAGATAAGGCAACGCTGGATGTTCTGATCAACGAATATGGCAAGACAACTCTTCCATATGCTTCAAAGAGCGGAGGCGAGAAAGTTAAGGCTTCTCTTGCCGTTATCCTTGCACTGTCCGAGATCAAGGCCACAGCGGCAGGAATACAGCTTGGAATGCTCTTTATTGACGAACCGCCTTTCCTTGATGATGAGGGTGCACAGGCTTATGTAGATGCCCTAGAGACTATTCGCGATCGGTATTCCGATGTGAAGATTATGGCAATCACTCATGATGATGCCATGAAAGCGAGATTTGGCCAGGCTGTGACAGTAATTAAAACAGATGATGGTTCAAAAGTAATCTACTAACAGGAGGGAAAGATGGCAGATAAGAAAACTTATTATTACTTGAAGTTGAAAGAAGGCTTCTTTGATTCAGAAGATATGCTTCTCCTGCAAGGAATGAAAGATGGATATATCTATAGTGATATCTTACTTAAACTCTATTTAATGAGTTTAAGACAGGACGGCCGGCTTATGTATAGGGGGATTATCCCCTATACGCCGGATATGGTGGCAACAATTACACACCATCAAGTTGGAACTGTTGAAAAAGCGATGAAGGTGTTGACATCCATGGGATTCATTGAAATTTTGGATAATGGTGCAATTTATATGCTCGATATCCAGAATTTTATAGGACGGAGTTCTAATGAAGCCGACAGGAAAAGAGAGTACAGAGCAACTATAAATGCCGAAAAATCAAGGATTATTGAGGATAAAGAAGGACAAATGTCCAGACAAATGTCGGACGTTCGGGCACCAGAGAATAGAGATAAGAGAACAGAGAATAAAGATAAAGATAATAAAAACATTAGCTTGGAGCTTAAAGACTCCAAGCAGAACACTTTTATTTCTCTTCCTCTGGTTACGGGCTCAGGGAACTATGATGTGACCTTTGATTACCTCAATTCACTGAGAGAACTGTTTCCGGCACTGGATGTTGAACAGGAGTTTAGATCAATGGCGGCATGGCTTGATAGTCACCCTCGTAATCGTAAGACCCCGAGAGGAATCAAGAGTTTTATAACTAACTGGTTAGGGCGATCACAGAATTCAATGCCGGCATCCAGAACTCCTGTGACACAAGCGCCGGCCGCAACACGAAATATGTCTACCAGTCAATACATGGAGGCAACAGCTGGATGGTACAAAGGGACAGGTGATGGAAGTGACGCAACAGGAATTTGATCTTATCAGGGCTTCAATCAAAAGCGCATATCCGACATTCAATGTCATGCCAGACCAGTACAGCATCAGATTGTGGTACCGCATGCTGGGAGATCTGGACTACAAGCTTTGCGAAACAGCATTGATGGAACTGTTTGCCACTCATACATACCCGCCGCAGATTTCTGAGATACGGGAGAAATGTGCAGAATATACAGTTCCACACCTCAAAGACCAGGGAGAGGCATGGGGAGAAGTGCAGAAAGCCATTAGCCAGTATGGATATTACAGGCAGGAAGAAGCACTGGAAAGCCTGACACCGATAGTCAGAGAGGCGGTAAAGCGGCTTGGCTTCCGGGAGATATGTCTTGATGAGAACCAGGATGCTGTGCGAGCACACTTCTTCAAGATATATTCAAGCCTGATCGAGCGCAAGATGAACGATGCAAAGCTTCCTCCGAGTATTCTGGAAGCGAAAAATAAATATATTGCACAGCTTACCACGCAAGAAAATGTGGCAATAGAACAACAGCACCGGGAACAGATAGCAGAAGAACCAGAACGTGCGACACCAGAGTATATAGATATGCTGATGCGGGAACACGGATTCAAGAGGTGACAGCATGGAGCAGATAGAGAAAATACAGGGAACAGAGAAAGAGTTCATAAAAGTCTTTCAAGAGCTGTGTTACAGCCGGAGTTCATGGCAGGTGTGGGCGGATCTGATGGCGGCAATGGCATGTACACTTGCAAATGCAGTAGATAAGTCATTGCCGAGACATACGGCAAGGGAAAAAGAGTATGCAGAGTGTATCAAACGCCTTGGAGGAGTGGAGAAGCCGGCCAAGTGCTTTGCGATTGTAGTTGAAGCACTGGAACGCAATCCAGATCAGGATTTTCTTGGGAGGTTATACATGAGCCTCGAACTGGGAAATCACTGGAAAGGCCAGTTTTTCACACCGTATGATGTCTGCAGATGCATGGCAGAGTTGACGATACATGACAATATGCAGAAACTGCAGAACAAAGAATGGGTATCTGTTAACGATCCTGCCTGCGGAGCCGGAGCAACACTTATAGCAGCGGCGAATACATTTCGTCGGAAAGGGTTTAATTACCAGACTCAAGTGCTGTTTGTTGCAAATGATATTGACCGGGTAACTGCACAAATGTGTTTTGTACAGTTGTCGCTTCTTGGCTGTCCAGGATATGTAGCAGTTGCAAACACACTATCAAATCCAGTAGCAGGCAATACACTTATGCCAGAGGAAAGACCTGAACAGGAATTTTGGTATACACCGTTTTATTTCAGGCCAGAGTGGAATATGAGAAGACAACTTCAAATTCTTAGACACAGACAACGACGGCCCACCTTATTTGGAAGAGCACCGGAACAGATAACATTTCATTTTGATTTCGAGAAAGGAGAATACAAATGTCAGAACAGTTAAAACAGGAAGTGGACACTGCTGAAATCGACCGTTTAGAGACGGAAACGGACGTGGACAGTAAAACGATAGGGCAGGACGAAACAGAACTGCCAGAGAGCAAATTAGAGGACGAGAGCGGCAATGAATCGTCAGCAGAAGCAGAGACAACTGAAAATACAAAATCAATAAAGCAGAAAGCAAAAGAAAAACTGGAAGCTGAAAAGAAAAAAGCAACCCAGAAGAACTTTGCGGATCCGATCATTGCTTATCTGTTGAAAAGATGCGAAGAGGATCAGGGGCTTGCTGAAGATGTGATGCAGGAGGGAAAGACCTGGAACAAGTGCTTTAACTATATTGTCGAACAGGCTAGGAAGCAGTCGAATGGCAGAAGTACAGCAGTTGAAGACCGAGTTGTGTATGAATGGGCCGAGGATTATTACCGCAAGTATGAAAAACCGGAAACCGCCAAAAAGGAAAAAGGCAAAAAGCCTGCGACAACAAAAAAGACAGAAGCACCAGCTAAAAAAGTCACAGAAATCAAGAAAGACATTCAGGAAACAAAGGATGATTCCAAGGTTTCTGAAAAGCCAGAGAAAAAAGATGCTGCTTCCAAGCAGCAGAAAACTGAAAAAACAAGTACAAAAAGCAGCGGCCTGAACGGTCAGATGTCACTGTTCGATCTTCTATAGGAGGCCGCCACATGGAAAAGAGAAAATTAGCACAGATTCCAAGAGAAGAAGCCACAGACGAAATGGTCAGGTTTGCCGAAAGAGCTGCGGGCACGCATATTGTTACAACAAGAGACATAGAAAAAGATCTTTTGATGATGACATTCTATCCCATTGATAAACTGAAGAAAGGAGAAAAGAGCGCTCAGTTAAGAACATTTTTTTCCAAGAATGATTACATATCACAGGATCTGACTGCTGAAAGGGTGAAATGGCTGACTGCAGCTTTTGATCGGATGGAATGTATTCACCTGTATGAATATCACTGGGATAGAGATAAGGGGAACAGATATACCCCGAACATGTTTTTCTGGACGGATGCAGACATTGATCGTATGCGTGGATTTTTCAAAGAATGGAGTACAGAAAAAGATGTTAAAGACTGGACAGCTGTGACACGTTTTCAGGACATGGTCAAACAGCGGAGACTGGATGAAAAACATGCCAAGGAGACAAATCCTATTGATACAGTCATGGGAACAGTCAAGGAAATTCCGGAAGACTTCAAGAAATGGGTATCGGAAAAAGTGATGTCATTCAGCAGATATCTGGTTTACTCAACAAGATCAAAGAATGAGGCTCTGGTGCATTGCACTCATTGTAATGGGGTGACACTGGTAGACAGAACGAAAATTCGGTTAAGAAATAACGAGAAGGGGATATGCCCCCTTTGTGGAAGTCCGGTCACCATTAAAGCCAGAGGCAGGATGCCGGCACATATATGGGACAAAAGGATAGTTTCATTCATTGAACCAAGAGAAGAGGGGTTTCTGTGGCGATATTTCTCGGTCCATAGAGAGGTGAAACAGGATGGAAAAACGAATGACAGTCTGCTTGAAATCGTAAGGACGTTTTACAAATTTGCACCGAACGGAACGCCATGCACCAGCAGTTATGAATACAGAGAGTATAAACAGACTGGTATTGTGCGGTGGTGTACAGATGAAGGGTACAGAGAAAGGTCATACTGCGCCTTATATCCGGGAAACCTGCCGGAAGCATGGAAAGATACTCCAATGAAATATTCAGCACTGGAGATTTTGTCAGAGAATAGACCGAGCGAACAGATACATTATGCCAATGCTATTTACAGATATCAGGAGTTTCCACAGCTTGAATGGTTTATAAAAATGGGTCTGTATAAACTGGCTGCGCATCTGATCAATAAGATTCATGACGGGGCATTTGAATATAATAGCCGGAATGGAATCAGGGGACTCAGAAAAAACGGAAAAACAATATTTGAAATACTCGGGCTCACGAAGGAGAACACACGAATCCTGCAGTCTATTGATGGGAACATTGATGAATTGAGGCTATTGCAGGAAGCGCAAAGCTCCGGATACAACCTAAAAGCGGAAGAATTGGAACGGTTCTATAAACTCTTTGGATGCAATACAACGCTGATACGGAAAGAAAACAGACATTCAACGATTCATAAGATCTGCAGATATATCGAGCGCGAAGGTTCCGATTATCGAGTAGGAGAGCGTGGAGGGTGTTGGAGATATTCTTATATGCAGCGCAAAGAAAGACCGGATATCAGGGAAGAACGTTTGCAGAATTGCGCCAAGGACTGGTTGGATTATCTGGCTTGGTGTAAAGAACTGAAATATGACCTCACCAATATGTTCTTCTATTTCCCGAAGAATTTCAAAAAAGTTCATGACAGGACAGCTGCGGAATATCAGGCAGTACAAGATAAAAAGGCCGCAGAAAAGAAACGTCGGGAAGAAGAACGGATAAAGCGAGAGGCTGAGGTCATGAAAAAACTTCTGGAGGAAATGCTCAAAGAGAATGCCGGCATAGATAACGCTTTCCTGATAAAAGGAAAAGGATTGATATTGAGAGTGCCAAGAGATGCACAGGAAATCAAGAATGAAGGAGCTGCCCTTCACCATTGTGTTGGAACTTACGTTGATCGAGTGGCAAAAGGGCAGACACACATCTTCTTTGTGCGCAGAGTGGAAGAACCTGATACACCATATTTCACAATGGAATATAACAAAGGTCGAGTGATCCAGTGCAGGGGCAGTCACAACTGCGAGATGCCGTCATCAGTAAAAACTTTTGTAGCTGCATTCGAGAAACTGATGAAAGAACGAGAAGAAAAGATAGAAAGGAAGTGCGGGTAATGGCTAAGCAGATCATAAGGAGCATTCGTAAAGGCTCGGTACAGTGGAATGAAGAATACAGACTGCAGATGGTTTCAATGCTGGCGAAAGCAGGATATGCGGTTCAGATCGTAAGAAAAGAGATTCCAAGCAGTGAAACTAGAAAGACAACGCAGTATGAATATGTGATCGAATATGGAGAGAGGGTGGAGTAATGATCGCTATGAAACCTGTATCAAAAACAGGAATTGTTATTCGATACAATTTCGTGAAGTTGGAACATGAATACCATTATTGCCCGGCTTGCGGTGGTGCGTTGAATGCTGGACCAGATTACTACCCTGATTTTTGTGAGAAGTGCGGACAGGCACTTGATTTTTCCGGAACAGAATGGAAAGAAGATAGACAGATAGGGTTCGTAGAACCAGAAGCCGTGTAAGAAAGGAGATAGAATGGCTAAGAAAAGTTGCAGAAGAACAATGGATGAAAATAAAATCCATGAGAAAGCAGTAAAAATGAGAAAAAAGACAGATGAACAGCTGGTTCATTATGTGGAAGACAGAGTGGAGAAAGCCAGAAGCGAAGGGTTCAACGAAGGCAAGGCTTTAGCTAAAAATACAACAAAGGAGTTTATTGTATTGCTCCAGCAGAATAAGATTCCGGGAATCGGAGCAGTAACGATCAATAAGCTGTTGAAAGTGGCAGGTGAGCATGGATACTTATAATCGTTCAATCATAGGGCTTAAAAGCAGATCAAACGGCGAATATTTTGAAAAAATGATTATGGCAGCTTCACGGTTCTATGAGGACCGGGGGATAGCTGTTATAGATAAAACCCCTGAAGCTTTTAAAGTGATTAAGCCGTATAACAGAGACAGAGGCCAGTTCATATGTTGTTTTACACAACAGGCTCAACCGGATTTTAAAGGCGCCCTGATGGACTCTACAATGGTTCTGTTTGATGCGAAACATACAGATAAAGGCCAGATCAGTCGGAATGTTGTGACAGAAGAGCAGGAGGAATGCTTTGAACGTTACATGAAGATGGGGGCCATGTGCTTCTTGGTAATATCCCTCGAATTCGAGGAGTTTTACAGGGTTCCATGGATCGTATTCAGAGACATGAAAAAAATCTACGGACATAAGTATATGAATCGTGAGGAACTGGCACCTTATAGAGTTAAATATAACAACGGAGTTGTGAAATATCTGGACGGGATAACACTCCGGGAAAGGAACGAAGATGAAAGTACAGAAGTATGAGATTTCCAGAACTATTGATAAATTGAAAAGCATTGTGCAGAAGAACGACCAGTTTCCGGCATTAGGAGGCGTTCTGGTAAAGGACGGGTATTTAATCGCATCCAATACAGAAATGACCATGCAGCTCAAATTAGAGGCCTCTAAAGGCAGTTGTTTCATCATTCCTATGAAAGCCTTTGATGTAATTAAAAATCTTCCGGATGGCGAAGTGATTATTGATGCAGACGGCAAAAACATTGTTACGATCAAGACAAAAGCTATAAAGAATAAATACCAGAGCTATCCTCCGGAAGAATTCAGTTTTGATATTACAGAAGATCTGGATGCCCCAGAAGTTGTGATCAATGGTAAGAGGATGATGGAGGCAATTGGACATGTTATCTATGCAGCTGCAGACAGCAGTTCTGCAACACAGATGATGGGTGTGTACTTCGAAGGTGGAGAAAACAAGATTAAGTTGGTCGCACTTGACGGACATGTCGTAGCAGTTGATTCGATACCGACTGACGGTACCGCAGATATGAAACTGATAGTGCCTAAAACAGTGGCAAAGAAGCTTGTGTCAATGGGAATTATTGATGATGTTGCTGTTACATACACAAGAAATAGAGCGGTATTCAAATCAAAAGAATATACCATTTACACGAGGTTAATAGAGGGTAAGTATTTTGATTACAATAGATTTTTCATGGCGGGAAAGATGAAAACGTATGTTTCCAGACCGGAATTAGTTGCGGCAATGACCAGAGCAAAGATGTGTACGGAAGAAAAGAAACCTGCAGTCTTCGAAATGAACGAAGATCAGTTAAATATTCGCATTGCCGACAGACTTACGGATTATCAGGAAGAGGTGAAGCTTCAGGATCCGCTTCCTGAACCATTGAAAATTGGCTTCGATTCGAAGCTGGTTCTTGAAACACTGAAAGCATTCACTTGTGAAAATATAGCTATGAATTTTTCAGGGCCTAAGATGCCGGCAGTTGTTGAAGCGGAAGACAGTGACATGAAAGCTATCGTGCTTCCAGTAATGATAAGAGAGGAATAAAAACTATGATTGAGATCTTGGATATGAAAGATGTAAAAGATGCAACACCAGAAGAACTGGAAGAGCTTCGTCGGAAAGGATTCCTTCCGAAAACCAGATCCAAAAGAATTTCCGGGAAACCACTTACTCCATATGAAAGAACCAGAGCACAGGTGGCTGCTACCGGGAATAGATGGGCGATGGAGAACTTCTACGCCACACACAGCTGAAAGGAGATATTCATGGGAATGTATCATAAGAACCATCTTGTTGGCCCTGGTTTTAAAAGACGGGCAAAACGTCAGACTTCGAAAGGGATGAGAAGAGCTGCAAAGAAAAGTTGCAGAGAACATTTCGAGGATAGTATTACATTGACAAGGAAAAGCCATAATTTACATGGCATAGACTCATGGAAATTTAGTTGAGAGAAGAAAAAATGGCGAATTTATATAATTTGTGCAGAAAGGACGGGACAGTGATGGAATACTCCATCACCGCATCCGACATAGCAAAGCGAATTGGATGCGATCGACAGGATATCTATTCTTCGGCAAGTTATGCGCTCCTGATCAAGAAAGAGTATTATGTAGAAATTACAGATCGTCCGTTGAGCTGGAAGAAAGATATTGATCTGCTGACAGAATATGATAATGTTCGGAAAAAGTTTCTTAGGAGGTGCGGAAAGTGAAAATATATAAAGCAGTGTATGAGAGAGAAAACAAGTGCAAGGAACTTCACAAGGAGATGAATCTGAATGTGGGGCCGACTCGTTTGGTTCAGCCGGATTTCTATCTGTTGGTTGATGTGGATGACCTGCAGAAACAGGTGAATACTTTGGAGAACGAGGTTCACCGCATGAAAAGAGTAGAGGCAAGGAGGAAATGGCGTTATGGAAGAAAAAAATATTAAGATAACAATTAATGTTGAATGCTCGGAAAAATCTAGTGTAAAAAAAGAACAGATTGCTGGATATCTGCTGAGAGCTATTGCAGGAGTAGCTGCAAACAATAAATGCCTTATTACAAATTATGCATGTGAAATAAATGAGAAAAATGATGATAAGTTACAGGAGAAATATATTACAGGAAAACCTAAACTTACAAAAGACGAAAAGAGTTTCCTTGACGGACTGGATCCTTCGTGGAGTTACATGCTGAGAAATGGAAAAGGGCAACTATATCTTGCCAGAAAAGTTGAGTCTATGTACGGAAGTAACTTCAAATATTTGTATTTAGAGGGCATAACAAATGCAAAGTTTGATTTTGTTGAAGCAGAAGGCGAAAGCTGGCTTATTGACGATTTGAGAAAATTGGAGGTAAAAGATGAGGCTAATTGATGCAGATAAATTGATATTACATTTAAACGATTATGCCCTGCAAAAATCTCCAAGCGATGTAGAGTCTGCTGGGGACAGAAAAGTTTCAAGGGCAGTATATAAAGCAATAACGGATTGTATTAGAGCTGTGGACGAGCAGCCGACAGCTTTTGATTTGGACAAGGTTATGGAACAATTGGAAGATAGAAGTGCACTGGCAAGACCAGTAGGGTGGTCTAAAGCATATGAAATTATAATGCTGAAAGATGCAATCGAGATCGTGAAAGGCGGTGGAGTTGAATGAAATATCCAGAAGAAATGTATATTGATAGTCAGATATTCGCAGGGGATATGGATGGTTCGGAATCAAATCTGACAGAAAAAATCGTAAAAATAAGGGCTTCTCATTTATGCTGCGTATGTGAAAAACAGGTACCTAAAGGCGAAAGAATGTTGAATCAAAAAGCAATAGTAGAAGGACAAGGTTGGCGCAGTTGCTATATCTGCCTACCATGTGTTGAAAATTGGTTAGAAGAATCAGGACAAGTAGAGGATGGTGGAGTTAATGAGAGAAATTCTTTTTAAGGGAAAGAAAAAAGATAACGGTGAATGGATAGAGGGATACCTGTTGGATGGTGGAATGCCGGGAGAAAAGCGAATATTCATAGGGAAATTGGTAATAGGCAAATGGACCGTTATGGCGGATGAATTTGACGAAGTTGATCCGGATACAATATGCGAGTACACAGGATTAACAGATAAGAACGGCAAGAAAATCTGGGAGAATGATATTTTGATGTGTCATGGAAATTCAGAAGACCTTGTAAAAACGGTATTTGGAGAATTTGGTGTAAGAAATATTGAAACCGGGTCCATAGTAGATAAAGTTGTCGGATGGCATTATGAGATTATTCCGACAGATACAATCAGCAGATGTGAACCATTCTGCTATTCAATGCCACTGACCAAAGATTATATCGACAGGTGCGAAATGGAAGTAGTTGGAAGCATTTTTGACAATCCAGAATTAGTGCAAGGAAGCTTATGAGCCGAGATGATTATGCTTTTCACTGCGCATTTTCACTGCGCAGGATGCCGTTGTAATCATTGTGCAAACAATGTGGAAACAGGAGATAACTGTGCAGGGGAAGCGATAAAAGCCTGCTTCGTCTGTGACGAATGTAATTGGTATGATGGGAACTTTAAAAATAGAGATATGACATGTAGGCAGTGCGAAGATTATATTGTAACAAATCAACATGCTGAGTATTTAAGAAAAAGGATAAAGGTGATAAAAAGATGAAAAAACAGTGGAATTATGTTGAAAAAGACGGAAACCCGAAAAAGGCAGGGCTGTACTGGGTGACGCTTATTTATCCAGAGAGAAAAGATGGTAAAAAGACAGGAAAATTTATGGCTGAGGTTGATACCAGATATTTCGCAGATTTGGACAAAGAGCCAGATTTAAGAGGCTTGACCATGGACGGAGAACCAGATAGCGGTTTCGCATGGACAGAAGAATGCGGAAGTATTTCAGGAGAAAGAGTGCATGCTTGGATGCCTATGGAAGATATTAGAATTGCTGAGTTGCCGGAGGGAGTTGAAAACCGAAATTTTGAATCTATGGAGGTATAAGCGTGACAAGAGCAGAAACAACCAAGTTCCTTGGACAGTTGCTTATAAGTACCCGGTTTAACGGCGCTGGGAAGCACTGGGCCAGCGAGGTAAGTATTGATCCGTGGGGAAGAGACGCGAAAAGAGTTGATTACATGCAGTTTTCACCAGCTAACCAGTGCTCTATATCCGGGATAGAAAAAGGCATATTTACATGTTATGAGGTAAAAAGCTGCAAAGAGGATGTTTATAGTGGGAACGGTCTCAACTTCCTGGGTGAGAAAAACTATATTGTAACCACTATGGAGTGTTACAAGGATATTTTACCGGACTTTCGGAGTGGGAAACTTGCTAAGCATATGCGTGATCAGTTTCCGGAATCCTCCAATTATTTTGGAGTGATGGTTGCAATACCATACTGGGCAGAAATTACAGATGAATTCGAGAATCCTACACCGATAGATGGAAACACAGAGAGGAGTTGGAAGCTGGCGGCTATTTTATCATGCAGGCAGGGACCAAGAAAGAGATCTATGTCGGAATTATTATTTTGTATGTTGCGGAGCGGTCATTAAGGAGGATGAAGAAATGAAAAAATTTAAAGAAAAACGCATGGCAAGTTATGTGCTCAGAAGCAATGAACTGATTCAGGAAGGCAAAACAAAAGAAGCTGCAGAGCTATTTGGAAAAGGCTTAGGTTATTATAGTTCAAACATTATTCATGCCATTACGCCTTATGCAACCGCGGATGCAGGACTTATATCTACTGTTTTACGTCATTTAGCATCAGAAATCGAAGAAAAGAATCCTGGGGCAAAAGAAATGCGAGAATGGGCAGAAACTCATGTCGAAAAGCCGGAACTCAAAGAGATAAAGAGAATTAAGAAACCTAATTGTAAATAAGAAAAATATTCGATTGGAGTGAAAAGATGTTTGATATCGAAAAGGCAAGAGAAAAAAAAGAGAGGAGTAAAATAAATGAAGGAAGTTATATTTTACTTATGTGGAATCTTTAGCTGTATGATCATATGGTTCTTGTGGGCCATTATAGCCTCTAAAAAGGCCAAAGAAGCCCCTTTGAAAGAGTATGCAAGGATTCATATTGATATCGAAAAAGCTATCAGAGAGAATGAAGAACAGATAGCGATGACTAAAAAGTATCAGGCGATGGAAGATCAGGTGATTGACCAGATGATTCTTCAGTGGAAGATGGAATATCTGCAGAGCCAGAGAGAATGGCTGTTTACATTACTTGGCGGAAAGATGGAGGATTCGTATGTACAGCAAATGTCAGAAATGTGGAAGGAAACTGACGGATCCGGAGAGCATTGAGAGAGGATATGGACCAGAATGCTGGGGAAGTATCTTGCCTCATTATTCTATTGAACAGGAGGAACCGGAAGAATCTATTCCAGGCCAAATGACTATAGAAGATTTCTTGGGAGGTTTAAAAAATGGAGGAGAAAAGGATATGTCCTGAATGTGGGAAAGAGTATAGTTCTCGCCCGGCATTATCAAAAAAAGATAACAAAACAATGATATGTCCTAAATGCGGGATGATAGAAGCACTTGATACAGTGCGAGATTTCTACGCTCCGGGAATGACAGATCAGCAATGGAAGCAATATAAAGAGGAGTACATGCTTAAATATATAAAGGAGAATTGAAATGGATAAAAGTTTATATAATGCAAGCGGATGTAAGGACAGAACAGCACATGATGCGATCTGTGCAGCGGATAGAACCCGAACATTAGTGTACAGGGCAAGCAGGACAAAAAAGGATGAGGAAGCAGAACTGTTTGTGAAGATAGTAAAAAGACTTGCAAAAGGTTTTGGGTTCAAACTCTGTGACAGAATCAAATTCGAGGATCCTGAGACTGGAAAGAAATATGTGTGAGGTGGAGCATGGATACAGAAAAACAATTCGTTGTTATGAGCAAAAAAGATGTTGAAGAAATGATTCAGCAGGCAGCAGTGGCAGGAGCACAGGTTGCGAGCGATACAATGCTGGTGGCTCAGCGCCGGGCTGAAAAAGAAAGAATAGACCGAAGACTTCACAATACAGAATTGCTCCTCAGAAACTACAGGACTCTCAAGGCATCCTGTGAAAATGCTGTATATGAATCGAGGGATTCAAAAAGAGAAGAGGTCACAGAAATACTGGAAGACATTATGGAGATGAAAGACGACAAGGTGATCGTGGAATCTATCAAGGCGTCGGCAAAGAGAACGGCTTTAATGGTACAGCATATTGATAAAATGCTGGACGTATACAGAATTTATTGTAGCAAGCTTTCAGAGAAAGACAAGAGAAGATACAAAGTAATCAAGTTATTGTACATATCAAAGCAGTCAATGAATATTACGGAAATTTCAAAAAAATTTTCAGTTAGTAAAGTCACTATTTACGAGGATCTCAAAATTGCGAAAGAGCGCTTATCTTCGCTGTTTTTCGGGATTGACGGACTGAGATTTTTTTGAAAAATAGAAAATATCGAAAAGCGTTAACTTAACATTGACTTAATAACGAAAATGGTGTATGATAATCGGGTAAAATTTTATCATGAGCCATGAGCCATCAGAGTGAAATCTGGTGGCTTTTTTAATGCAATCTTGGGAGGGAGGAAAGGACAGAAAGACGAAATGCTCCTTTAATATTTTAGAGGAGATTACGCATGAATGGAGTAACAATATTATTTGTATATGCAGTTATCATGATCCTGGCAACAGTGATCCTGACAAAGAAAGAAAAAAATGTGGAACGCTTCTGTGTTGGAAGTCGTTCTGAAAACTGGCTGATGTCGGCTCTCAGCATTGCGGCAACGTGGATCTGGGCTCCGGCATTATTTGTATCAACTGAGAAAGCATATTCTGCCGGCTGGGTTGGCCTGTTCTGGTTTCTGGTCCCGAATGCTCTTTGCCTTGTGATATTTATTCCTTTTGCAAAGAGAATCCGGAAGGAAATGCCGGAAGGAATGACACTGTCTGGTTACATGAAAGAAAAATACAAATCCGATGGAGTGAAAAGAGTTTACCTCTTTCAGCTGATCGGGCTGTCTGTTCTGTCAACGGGAGTTCAGCTTCTTGCAGGAAGTCAGATCCTTAGTGCAGTAACAGGAATTTCGTTCAAAGCCATGACTATTCTGCTTGCTTGCATAGCAATTTCATATTCCCTGTTCTCCGGAATCAAAGCATCTATGCTTACAGATGCTATTCAAATGGTATTCATGCTTGTTGCATGTAGCCTATTTGTAATATTCGGAGTAAGAAATACAGGAACACAGGGCATTATACAGGGACTGAGCGGTATATCAGGAGACTACACAACACTATTCTCTGGAAAAGGAGTAGAGATTTTCTTAGCCTTTGGGCTTCCGACAACGATTGGACTTTTATCCGGGCCGTTTGGAGATCAGAGCTTCTGGCAGAGAGCGTTTGCAGTAAAAAAAGAGAAGCTGGGAAGAGCGTTTCTTCTTGGAGCAGTTCTTTTTGCGGTGGTTCCGCTGTCAATGGGAATTCTTGGATTTATGGGAGCCGGCGCAGGATATCAGGCACAGAACCTTGGAATCATCAATTTTGAATTGATCCGCCACTTTTTCCCGTCCTGGGCAGTATTGCCGTTCCTTTTCATGATTGTTTCCGGCTTGCTGTCTACAGTGGATAGCAACCTGTGCGCAGTATCTTCGCTTACGACAGATATTGCAGGAGGAAAAGACATCAGGAAGACCAGAGCTGCAATGGCAGTGCTTCTGATCGCTGGCATTCTGATTGCAAATATCCCGGGAATTACAGTGACACATCTGTTTTTGTTCTATGGCACACTGAGGGCGTCAACATTACTTCCAACAGTCATGACACTGAAAGGGGTAAGACTGAATGCAAAAGGGATTATCACAGGTGTGGTTGCTGCACTGACTGTAGGGCTTCCTGTATTTGCCTATGGCAGCGTTTTGAATAGTGGACCATATAAAACACTGGGAAGCTTGCTTACAGTCCTGTTGAGCGGAATTATTGCCTTGGCCGCTTCCGGAAAGGAGAGACGCTATGCTCGGTAGAAAACAATCCGTTCGAAATAATGAAGACTGGAAGAATGCGCTTGATCACATTGAAGAGACGGTGTCAAAGAAAGAACTGGATTCCCTTGTGAAAAAGACAGTGAAAGACATCAAAGAGAAATGCAAGGGGAAAAAGGCAGCCTATGCATGGAGTGCGGGAAAAGACTCCCTGGTACTTGGAGAGATATGCGAGAAAGCTGGCATCGATCAGAGCGTCCTTGTGAGATGCAATCTGGAATATCCGGCATTTATTGCATGGATAGAGCAGAATAAACCTTCTAACCTTGAGATTATCAATACCGGACAGGACATGGAATGGCTGAAAAAGCATCCGGATATGTTGTTTCCGGATAAAAGCAATAAGGCAGCACAGTGGTTCCATATCGTACAGCACAGGGGACAAGCACGATATTATAAAGAGCATCAGTTAGAAATACTCCTGCTCGGACGCAGAAAGGCAGACGGCAATTATGTTGGAAAAGATAATATCTACACTAATTCAGCCGGAATCACCAGATACAGCCCTCTCGCAGAGTGGAGGCACGAAGATATCCTTGCATACATTCACTATTATGATGTGAAGCTCCCACCTATATATGACTGGGAAAAAGGATATTTATGCGGTACACATCCATGGCCCGCCAGACAGTACATGGAGACAGAACAGCAGGGTTGGAAAGAAGTTTACGACATTGATAAGACCATAGTTGAAAATGCAGCACAGCATTTCGATGGAGCCAGAGAATTTTTAAAAGCTATCAAATAGCCGGTTGCAGCCGGAAGCCATTGCCCTTCAGAAATGGAGGACAAGCAAGATGAAAGTAACAATCAAAAAATTGAGTGTTCTGAAGCATCCTGAGAAAAATGTCAGGATTCATTCAGAACAGCAGATCAGGGAACTGAAGAGATCACTTGAAAAGTTTGGTCAGACACGAGCACTGGTCATTGATGAAAACAATATCATTCTGATTGGTAACGGTTTGTATGAAGCTATGGTGAGTCTTGGCTATCAGGAAGCAACTGTATATGTAAAAGCAGGGCTTTCTGAGAACGATAAAAAGAAACTCATGATAGCTGATAATAAGACCTATGCTCTTGGAATCGACAATCTGGAAACCCTGAATGAGTTCCTTGAGGAACTGCAGGGGGATCTGGATATCCCTGGATATGATGAAGAAATTTTACAGCAGATGGTCGCTGATGCGGATAAAATTACCGAAAAACTCTCTGAGTATGGAACTTTAGATGATTCCGAAATCCAGAAGATTAAAGAAGCAAATGAAAAGAGAGAACAGAAAGCCGCAGTGGATACACAATCAGCTGATAATGGAGAGAGTAGCCCGGAAAAGCCGAACCCGCAGAACGAACAGCCAGCAGAAGAGCAGAATGCCACTGAAACCGAACCAGAGATCACAGAGACCAGAAGGTTTGTTGTCTGCCCTAAATGCGGTGAGAGAATATGGCTGTAAAACGCTGCGAATCAAACATTGATGTTGTGAAGGCTGCGGAAATCCGAATAAAAAATGTATTTGGAAATGGTCTGCCAGTGTTCTTTTCTTTCAGTGGGGGAAAGGACAGCTTGTGCTTGGCACAGTTAATGGTAAACCTAGCCAACCGTGGCGAGATTAACATGAAACAGCTTACCGTGCAATTCATAGATGAAGAAGCAATATTTCCTTGCATGGAAGAAATGACAAAGAAATGGCGCAGAATATTTATGATGATGGGAGCTAAATTTGAATGGTATTGTGTAGAAGTAAAACATTACAATTGCTTTAACGAGCTGTCGAATGACGAGACATTTATTTGCTGGGATTCAACAAAGCAGGATGTGTGGGTACGACAGCCTCCTTCTTTTGCAATAAGGAGTCATAAACTGTTAAGACCGAGGATTGATGCTTATCAGGATTTCCTGCCACGAACTACTGTATCAGGTATTACGATGGTCGGAATCCGTACAGCGGAATCCGTGCAGCGCCTTCAGAATATTGCGTCTATGACAAAAGCCGGAAACAGAATGACATCCAAGAAGCAGGTATTTCCAATCTACGACTGGACTGATAATGATGTATGGCTTTTCTTACTGAGGAACTATGTAGATATCCCGGAGATATATCTGTTTCTCTGGCAGTCAGGATCCAGTAAACGTCAGATGCGGGTATCGCAGTTTTTTTCTGTTGATACAGCCAGAAGCCTTGTGAAGATGAATGAGTATTATCCAGATCTTATGGAGAGTGTCATTCGGAGAGAGCCGAACGCATATCTGGCCGCCCTGTACTGGGATAGCGAGATGTTTGGCAGAAGTTCCAGAAAGCGGAAAGAATCTGAACAGGGACAGGAGCAGAAAGATTACAAACAGGAATTGATAAATCTGTTTGATCATATGGAAATTTTTGATACTCCGCATAAACGGCATGTAGCAGAGAGGTACCGTAATTTCTTTATTGCAGTATCTGCTATTGCAACACCGGAGGACTGCAAACATATTTACGAGGGTCTGATATCTGGTGATCCTAAGATGCGGACATTCAGGGCACTGTATCAGAGAATATATGGACGGTATATCAATAACGCAAAGAAGGAGAGAAAACATGGATAGTAAGTTAACAGCGCCGCTGTCCACGTTGCGTTGGGTGGACAGAAATTTATTAAAGCCGAATGACTATAACCCGAACAAAGTTTCGAAAGAGAACTTGAAACTGCTTATTCAGTCTATTCTTACGAACGGATGGACACTTCCGATAGTAGTCCGACCGGATATGACGATCATTGATGGCTTTCATAGATGGACAGTTGCAGGAATGGAGCCTTTGCTTTCAAAACTGGATGGCAAGGTTCCTATAGTTATTGTGGAGCATAAAGAGCATTCAGAAGATATTTACGGTACCGTTACTCATAACAGGGCAAGAGGTACGCATTTGTTGGAACCTATGAAGAAAATCGTAAAAGAACTCATGGATGAAGGCAAAACTGTAGAAGAAATCGGTAAACAGCTTGGAATGAGACCGGAAGAAATCTTCCGATTGTCTGACTTTTCAAAAGAAGACTTCTTGAAGATGATGACAAAAGGGGTGACGGGATATTCAAAAGCTGAATTTATCACAAAAATTTAATACTGTTCTATTGCACATAGAACAAAAAGCGGGGAGAGGGAGTGTAACCTCTCCTTTTTACATATGCCGAAATAAGATGATGGAAGGGAGGGGTGTCCATTGGCAAGGGCAAGAAGTCCCAACAGCATTGAAGCTGAGGAAATGTATAAGAGAGGGATGAAACTTGTTGACATTGCCAAGAAGTTGGATGTTCCTGCCAGTACAGTTCGACGATGGAAATCAACCCAGAATTGGGATGGAGATACAAAAAAGAAAAAAAGCGAACGCTCGCCAAAGAAAAAAGCGAACGCTCGGCATAAAGGTGGACAGCTTGGAAACAAAAATGCTGTAGGAAACAAAGGCGGTCCCCTAAAGCCGGGAGATAAGATCGCAGAGAAACACGGGGCGTATTCTTCTGTCTATTGGGACGTCCTTGATGAGTCTGAAAAAGATATGATCGAAGATATCCCGATGGATGAAGAAATGCTCCTGATCGAACAGATTCAGCTCTTTGCCGTGAGGGAAAGACGAATCATGGCGGCAATCAATAAATACCGGAATATGAATGGAGAAGTATCTTTGTTCGGCTTCACCAGAACTGAAGACAAGCGAGCTTTCAAATCAGATGAAGATAAACAGCTCTATGAAGAACGCATTGAAGAAAAGGTTGCTTCTGGAGATCGTCTTCCGGGTAACACATATAACATGATGACAAATATGGAAAACAAGGATAATATGATTGCTCGTTTGGAAAAAGAACTTTCTACTGTACAGTCAAAGAAGACCAAGGCTATTGAGGCACTTGCGAAGCTGAGACTGGAGAAGCAGAAGATTGCCGGAGAAAGCAAGGGCAATGAGGTTGTTCGTGCATGGGCTGAAGCTGTAGTGAAAGCAAGGAGGGAAGAGAAACATGATGGATGATACGGCGTTCTCTGAGTTCCTTGACGAAAGCATTCCCTTGTGGCGTGATGATCCAGTCATGTTTTTTCGGGAAGTTCTGAATTTCGAACCAGATGAATGGCAGGCACAAGCAGCTAGAGACTTGGCTGCAAACCCAAAGGTAAGCATTAAATCCGGACAGGGTGTTGGAAAGACTGGTCTTGAGGCAGCGGTGTTCCTGTGGTTCGTTACCTGTTTTCCGCACCCAAGAATCGTTGCGACAGCACCAACCAAACAGCAGTTGCACGATGTCCTCTGGTCTGAGATTTCCAAGTGGATGAGCAAGTCCGAACTGCTCTCTATACTTCTAAAATGGACAAAGACATATGTTTATATGGTTGGAGAGGAAAAGCGTTGGTTTGGTGTTGCCAGGACTGCTACAAAGCCAGAGAATATGCAAGGTTTCCATGAAGATAACATGCTTTTTATCGTTGATGAAGCTTCCGGTGTTGCGGATCCAATCATGGAGGCTATCCTTGGGACCTTATCTGGAGCAAACAATAAACTTCTTCTGTGCGGAAACCCAACGAAGACATCTGGAACCTTTTATGATTCCCATACAAGAGACAGGGCATTGTACAAATGCCATACGGTTTCTTCTATGGACAGCACCAGAACAAATAAAGAGAACATAGATTCTCTTGTTCGAAAATACGGATGGGATTCTAACGTGGTCCGTGTTCGTGTCAGGGGCGAGTTCCCGAACCAGGAGGACGACGTATTTATTCCGCTGAGCATTATCGAACAATGTAGCAACAGGCTTTTAGAGTTGGATGATACAGAAGGAATGCAGATTGTATCTCTTGGAGTCGATGTGGCGCGTTTTGGTGATGATGAAACGATTATATACCGAAATTTTCATGGACACTGCAAAATCGTTAGAAAAAGACGAGGACAGAATCTTATGGCCACCGCAGGAGATATTGTAGTTGCTTACAGGCAGATATATAAAGACTATCCGGGGTATGAAGGAAAGGTATACGTCAATATTGATGATACCGGTCTTGGCGGAGGAGTTACTGACCGTTTGAAAGAAGTCAAGAGGGAAGAAAAGCTCTACAAGATGTACGTAATTCCAATTAATGCAGCGGAAAAAATCGAGACCGATACAGCCGCAGGAAAAGACGCTGCTCGGAGGTATGATGATCTGACAACAGACATGTGGGCCAGCATGAAAGATCTTCTTGAAAAGAAGCAGATTGTTCTGGAAGATGATGAACAGACAGTTGCTCAGCTTTCGTCCCGCAAATACGAAATGACTAGTAATGGAAAGATTAAGATTGAGCCTAAAAAGGAAATGAAGAAAAGGGGACTTGATTCCCCTGACCGCGCAGACGCTCTTGCGTTGGCGCTGTATCTCGGAAAGATTAAGAAGCATACCGGTAGTGCACCAAGCGCAGGCGCTATGCAGAAATTGTCAAAAGATAATTATTGGGGCTAATATAGCCAGAAAGAGAGGTGATGAAGATGAAAGAGTATGGACGGATTGGACAGAAACGCTGGGAAGGCGTGTTCAATGAAGAGTTTCTTCCTGAGCTATCCGGAATAAGAGGCGTGAAAACGTATCGTGAGATGCTCGACAATGACGATACGATTGGAGCGATAATGTTTGCTATCAAGATGCTGATTCGCCAGGTTAAATGGCACGTTGAGCCGGGTGGCGATAGCACAAAGGATCGAGAGGCAGCAGAATTTGTAGAATCGTGTATGGACGATATGCAGAACACATGGACCGATACCATCTCGGAGGTATTATCATTTCTTGCGTATGGTTGGAGCTTCCATGAAATTGTCTACAAGCGCAGGATGGGAAAAACAAAAAACCGAAAAACATCAAGCAAATACTCAGATGGACTGATTGGATGGCAGAAGATTCCGCCCAGGGCGCAGGACACATTGTATAGATGGGAATATGACGATAAGGACAACCTAATCGGCATGACTCAACAGCCCCCGCCGGATTATGGACTGCTTACCATTCCGATTAGCAAAGCGATGTTGTTTAGAACAGAGAGTGTAAAAGACAATCCAGAAGGACGAAGCATTCTGAGAAACGCCTATCGGTCATGGTACTTCAAGCGCCGCATACAGGAAATCGAGGCAATTGGAATCGAAAGAGACCTTGCCGGACTTCCGGTGTTGCACGCACCAGACGGAGTTGATCTCTGGGATGAAAATAGTCAGGATGCAATTAACATAAATAATGCACTCGTGGGAATGGTGAAGAATATCCGCAGGAATGAGTATGAGGGACTTGTCCTTCCGTTTGGATATGAAGCTGAACTCCTGAGCACTGGCGGAACCAGACAGTTTGATACGAATGCCATTATCAACAGATATGATGCAAAGATCGCGCAGACTGTAATGGCGGATTTCATCATGCTGGGGCATGAGCAGACAGGAAGCTTTGCGCTGAGTGAAGATAAAACAGAACTGTTCGCAGTTGCTCTTGGGGCGTTCTTGGATGTCATATGCGAAACGTTCAATAATCAGGGCATTCCGTCCCTGATTGATATGAATGGCGCTCATTTTGATGCAATAACAGATTATCCACAGCTTGCACATGGCGATGTGGACAAGAGAGACATCACGAAGCTGTCTACATTCCTGAAAGACATGGTTGGAGTTGGAATCCTTATCCCAGATGAAGACCTTGAGGATTATGTAAGAGAAGTCGCCAATCTGCCGGAGAGAACGTTGTCAGATGATCCTAGAAATAAGGATGAACAGCGGGAAGCACAGAGAAGGTCGCCGGAAAAAGAAGGCAAAACATCAGAAGTTGAGCCTGAAGAAAATCAGGAAATCGAAGAAGCGAAGAAACGGTTAGGCAGGTGAACATATGCTGAAGATGCGGGCAAGGTCTCGAATGATTAAAAAAAGCGTAGAATCACAGAAGGTTCTTGAAGCCCTTGATAATTATCTTGAGAGTAACTTGGACGAGCCGATGAAATGGCTTGTAAGGTTCTGGAAAGATCAGGCGGCGGTTATGCTGTATAAGGACTTGCGGGAGATTGTAATCGGAGAAGCGGATCCACAGAGCCTGTTCGACCAATGGTTCTCTGATTATTCCGTTTTTCTTTCCTCGAAAATGACAGCATCATGGGAAAGTGCTTATTTTGCGGCGTGGAATTCAACAGCTGAATTTGTTGCTCTGGAAGAAAAGATTAGTTCAGAAATCTATGTGAGAGATTGGATTATAAATCGAACGGGTAATTTGATTACGAATGTCTGTAGTGATCAGGTGAATGCAGTTCGCTATTTGATTGCAGAAACCCAGTCATTAGGTATGGGTAGCGATGAAACTGCTCGATATATCCGGCCAACGGTTGGCTTGACGGAGAGGCAGGCAGCAGCGAATCTGAGGCATTATAACAGTGTGAAGACTCAGTTGAGAGCAGATCATCCACGCATGAAAGAAGAATCTATTGAGAGAAAGGCCAGAACAGCGGCTGCGAAGTATGCTGAACGACAACAGCGATATAGAGCTGAAACGATTGCCAGGACAGAGATTGCACAGGCATACAATGCGGGAGCAGATGCTTTCATCAGAGAAGCCATGCGGCATGATTTGATGCCGGAAATGAAGAAAGAATGGTCAACTGCTCTGGATGGGAGAGTGTGCAAAGAGTGCCAGGCTCTTGAAGGCGTACAGATTAGTATGGATGATAGTTTTGAGACACAGTCAGGAAGAAGGAATGTAACAGTATTATTGCCGCCATTGCATCCTCGGTGCAAATGTGCGGTCAAATATGTGGAGGTGACAGGTGAAAACATTTAATGAAATCATGAAGATAAGGGACGAACCGGACAACAAGCCAGAGGTAACAAAAAGAAAGTTCCAAGTAAAGAAGACAAATAATGAAAAAATGCAGGCATTCGGCTGGGCCAGTGTTGCTATTGCTGAGAATGGAGAAACTCTGGAAGACTGGCAGGGCGACATCATAGAGCCTGATGAACTTGAAAGCGCCGCTTATAAGTTCGTTGATCTCTACCGGGAAGGTGGAGAGATGCACGAAAGAGGTGGGGTTGCTTATCTGATCGAGAGTGTTGTATTTACGGAAGAGAAGATGGCGGCAATGGGAATCCCGGAAGGTACGCTCCCTGTTGGATGGTGGATAGGCTTTCAAGTAACAGATGCGGATGTTTGGGAGAAGGTAAAAGATGGAACTTATAGTATGTTCTCCATTGAAGGGAAAGCAGAAAGGGTAGAAGTAAACAATGAATAAGTATATTGGAACAAAGCTTATTGAGGCAGAAAAAGCAACTCTTTCGGAAGCACAGGCATTAAAAACAGGTGCCTGCGATACTATTGAAGAAGCAAGAGAAAGATTTGGAGGTTCAGATGATGGCAATCCGGGATATGTAGTTAAATATCCGGATGGATACATCAGTTGGTCTCCGAAAGATGTGTTCGAGAAGTCTTATATGCAGGTTCAGGAGAATCCGAAACTGATATCTGGCGTATCAATAGGAGAACACATGGTTAATGATTTTATCAGCTATATTGAAACCAGTACCGTAGGCTATAAGACAACAATGGTTCGTTGCGTGCTTCGAAATGGTTTTGAGATCATTGAAACATCTGCATGTGTAGATGCTCAGAATTATGACCAGAAGCTCGGAGAAGAAATCTGCATGAGGAAGATAAAGGATAAGATCTGGTATCTTTTAGGATTTCTGCTTCAGACAGCGTGGCATGGAATTAAATAAATGTGATCAATAGGCGTCCAAAAGGGCGCTTTTTTGATAAATAAAAGCGAAAGGAGGAAGCATTGTGGCAACAAAACTGAAAGGCCTGGAAGTGGGTAAAGTAGATTTCGTTGATGAAGGCGCAAATCAGAGAGCTGATATCAAACTGCTGAAAGGCAAGAATAAAGCAGAGGAAACATCAGACCCGGAAATCGGACTATTTAAACGATTCCTGAACTGGATCAGCGGAGAAGTGCAGAAATCAGCCACGACATTTGATGAACAGATCAACGCTGTGAGCATGGATGCAATCAGGGATGAAATCTGGTCTACTTGCTATGCACTGCAGAATTCACTGAACTCTATTCTGTGCGATGCAGAAATGGACAGTTCTGCGAAGCAGGCCGCAATGGAAACAAGCACAGAACAGTTTGCAGAAGCTATGAAAGGATATATCCCGAACTGGGCTTCTGGCACAGCGACGAATATCAGAAAGAATCTGGCTACACCAGATGAAACAGATCTTCAGATGGTTATGAAAGCACATAAGAATCTGACAGATATTATTGAAAAATCAAACGAAGATAATGAGAAAGGGGAATTGGAAGACATGCTTAAAATCAACAAGTCTAAAATGACCGCAGAAGAAAGAACTGCGTATGATGAACTTATCAAAAAATATGCAGTAGAAACAGAAGAACAGACAGAAGAACCGGTTGGAAAGAGTGCACCTAAAGCGGAGGATCCGGATATTGTAGATGATTCCGAAGTTACGAAAACTCAGAAGTCAGTAACACCGCCACCAGCAGCACCTACAACAGAGACAAGTGCAGACACCGGAGATGATATCTACAAAGGATTACATCCTGCTGTAAGAGCAAGATTAGAGGCTCTGGAAAAGAGAGCGGCAGAAGCAGAAGAAAGAGAGCTTCTTGATGTCGCAAAGAAATATGAGATTGTCGGAGAAAAGCCGGAAGAATTAGTGAAAACTCTGAAGTCTTTAAAGGATGCAGGCGGAACCGCATACAATGATATGATTAGCGTTCTGGACAGAAGCGTTGATATGGTTGAGAAGTCTGGCGTATTTAGCGAAATTGGGAAGTCCTTCTCAGGCAATCCTGTAGCATCTATTAAGAAGTCTGCAGCAGAAAGTAAGATCGATACTATTGCAAAGGGATATATGGAAAAAGACTCTGCTCTGACATATAATGCAGCTCTTGCAAAAGCGTGGGAGGATCATCCAGAACTCTTGGATGAATATGAAGCAGAAGCGGGCTATTGAGAAAGGAGTGAAGAAAGATGGGTACAAACTTTAACGGAACAATGATCAACCAGTCTGTGACTATCGCAGAAAAGGCAGGAGCTGATATTGCAGATGTCCGCAATCTTATTCTGAAATATGATGAAGATGGAAATGTAGTGATCGCCGCAAACGGAACAGCACCCCTGCTCGGCTTATCTATTATCGAAGGTGGCTACAACGATATTTCTGGTGCTGAATCAGGAAAAGTAAAGAAAGGTGATGATCTTGAAATCCAGATCAAGGACATTGGCTATGCAATTGCGTCTGCGGAAATCAAAAAAGGACAGGAAGTCACAGCCACCACAGGTGGAAAGGCAGCAGTAGCTAAAGCGGGAGAGTACGTGATTGGTGTTGCCCTCAATTCTGTGTCTGCCGGAGGATACAGCAGAATCCAGATTGCAAAATATCAGAAAGCAAAAGCGTAAAGGAGGAATGTAAACATGAGAAATACAACAGCGGGAATTAAGGCTGAAATCGCAAAAGGCGTGTTCAGACCCCACACAGCACTTACTAACATGGCACTGGCTTATTACCAGAATGCCAGCAATTATTTCGCAAAAGCTCTTTTTCCAACCTGTCCGGTAGGTCTTTCTTCTGACAATTACTACATTTTTAGCAGAGAAGATCTCCTGAGAGATAACTGGCAGAGAAAACCGGCATATGGCAAAGTTGACCCGACAACAATTGGCGAAAGCACTGACAACTATGTCTGCAAAGTAGATCAGATGATTATGGGTATCGACCAGATTCGCCAGACCGACCTTTCCAGACGTCAGGGTCCATCTATCATTCAGCCTAAACAGCAGCGCACTAGAACAATTGCAGAACAGGCTAACATCCACCAGGACCGTTTGTTTGCAGCGAGCTATTTCAAAGAAGGAGCATGGAAGAACGAACTTGAGGGTGTTGATAACACCACTCCAAGCACAAACCAGTTCATTAAGTTCAGCAATGCAAATTCTGACCCTATTGCATTTATCGACAAAGAGAAGACCGACATGAACCAGCAGACAGGTCGCATGCCGAATCGTCTTGGTCTTGGTATTAATGTATTTAATGCTCTGAAAGTACATCCGGGCATCCTCGAAAGGGTTAAATACGGTGGAAGCACCGCAAATCCGGCATCTGTAACAGAGAATGTGCTTGCGCAGTTGTTTGGAGTTGAAAAGATTGTAGTGCTTAAATCCATTATGAACAGTGCAAGCATGGGCGCAGATGAAGAAATGCAGTATATCGGAGATCCGAACGCATTTCTACTGGCTTATGCAACTAACGCACCGAGTATCGATGAACCGTCTGCAGGTTATATCTTCACATGGGATATGCTCGGCAATGGACAGATGCTTCCGATCCTGAACTATCTTGGAGAGAATGGCACACATACTGAGTACATTGAAGGTCTTATGGCGACAGATATGAAGAAGACATCTGACGATCTTGCAAGATTTTATAAAGCTGCAGTTTAAGGAGGAACCTATGAAACTTGTTGCAAACAAGCCATGCAATCTGAATGGAAAGAAATATTTCATCGGTGAAGAAGTCCCGGTTGAAGAAGTGGTTGATTACGCCAGTTTAGTAAAGATGGGGCTGTTATCAGTGATTCATGACGCTGTTCCGGAGGATAATCTTGAAGAATGTGTTGCTATGGTAGGAGAGGTAAGCTTTTCTATTCCAATTGTCAAAGGTCACGAGACGATTGATTTGGACGTTACAGAGCCTCAGATGCAGGATGCAGTAAAAACTATGCAGATGAGTGCAGATGCTGCTGTAGCTCATATTAGAGGGAATATTGAGGACGATACAACGCTTATTATCATCAATGCTCTTGACTCCAGAGCAACCGTAAAAAAAGCAGCAGAGTCAAAAGCCAAAAATCTCATTGAACAGGAAGAAAGTAAAGGTGATGCCTGATGGCAGGAACTTATACATATGAACCTGCCATGATCACATCGTATGGGAAAGATCGAATGAGGTTTGAACTTGGAGATGTGATGGTAGATGGAAAAGAGAGAACTTGTGCATTGTCAGACGAGGAATACATCGTTTTGTGTGATGATGTTCAGTCTGCGAAAGATTGGAAACGGGCAAAATTAAAGTGCCTTGAAAGTATATTTCGCAGGTTTTCTTTTGAACCTGATACAACAGTTGGCCCTACCTCATTCAAATTTGGTGATAGGGCTAAATTGTGGCAGGAAGAATATGAGAAGCTGAAGAAAGACCTGAAACTTGCTTCTGTATCCCCATCGGCTATTCTGATGAATGCCGGAGATACAAGCAAACAGCCAGTGCCATATTTCTACAACGGAATGATGAGCCATGAAGAAAGTGATGGTGTAGATATATGATTAGTCCATTTGGCTTGATGTATCTAAGACCGGGAAATTTATGGACAGATTTTGTGGTAAGACGAAAGAGCATTCGCAACATACTCGGACATCCTGTGTCAGATTTTGAAGCGAAAGGCGAGATATCAGGAATACTTGCTGAAGCATCTACACATGAATCTGACCGAATGAAACACAGGTGGGATCAGGAACAGCATTCCTTAACCCACACTCTTGTTATCCGAGATTCTGCAAATGTAAAGCAGGGAGACTATCTAACTACCGCAGGAAGAACCTTCCTCGTTCTCTTGTGTGAGGATCCCGGAAACCTTGGAGCAACTGGCTTAATATATCTTGAAGAAAGGAATGATCTGAAATGACGCCTGCCGAAGCAGCAGAAGCAGTAAAAGTTCAAGTTCAAACAGACAAGGAACGGATAGAGCAGCAGGTGATCGCAAGATATCCAAGGGCTTCAAATGCCCTTAGAAATGCTGCATTATCTGTACTGGCAAATCCAAGCCCGTCAGCTCCGGGCAGTCCACCGGGTGTTCGGAGCGGACATTTAAAAAATAACTGGCATATGAGCGGCGGTGCGGTATGCATTACTTCAGGTATGGGATATGCTGGCTATCTGGAACATGGTACCAGAAAGATGGCGGCCCGTCCTTTTGTTGACAAAATACAGCAGACGGCATTACCGAATGTTATGGCTATATTTGCAGAAATCGGAGGTTGATATGCTTATTGATCACATTGAACGAGCAGAATTTAATGCGGAGGAAATGCGAAGAGGAACTCTCGTCTTTGCAAAACATAAAACATGGAAAGAGGGAATCTCAGGTATTGTTTATCGCGCTTCTGCGGAACAGATTACAGTAATGTATCCGAATTCTCTGACAAATACCCAAAATCATTTTTTTATACCAGTTTCAGAAGTTTATAAAAATGAGTGGGAAATAAGATATTCGGGCGATGGTCTTCGTACTGTTCAGGAATACAAGGAGGCTGCGGATGAATCTTAGCGAACTGATTTTTAAACGTCTCTCTGCAGACGAAAATTTGCAGACAATGCTTGCTACATATGCCGGAGCACCTGCAATATTTGATTCTGAGTTTCCGGCAGACCAGCAGGAAGGATGGGAAGGAGCCACGCAGTATCCGAGGATATGCTACCGTATCGATATGCAGGTCAATCAGGAACGATCATCGGCGGGAACCTTATATGTTGCAATGTATACGGATAAAACCAGTACGATAATTGAAGATATTGAAACAGCTGTGAAGCACTGTCTTCAGGACGTCCTGATGAAGCCGGCAGGAGAAGCACCGTTTTGCGTGGCGTGGGCGCGCACAGAATCGTATGCGATTGAGGGAAAAGAGGTGTGGTGCAAAGAAATGGCATTTGACATCCTCGAATACCCCGAACAGTTCAGCACGGATCCTGATCCGGTTCTTGCGGTAGCTGCGTATATCAAAAAGATATTTCCAGAGACAACAGTGCTTGGCATAGACAATGTTGGAGATTTTGTCGAAACATCAAGAACTCCCGTGTTCTATTGCAGATTGGCAAATATACAGCATACGACAGGGCATTGTATGAATACGATTTCATGGTTTGTAGGGAAGATTGCTGTACATTTGATTTATCCGGGAGCTGGCACAAGGTTAAAGACACTTGCATCTATCAATCAGAAGGTAGCCATAGATGAGGAGATAATCATGCTGGATGACTCCCCTATGACTATTCAGGGATTAGAACTGAATAATAAGTCAGATTACCTCAGAGAGGGACAGCTGACTATAACTGGTAAATATGGATGTCTCAGATGCAGTGTGAAAAAACATAATATTGCAAGAATAGGCATGGAATTCACAAATTGAAAGGAGAAGCAATGGCAGAAACAAAGAAAACAAATGCTCCGGAAGAAACAAAAGAAGTTCTTCCGGCAGAGAAAGAAACGGAATATGGGGTAGATGAGCTGATTGCCGCACGCGATCAGCTTTTTTCTTGCCCTGATTGCGCGATGGTGGCACTGAAACTGTCAAAAAAGAAAAGCATGACTGTTTCAGAAGCCGAGAAGCTTGTCGAAGAATTTATGAAGAAGGAGGTCAAATAATGGCGGAATATTTCCAGATTCCTGAAGTAGGTACAAAAGTTCGACCAGGAAGTTATTTCAACGTAGATAAGAATGGTGACGATGATTCTTTCGGGGCAATTGACGGAGTTGTTGTAGCTGTGTTTAAAGCAACGTTTGGACCAGTAGATAAAGTAACAGTCTTAGAGAGAGGAGACGATTACACAACAATCTACGGAGATGGATTAACGACTGACCTGATTCGTGAAGTTCTGTATGGTGGTGCAAAGAAAGTTATTTGCTGTCGCCTTAATGGAACGGGCGGAGCTGTGGCGAGCGTAAGTCTTACAGCTGCAACTGGAAAAGTTAAGATCACAGCAAAACATCCAGGAGAGATGCCATTTTCTGTAACTATTAGAAACCGCTTAACTGACAAAGACAGGAAAGAATGCATTATCTATACAGGAACTACTGAATTTGAAAAAGTATATTTTTCAGCAGGCGATAATGAAGCTGCAAGTCTTGTAAGTGCTTTTGCAAATTCAAAGAATTTCACGGCTAATCTTGAAGAATCTGCAAAAGGAATCATGACTAATGTGAATCAGACAGCGTTTACGGGAGGAAAGAATCCTACAGTAGCAACTGCCAATTATTCAGCTGCTTTTTCACAGGCAGAAAAATATTTCTTCAATACAATTTGTGTTGATACAGAAGATACAGCAGTACATGCGCTGTTACAGGCATTTCTGGACAGAATTTATGAAACCAGTCAATTTGGGATTGGAGTTGTTGCAGAGAAAGATAACAAAGATTTAGACGAAAGAATGAATGCGGCAGCAGGATTTGATGGTGAGAATATAGTTTATGTTCTCAATCCAAAAGTCTTTATCAATGAGGGAACTCTGGATGGATATCAGACTGCCGGCTTGATTGCTGGACTTATTGCAGCAACTCCTGCAAATCAGGCAGTGACTCATATGGTGATTACTCGATATGTAGATCTTGCAGAACCGCTTACAAATACTCAGATTATAAAAGCGGAACTGAAGGGATGCTTGGTTCTTAGTAAGTCTACAGAAGATGAGGTATGGATTGATGCTGGAATCAATACACTGATCAATCTTCCAGATAACAAAGATAAAGGTTGGAAGAAAATCCGCCGTGTAAGAACAAGATATGAGTTATTGTACAGAGCAAATGCCCAGTCCGACGCTTTAGTTGGAAAAGTCGATCCTGATAAAAATGGAAAAGCCACTATTATTGGAAAAATTCAGGGAATTATCAATGCCATGATCAAAGAAAAAAAATTAACAGCAGGAACAGTAACTGAGAGCACGACTTATATTGCAGACGCAGATAACTGTTATTTTGACCTTGATATCATTGATAAGGATTCTGCGGAACATATTTACTCATTCTATAAGTTTAGATTCAGTACCAATGCAGAGTAAAGGAGGAAAGGTGAATGTTAAATACAAGTGCTGCAACAGACGCGAGACATAGTCGTTCAGGTAAAGATGCCATGCTTTACAATGCAGATGGGGTTCCGTTTGCGCAGGTAAGCAGTTTTCAGTCGAAAACATCTTTTAATAATACCAAATATCAGCCATTAGGACAGAACAGAGAACTGGAAACAAACAATACTATTGGAGTCACGATTACAATTTCGGAGATCGTTGTTCTGGATGGCGAATTATTCAACAATGTTGTTAGTGCGGTAAATAAAGGAGAAAGCCCGGTTATGACTTTAGATGGAGTTATTGAAGGGCGTAATGGCTCCCAGGAACGCATTACATATCGTGAATGTATCTTTAGCGGTGACCAGGATCTGCAGAATGTAAGTACAGGAGATACATTATCAAGATCTTATAATCTGCACTGCAACGGGGAAGTAGAACCCCGTTCATCACTGACAATTTGATATCTGGTCAACACAAGGGTGGCTAAAACTGGCCACCCTTATTTTTATAAACGGAGGAAAATAATACATGGCAAGAACTGCAAATATCGAAAATGAAGAACCAAGAACAACTGAAATTGATATGACAGAGGCGGAAGCCGAGGAAGCATTAAAGGAAGATATGAGAGCTAATGAAATGGATTATCTGAATGGTATTTTAGAGGCAGCAGATGATGTGGATGAAGAAACGAAGGAAATTAAAATCATTCGTTCCGGAAAATTGTATTTTGCTTTTTCTGTCCATGCATTATCAGATGATGATATGTATGAGATCAGGAAAAAGTACACCAAATACGCAAAAAACAAGAGAACTGGAATGAAAGTAACGGATGGAATGGATAATGCAAAATTCCGCAGTTCCCTCATCTACAATGCAACTGTAGCAGAAGATCAGGAAAAATTATGGAACAATAAAAATATTCAGGAAGCACTTAGAAAGAAAGGAAAGAAGATTATCAATGCACTTGACGTGATCGAAGCAGCTCTTCTTCCGGGAGAGAAAGAGAAAGTTCTTACTACACTTGATGAACTCTGCGGATATAACACAGAAGAAGATAAAGTTAATACAGCAAAAAACTTATAAGGTCCGGTTATAAATCAGCCCTGTTGCACTGGATATTCCAGAGACAGGGGATTAGACCGGATGAAGTGATGGCTTTGCCCTCTGGGGTCAGAGCCTTTCTTTTTGCCTCTACGGAGGTATGGATTGAAGAGAATATCAAGAAAAATGAAAAGAGGTGAGATGCTTGGCAGAAACGATAAGGATAGAGATTCCTGTTGATGTGGTCGATAATACCGGTTCCGGAACGTCGAGTGTGACCAGGAATCTCACTGCAATGGAAAGAGCGTTCGAGAGAGCGGATAGGGCGGCACAACGATTCCAGCGTAGATCAGGCGTAGCGGCTGAGATAGAAATAGGAGCAGACGACAATGCAACCCCGGTTCTTTCAGCTGTTGAAAATGCTACGGAGCAGATAGACGGAGAGACGGCACAAGTTGAAGTTGCGGCAGATGATTCTGCTACGCAGACGGTCAATGCTGCTTCGGATGCTGTAGAAAATTTTGACGGTACTTCCGGAGATGCAGAAATAGGAGCAGACGATAGCGCCACCCCGGTAGTATCCGCCGCTTCTGATGCGGTGGAGAATTTCGATGGAATGAGTGGGGATGCTGAGATTGGAGCATCTGATGAAGCTACGCCGGTTATCCGGGCCGCACAGGATGCAGCGGAATCATGGGGAGGAAGCGTGTTTAATGCTACTATTGGTGTCATAGATGCGGCAACCGCTCCTATTTCTGCGCTTGCAAGTGCAGCAAAAAATCCGGTTGTGCAAGGGGCATCGTTGATCGGTGCCAGTTTCGGTGTGGCAGAATCGGTTAATTCCTTCCAGGACTTCGAGTCTATGATGTCACAGGTAAAAGCTATATCCGGCGCAACAGGACAGGAGTTTGATGATCTGACCGCAAAAGCACAGGAGATGGGCGCAACGACCAAGTTTACGGCTACAGAATCAGCTGAGGCGTTTAATTACATGGCTATGGCAGGATGGAAGCCACAACAGATGATTGATGGTATATCCGGTATTATGAGTCTTGCAGCAGCATCTGGCGAAGACCTTGGTACGACTTCCGATATTGTGACAGATGCGCTGACAGCTTTCGGATTACAGGCGGGTGATGCAGGGCATTTTGCTGATGTTCTTGCTCAGGCGAGTGCCAATGCCAACACAAATGTGTCAATGCTTGGAGAATCGTTTAAATATGTCGCTCCTGTTGCTGGCGCTATGAATTACAGCGTTGAAGATACATCTCTTGCGCTTGGTTTAATGGCAAATGCAAGTATTAAAGGTAGCATGGCCGGTACCGCACTTAAAACATCTTTGGCAAATATGGCGGCACCTACAGACAGCATGGCAGCAGCTATGGATAAATACGGAATCAGCCTTACAGATTCTGAGGGAAACATGAAATCCCTTCGAGGAGTAATAGATAATCTTCGAGGAAGCTTGGGTGGACTTTCTGAGACTGAGCAGACAGCAGCAGCTTCAACCATTTTTGGAAAAGAGGCCATGGCCGGCATGTTAGCAATCATCAACGCCAGTGAAGAGGATTACAACAAGCTGAGCACAGCAATTGGCAATTCAAAAGATGCGGCAGAGGGAATGGCTGACACGATGCTGGACAACCTTAAAGGCTCCTTTACATTAATGCAGAGTGCTATCGAAGGTACGGAGAATGCCTTTGGAAAACGGTTGTCTCCGTATTTAAGAGGAATTGCAGGTGGAATTACCGATATGATGCCTGAGATAACGGATGGAATCAATGCGGTTATGGATGTGGCAGATGATAAGATTGCAGGCGTAAAACGCAAGATCACTGACATGACCGGTTCTGATGAATGGAAGAATGCGGATCTGTTTGGAAAGATAGACATAGCATGGGATTCAATAATCGCAAAGCCGTTCGGGAATTGGGTTTCTGGAGATGGCGCGCAATTAATATCAAGCGGGCTTGGCACATTATTTTCGAGTGCAGCGGCTATTCTTCCTGGCGGTGAAAAAGCGGGATTAACATCTTGGTTAAGTGCAGGGATTCTTGCAAAAGGAGCAGCTACGGTTGCTCAAAAAGGGAAAAACATAGTGGAAACCTTGTCTCCTATCGGAGATGCTATTGGCAGCATCACAGAGGCAGCTGGAAATGCAAACGATGTGATGGACTTTGCAGGCAATCTGAGTTCTATGATTCCTGTAGGAGCGAAAGTTGGACTTGCGGCAGCGGGAATTACAGCTGCGATCATCGGCATTAAGCTTGCGATCGACAAGTACAATGAGACACAGCTGGAAAATAGTCTTGAAGATCATTTCGGAAAGATTAAATTATCTGCAGACGAAGTCAAAGATGCGGCGGCAGGAATACTGAATCAGAAGTACCTTACCAATGTCGAATTGGCATTAAATGAAGTACAGAATGCCGACAATCTACGAGCTGAAGCGCAGAAAGCTTTGGAATCAAATGATGTTCTTGAATTCAAGAGCAGAGTTGGAATCACTTTGACAGCTGATGAACAGCAGGAATATACGGATAATATTAATACTTTTGTTGAAAGTAAGATATCTGAACTGGAGAGTCGTACATTTGCGGCTCACATTCATGTCCAGACATATCTCGGAGGGACAGAAGATGGACAGACATTAGCCCAGAACATCAAGGAATGGGCTAGAGCGGACAATTTAGAGCTATCCGATTTATCCAGTCAGTTGTCACAAAAGGTCTCAGAAGCCCTGAAAGACGGCATCATTGATGTGAATGAAGAAGAAGCTATTAGTGCATTGCAGGAGAAGATGAATAACATTACTGCCCGCTGGAAAGAAGCCGAAGCACAAGCGCAGTGGGACTGGATTAAACAGGAATACGGACATATGAGCGCTGCTGACCTGGAAAGCGGTTCGTTTACAGACTTGATGGATGAAATGCGAAGCCAGCGCGAGACTGCAATGGAAAGCATTAAAGCAGATACGACTCAGTGGTATTCGGAATTGGAGGCAATGAAGGACTATGGAAGAATTACTCCTGAACAGTATGAGAGCTACAAAGAACAGACTGGGTGGTATGTAAGAGGACAGCAAGGCTCCGAATTAGCCAAGAGTCTTGAACTTGGAAGTAATACCCTGAATGATACATATGGCGAGAAGATTACTGGAAACATCCAGACGCTTACAGAAACTGCACAGAATGCTTTGAAGAGTGCGGAAACCAGCTTACAAAGCGGAGCTTATGGTACGATTGCAAGCACCTTTGATAATATGTTTACGTCTATGGATAATGGAAAAGGCTTCCTGGGAATTGGTGCAAATGCCGATCAGAGAGCACTAAACGAATTGTATCAGTCGATGGCTCCGGATGTTAGTCAGATGGGAAGCCTGATTGACCAGTACAGAGAAGCAGGACAGGCAGTGCCACAAAGCCTTATGGATGGGTACAAGGAAGCAATCGAAGTTGGTGCGGCAGCAGGTGACGTTGATGCGGCTTGGCAGAATTACGCAAACCAGATTCTCGAATCTGGAAGCGAAGAAATGAAGAGTGTTTTGACGGATCCGAATAATCCGATGTACGAAAGCGTACGAGAGCAGTTGCCTGATGAGCTTAGAACTGCAATTGACAGGGCTACAGCAGAAACGACTGACAATGAAATTACACTTGAAGGTCTGAAAGCTTCTGTCGATGGTGACGTAGACATAGATAAGGATGCATGGGTATCAGCGCTGAATGAAAAACTGGGAGATCTTGCAACTACTGAAGAGGTTACTGCTGACAGCATAAAGATTAAAGTTGAGCAGGGGGATTGCCTTTGGGAAATTGGCAATGCTCTTGGAATTGACTGGCAGACTATTGCGGAACAGAATGGCATCGAAAGCCCATACGTTATTCATCCAGATCAGGAACTCACCATCTCCATGGACACAATAACTGCTGAAATGGACGGAGATAAGGCGCAGGCTGCTATCGAGCAGGCAATGTCGGCTCTGGATGCTGAAGGGGCTGAAATGTCCGTTACAGCAGAAGGAGTGAAAGTTGATCTGGCAAATGTTGAAGTGGATTCCGATGTAGCAGCAGCTCAAATTGAAGCGGCTCTTGGTATGGAATCCGGGACACTTGCAGCCAACAGCATTGAAGTACAGGCAGGAGCAACCGTAACAATTCCGCAGGAACTGGTACAGGTTGATACTTCTGGTATACAGAGCGCAACCGCAGAACAGACCGAAACGGAACCGGTTGAGACAGATACAACTGCAAACGTTAATATCACTGATGCGACCACAGATGCGTCCGGAGCAAAAGAGCAGGCACAGTCAGAGGTAGAATCTACATTCTCTGAATCTATGCCGACAGACGGACACACTGACGTAACACTCGATCAAACAAATAATGCCGCTGAAGTATATTCTGAAGTTGCAGGAGAAGTACAGTCTACATTTTCAAATCCGATTCCTGCGTCTTGTACAGTTAATGTAACTCTTGACTGGCATATCACGAAACCTAGCGCCGGAATAACAACATCTGGAAGCGGTTCTTCTGTAAAGGCATCTATTGCAGGCAATGCGGAGGGAAGCATCGTTACCGGACCGTTATTATCCTGGGTAGGCGAAGATGGTCCAGAAGCCATTATTCCTCTTGGCTCAAAACGCCGAGACAGAGGCATGGACTTGTGGTTACAGGCTGGACGGGCATTGGGTGTCAAAGAGTATGCAGACGGCGGCATGATTGGAGATGTCCCACTGTCAGGAGGTTCCTCAGACTCATCTTCCGGAAGTTCTGGTAACAATGGCGATAAAGGACAAATCGTTGTCAATATGAATCCTGTCTTCAACATTAACGGAGAGGGCGGCAATGACACAGTAAATTCAATCAAAGAGAAACTGAAAGAGTTAATTAACGAAATGTCCGGAGAACTGGCATCAAGATTACTCGAATCATACGCAAATATGCCGACGTAGAAAGGGGAGAGGGCATGGAGATATATTTAAAAGAGGCGGCAAATAAGCAATCTTGTCTTCGCTTTCCTTCTCTCCCAGACAAGGAGATTACTGTTAAGGGAAATTCAAAATACCAGAAGTACGATCTGATAAAAAAAGGAACCTTTGCATTTCCGGCTGGTCCGGATATCAGATCATATGAATGGGATGGATACCTCTGGGGAAGAGCCAGAAAAAAGATGTCCACCATACATACGAAGTGGCTGGATCCGAAATCTGTTATAAAGAAGCTGGAAAACTGGCGAGATAAGGGAACGGTTCTGAACCTTATCATTTCTGCCGGCGGCGGCATCAATGTTGATGTGACGATTAATAGCTTTGAATATAAGAAATTTGGCGGGAAAGGAGATTACTTTTATAGCATTTCCTTTTATCGTTATCGTCCGCTTAAAATCCAGACCACAAAGGACCTTGGCATTGATAAGAAGAAAAAGAAGACGACAGCCCGAACGAACCTGAAAAAGAGTTCAACAGATAAGAAAAAACAGACATACACCATTAAAACTGGTGACTGCCTGTGGAATATCGCAAAGAAATTTTACGGATCAGGAGCAGATTGGAAAAAGATTTATGATGCAAATAAGACAGCGATAGAAAAGGCTGCGAAAAAATACGGGCATAAGGATAGCAACCAAGGGGACTGGATATTCCCTGGCACTATCCTTACGATACCGTAAAGGAGGCATTATATGATTGATCCGCTGAAATATTCTTATTATTTAGTCCTCGTGACTGAAAAAAAGAAAAAATATGACATCACCAATTTTGTCGAAGATTTGGGATGGGAAGAGCTGGAAAACGAACTTGCAGCCAGATTGTCGTGCACTGTAAAGAATGATAAGACCACAAAAGGCAGGATTTCCAGTTTGTCTAAACCGGGATGTTATTTGTACTTGTATTATCGGTACAAGACTGGAACTGCACAGGAAGCTATGCGTGGCCGGATTGTAGAATGGAATCCATCTGCAAAGTCAAGCAGTCAACCATTAAAGCTGAAGGCCTATGATAACCTGTATGATTTGCAGGAGTCGGAAGACTGTGTATATTATTCTTCCGGAGCAAGAACCAAGCAGGTTATACAGGATTATTTCAAGAAATGGGGTATACCAATTGGTAAATATACCGGACCTGATGTGGTCCACGGAGTTATTAAGGAAGACAAGAAGAAACTCGGCACAATGGTCAAAGATATTCTGGATGAAGCGAAGAAAAAGGGTGGGGGCTATTCTGCAATCCGTTCTGTCAAGGGCAAAGCCCAGATTCTGGCAATTGGCAGCAACAAGAACATTTATCATTTTGCCGAAACAGAAAATCTGATAAGTGTTTCTCATAAGATCAGCACTTCGGGAATGGTTACGCGAGTAAAGATTCTCGGAGAAGCAGACGATGATAAGCGCAGACCTGTAGAAGCAACGGTCGATGGTCAGACAAAGTACGGCATTCGCCAGAAAATACTTACAAGAGGCAAGGATGATAGCTTAGATGAAGCAAAAAAAGAGGCAAAGGAAGTCCTTGATGATGATGGAAAGCCGAAAGAGGAAATCAAGGTAGTTACTATCGACATTCCTATCATCCGAAAAGGAGATATTATCCATCTTAAAATGTCAACTGGATCAGGGTATTACTGGGTAAAGGCAATTACTCATGATTGCGACAAGATGGAAATGACTATGACTTTAAAGAAAACTAAGCTGAAATCTTCGTCTTCGAAAAAGGATAACAAGAAAAAGGATGGAGATTACAGCATCGGAGATACAGTCAACTTCCATGGCGGCTATCATTATGTTTCTTCGGATGCAACGTCAGGATATAAGGTAAGCGCCGGAAAGGCGACAATAACACACAGTAATCCGGGCAGTGCTCATCCATGGTGCTTGGAAAATGTTAACTGGGCTGAGACCCATGTATGCGGCTGGGTAGACGAAGGCTCGTTTGATTAGGAGGGCATATGGCATATGACAGTAATGACGGTGTCGCACGATTAGCTGCGGTATTAGATGCAAGAATGAGAGATCATGCAGATAAGCCGCTCTGCCTTGATTTTGCAGAGATTCAGGCAGACGGCAGCCTGCTCTCGAATACATTTCCGATTCCAATTCCTAAGAGTGATTACAGAGTTTGTAGGCAATTAACTCTTGGAAAGACGGGAGATGCATTTTGCGATGTCCGGGCAGATGAACATTCTGGAAAAGCATATCTTCCGGAATCTATGCGGCAGTTGCAGGCCGGAGACAGAGTGTTGATTGCGTGGGTGCAAGACACTGCTGTTGTGATCGACATTATAACCAGACCGGTATAAGAGGACAGTATAGGAGGACATATGGCAGACAATAACTTATATCCGGTGGTGGATATACCGGAATATGAGGAAGAAAATGAAGAATATGATACAGAGTACAAGCCATCTGTGGCGTGGGACTTAGAGAAAGGAGATTTCGTTTGTAAATCTCCTTTTTGTATGCTCAAAAGCGAAGGACTTGAAGCGTACAAGATATGGTGCGTGAAGGCCGTATCAACAGAAAGATATAGTTGCCTCGGGTACGACGATGACATCGGTGCAGAGATGGAAGATGCCATGAAGGAAGAAGATGACACAGCTGTGGAACTGGCAATTGAACGTACCATAGAAGAGGCTCTGATGGTAAATCCAAGGACTGAATCCGTAGAGGACTTTGAGTTCTCATGGGAACCATCTGTGGTTTATGTGAAATTTACAGTGTACGCAATACACTGGGAGAAATTTGATTTAGAAGTAACATTGAAAAGGAGATGAGAATTTGACAGAAGAATTTGTAACTCCAGAATTTATAGATAATAGTGATCCTGATACGATCCAATCCAGGATGATGAACAATCTGCCTGTTGATATCTCTGATATGCCGGCAGATTTCCCATACGATTTCACAATGCCAACAGCGATTGAAATATCGAGGTTAATACAGTATAACCTTACCCGGACATTGATGTTGATGTTCCCGATGTGGGCTTGGGGTCAATGGCTTGATTTGCATGGTGTATCTGCAAAGGTTACACGAAAGCAGGCGAGCAGAGCATCCGGTCATGTGACCGTCGTAGGCACCGCTGGAACGATTATCGAGGAAGGGACGGTATTTTGTACAGAAGGTACGACAGATGTCGAATCTGTTGAATTTGCGACGACTGAGGAAGCAACTATACCAGAGCAGGGAACGGTTGACATACCTGTTGCGTCTGTTCTCACAGGAGCTTCTTATAATGTGACAAGAAATACTGTGACATTGCAGAAACAGCCAAACAAGAATGTTACTTCTGTGACGAATGAGAATCCTATCAGGGGTGGCACAGACGAAGAGGACGACGACACATACCGAGAAAGAATCCTTGAAAAGCTTCGCTCCGCAGAGGTTTCCTTTGTAGGATGTGACGCAGATTATGTCCGTTGGGCGAAAGAAGTATCTGGTGTTGGTTCTGCCGTGGTCGAAGCTGAATGGAAAGGACCTGGCACCGTTAAGGTTGTTGTTGCGGATCCGGATGGTTCTGCGGTTGGAGAAGATACTCTAAAAGCAGTTGAAGACTATATTGTATCCCCAAAGGACAGAATGAAGCGTTTGGCTCCGATTGGAGCATCCGTAACGATATCTACAGTGAAGGACATGACTGTATCCTACAGTGCAGTGCTTGAACTGGAAAGCAATTACAGTATCGACAATGTAAAGGAAGCATTCCTGACAGCATTAAAGACCTACTACAGGGAAGCTAAGGACAGTGAAGAAATTCGGTATACGGTTGCATCTGCATTGTTGTCTAATACAGCTGGAGTAATTGACTTTTCAGATTTTCGCATAAATGAAAATACGAACAACATATCGGTTGCAGCAGACTATTATCCAATCACAACTGCGACGGAGCTTAATTTTACGGAGGGATAGAGATGCATATAGATAATGTTGATCTGGAACATTTTCCTGCAAATGAGGTTGCTCAGAGGCTCCTGACGTATGTGACGAGAGGATGGTATGATAAGTCGTACGTCGGAAAATGGATTTTTGAGGTCATGGGTTTAGAACTGGATACGGCAATCAAAAGGATTGAAGAAGCGCAAAGTCAGTCATTTCCGGAAACGGCGGCATGGGGAATGTATTTTCATGAACTGACATATGGAATACCGATTGACAGGACAAAAGACATTGATGATCGCCGAAAAGCAGTCGTGAATCGGCGCGATAGGACGTCCAGATCGTCCATTACGCCTTATAGACTGGAAAACATTATACAGACCGTATTTGGGCTTTCTGCGAGCGTCTCGGAGCAGGTTGAGAAGTATATCTTCAATGTAGATTTGCTTATTGGTGCTGACTATCCGATATATTCCGTCGATATTCTGCTGGGATATATCCGCAAAATAAAGCCATCTCATCTGTCAATGCAGGCTCGATATGTTATTGAAGCCGCAATATGCAGTGAGAGGGAAAGAGTTCTATTCCCAGCGTTAGATATAGGAATGCAGCATACCTGGATGGAAGGATATTCTGTGCCGTTAATAGAAGTTAAATGCGAGATAACAGAAAAGCTTCCGGTCGGAATGACTGGGAATGTAATGATCTACAAGAACCTTAATCAGTGGAATGGTGAGTATAAATGGGATGGAACGATAAAATTTGATACAGAAGTAACAACGGAGGAATTGTGATGGAAGGAAAGGTAACAGTAGTAGGAAGGACGAAAATCCTGAGAGCCAGAGCCGGAGAGATCACTCTGCCTAAGATTGTAGGATTTGCGTTTGGAAGTGGCGGCTCGAATGGTTCAACAGTTCTTAGTCCGGGAGAAACATTGAAAAATGAATTTCTTCGAAAAGCGGTAGATGGACATACACTTAAAACCAATGAAAACAAGTGTGAATATTATTGCACATTAAATGGATCTGAAGCCAACGGAAAGAGCATAAGTGAGATCGGATTGTATGACTCTGAAGGAGACATCATCATGATTGCTAATTTTCTTCCAAAAGGTAAAGATTCGAATGTATCAATGAGATTTGAAATTGATGATGTTTTACAGTAAGGAGATGATTATATATGGCGAACGTGGTTATCCCGGAGAATCCGGAGTTCAATGAAGCTTTGAGAATCATCGAGACAAAGGATCTGGTTCATGCGGATGTAGTAAATCCTATGTTTAGGACATTACTGCTTAATACTATATATCTCGAACGACGGGTAGCAAAGATGATCGAACGGATTGACACACTTGCGATTGACAATACCTATGGAGGACCAGAGCTGTCGGCGGATGCAAATATCGTAGATGCAAGCGCGCAGTTCAGCGTTATCAGGAAAACGTCGTCGACAGCATCAGTACAGACACTGTTTCAAAAAGCAATCGATAGTCTCAGAAAAGGACTCTATAGCTTGTTGATTAGAGTGAAAGTGAACTCAAATTCAAATAACGGCGGGCTAATCGAATTAAATGTAACGTCTGGCGGAGCGATATTGGAAACCAGAACTATTACTGCAAATATGTTTGAAAGAGCAGGAGTTTATCAGACGTTTGGACTTAATGTTGAATTGAATGATACGGTTACTATTACTGCGAGATTGCTGAAAAATAGCGCAAATATAACGGTGTCCGTTGATTATGTCATGCTTCAGCCGGCTCAGACAGCAATCACGAGTTTGTAGGCGGTGGCTATATGATATCAGCAGAGAGACTTGTAGAATTGCGGGCAAAAGTAAAAAAAGAAATGGCAAGGAGAAGCTGTGTGGAGCATGGTTCAAGCGCTTCAATGAATAAATTTGCTGCAAATTATGATTATAATGCTGTTCCGGTCACTGGGGGAGACATTACAGATGAACATATACAAAAGGTTATTGATCCGCTGCTTAATGTAGCGGATTTTTTGCAGAATAACAGCCTGCAACAGAGTCATAGTGGAGCAGATGTGATCGTCGATCAGGCGGAGAAATTTGTTGATACCCTTGCAAAAATAGATAAGCAGGCAAGTGATAGTGGGTGCAGAGGACTCTGTACGGGGTTATGTGTAGGTTCTTGCACATCTGGCTGTCAGGGATGCACTGGGTGTACTGGTGGTTGCGATACCACTTGCGCAAAGAGTTGTTCAGATGGCTGTTCTACATCCTGCGGTGGTTGTTCAGATGGCTGTTTTTCTGGATGCACACATACCTGTGGTTCCGGATGTACAACCGGCGCGATGACTACATAATGAGAGGAGGTGATATCTATGGCGTGTTCAAAAGGATGTGGAACGAGTTGTGCAACGAGCTGTAAGTCCACAGCGTCTGGCAACTGCGGCGGATGCGGGACTTCTTGTTCACGAAATTGCAGTACGATATGCTCAGGTACCTGCTCTGGTACTTGTAACAAAACATGCACAAAGCAGTGCAATCATAATTGTTCGGATGAATGCACTGGATGTCAACGGACATGCGCAGATGATTGCGAGGCAGGATGCAAAACGGATTGCCTTCAGACCTGCACAGCGAATTGTTCAGACACTTGCGCAGACTGCACAGGTGGATGTGGAAACAGTTGCTTTGCGACATGCGCTGATGACTGCACAGGTGGATGCAAAGGCGGTTGCAACACGACATGCACAGCGAATTGTATGAACGACTGCAATACCTGGTGCGAAGGCGGATGTTATTCTTCATGCACATGGACTTGCGAAGGATGCAGTAATACTTGCACTGGTACCTGCTCCGGTACCTGTTCCGGTACCTGTTCTGGTACCTGTTCTGGTACTTGTCAGGGTTGTGATAATAAGTGTACAGCTTCCTGCGCTCAGTCTTGTACTGGCTGTAGCGGCTGTTCGGGTTGTGGAAATTCCTGTGGTTCCGGATGCACAGATAGCTGCATGGGAACCTGCAAAAGCAATTGTTCTGGAGGCTGCGGAACCAGCTGCGGAGGATGCTCTACATCCTGTGCATCAAGCTGTCAGAGTGATTGTGGCGGGACCTGCAGGAATCAGTGCTACGGACAGGCGACTACACCGATATATTCATTTAATTAGGAGGAAAAAATGAGAACAGTAATTATTAAAGTAGACAGCAAAGAGGCAGAGTACATCGAAAGACTGGACTACGAAAGGGGATTTACTAAAGATGTCCTGCAGAGAATCATCGAATCACATATGGAAGACCCAGATGTAATCAATAGCCCGGCATTTAAGGCTTATCAGAAACAGGGAGCGGAATTGGATGCACAGTTCAGCATGGCAGTAGCAGAGCTTGAGAAAAAATATATTCCGGAGATTCTTAAACATCACAAGACCAAATGGAATCTTGAGTACAAGACAGGAGAACTGAAAGTAGACATTCTGTGCAATTGTGAAATTGAGGGAATCAAATGAAAAGAACAGAACAATATTCCGAAAGGCTGAGCAGATTATATCCTGAGCTGCACGAACCGGTAGGGACAGAAAAGATTCTGACTCAGACCGTTACATTTCAGGTCACTGATGACTGCAATCTGGCATGCAAGTATTGTTACCAGACACATAAGGGCAAAAAGAAGATGTCGTTTGAAACAGCGAAGAAAATGGTTGATCTTTTACTGTCTGGAAATAAGGGTGTGGGCGATTACATAAATCCTCAAAAAAGCCCTGGGCTTATCATTGATTTTATTGGTGGGGAACCCCTGCTGGAGATTGAATTAATTGACCAGATCTGCAGCTACACGATTAACAGGATGATCGAATTAAACCATCCGTGGCTGACGAGAACGATGTTTTCCATATGTTCGAATGGAGTGTGCTACTTCGAACCGGAAGTACAGAGAGTTTTACAGAAATGGAATCAGCGCCTGTCTTTTTCTGTGACTGTTGACGGAAATAAAGAACTTCACGATTCCTGCCGGGTATTTCCGGATGGGCGGCCATCTTATGATCTGGCAATTTCAGCGGCGAAAGATTGGGTAAACAAAGGTGGATATATGGGTAGCAAGGTTACGATAGCTCCTGCAAATGTGATGCATGTGTACGATGCAATTACGCACATGATCGATCTTGGATATAACGAGATCAATGCAAACTGCGTCTACGAAGAAGGATGGCAGATGATCCATGCAACGGTTTTTTATGACCAGCTGAAGAAGCTTGCAGACTATATCTTGGAACACAATCTTGATATGGAGAATGATTATTACATTTCACTGTTCGAGGAAAATTTCTTTCACCCGAAGCAGCCTGACGACCTGGAAAACTGGTGCGGTGGCAATGGCGTAATGCTTGCTGTTGATCCAGATGGAATTATCTATCCATGTCTGAGATATATGGAAAGCTCTCTGGCGGGGCAGCAGGAACCATATAGTATAGGAGATGTGGATACAGGAATCTGCCAGACGGAATGCGACAGATGCCGCGTAGAATGCTTGAAGAAAATTGACAGGAGAACACAGAGCACAGACGAGTGCTTTAACTGTCCTGTCGCAGAAGGCTGTAGTTGGTGTACTGCATACAACTATCAGGTGTTCGGTACACCGGATGCAAGAGCAACTTATATTTGCGATATGCACAAAGCACGTGCGCTGGGAAATATTTATTTCTGGAATCACTATTATGAGAAAAATAATATCGACAAGCATATGGAGAATCATGTACCGGAAGAATGGGCACTTAACATTATCAGCAAACATGAATGGGATATGCTGTGCAGTTTATAACGATTTTCGATATTAAATAACAAAAAGCGATAATATCGGAAAAATGTGGTAAAAAAGAGAGGTGTTTTAAATGATAAAACAAGAAGTTATCTTTAATGTCAAAAACCTCAAGATTTCAAAAACGGAGAATATTTTCGCAACAGAAGGCATCAAAAATGTGTTTACGGCAGTATTTCAGTTTCATTCTACGGATTGGGATGGGCTGGCAAAAACAGCTGTGTTTGAAAACGCAGAAGGAACGAAAGAGCCAAAGCTGTTAGAAGAAGACAGATGTGATATCCCGGATAGCTTTTTTAAGACTTCCGGGGTTTGCTATGTTTCTGTAATGGCAGGAGACTTCATGGTGACAAATAAAGTTGCCATTATCGTAGTCAATGCCGGCTATACTTCTGGCGATACCGTAGCGGAAGCTAAGAACTACTTTGAACAGATTCTCAGATATTTTGACGCAACAAATATGAATGTCCAGAAATACGGAAAGCTGGCTGAGAGATTCGCTGTCGGATTGGCAGAAGATCCGGAGAGTCTTATGGATAACGCAAAATATTATGCACATCAGGCAGAACAGGCGGTAATGGGAATCCCTGGACAGGTGGAAGATGCGAAGAATGATATCGATGCTTATGTAAAAGAAAAGGAAGCTGATCTGAAAGGCGAGGATGGAAATGTGTGCTTTGTCGAGTTTCGCATTCAGCCTCCTTGTCTTCTTATGCGGAATAATCCAGAAGAAACGGATATAGAGTTTAGACTTAACGGCTCTAAGCTCGAATACAAATGGAGGGATAGAGGTTAATGGCAAATAAAACAACAGGAAGTGGCCAGTGGACTAACATGGGAAATGTTACGACAAACCCCGATGGAAGCTACTCTGACTCTAAAACATACAACTTCTTAGATATGGTTTCATACGAGGGCGGCTCATATGTATGCCTGGAAAACGGGACGATTGGTGTGCGCCCATCTCCTGGCGAAAGTACAGACAGATGGTTCTGTTCTTCAGTACCGGGAGAAGCAACTCCAGATTTCAAAAACTTAGTGACAGAAACTAAAGAAGCGGCCAGGACAGCAAAAGAAAAAGCATCTGAGGCGGAGACAAGTGCAAAGGCTTCAGAAATAAGTGCACAGGCGGCTTCGAACTCAGCCGGAGCAGCAGCAGCTTCGGCCAGAGATGCGGAGAATGCAAAAGATGTTGTTGCCGGATACAAAAATGCGGCTGAAAAGGCTGCATCATCCGCTGCGACATCTGAGAAAAATGTAAATGATAAAATTGCTGGACTGGACAATACGTTTTCTGAAAAGACAACGAGTGCAATAGAAACCATAAACAAATCCGTAGATACAAAAGCGGAGGAGATAAAAAATGAAATAACTGCAACAAAAAATTCTATGGTGGATGCGTCTCAGAAAGCTATAAACGACACAATCGATGCGAGAAAAACTGAGATCAATAATACAGGTGCATCTGAAATTAAAAATGTACAGGCTGAATCAGCAACACAGACGCAGGGGATTAAAAGCGTAGCAGCTGAGCAGCTGGCAGCTATTAATGCAGCTGGTGGCACTTTAGAGAGTGCAATTGAGCGCTACTATGCTATGCGCCGTACTAGAGAAATTTATACGGTAGAAGACCTTGATCCGGATGTTACACAGGCCTGCACGGTAAATCGTTTAGATGCTCTGTCTGGTCTTACCTGCACACCGTCCACAAATACGACAGCTGGAGAAGACCAAATTGGAACTCTCGAAGCATTCCGCCCGATTGAAGTGAACTGGATCCTCGATGATGATGGAAACCAGAAAATTACTGCAATTGAAGGAATGCCGGGATATAAGACGACAGGAAAAGTCAATCGTGGAATCATGAACATGGGACTTTATTACAAAAAAGAGCGAAATGCAGAAGACAATGGCTGGCTGCATCATTGGTCCATGCTTCCTCGAAAAGAAGAAGGATATGTTCCGATGAAAGAATGTGTTCGTTCAGACAATACGGTGCAGGGATGGATGCTCCATCCTAAAGGAGCGGCAGTGGATATTGATGGTGTTCCATATGTAACCAACGGAAAACCCGTCAGAAACAAACCTTCGTATGCAAATTTTGCATATGCACGAAAGCAGGGTCCGGCATACTGCTTTGAAACAGATGTTGATGCCGCATGGGTTCTGGCGTTGACAATGATTAAGTACGGAACAAAGGACCTGCAGGCATATATGAGAGGATGCACAGCTTACACTGCTCAGTACAATGTCGCAGTTGCTGAAGAAAATACAAAGAGAGTAATTCTCACAAAAGATCAGGCGAATTATTTTGTTATTGGTTCGTCGGTCAGCATTGGAAATCCAGGTTCGAACACTAACTTCGATAGGGGCTATAATTATATGCACAATATCGTTGATAGTGCAAAAATTACAGCTATTGAAAAAGTAGACGATACATATAGCGCTTTAGTTTTGGATGTGTCTGCTTCATTTACAACTGCAACTACTTATAAAGTAAGTACAATGCATTGGGAGACAGGATCCACTGATTCCGTACAAGGCTATGATGGAAGTCCTGTATCCAACACAGATGGAAAGAATATCTGCAAGATTAATGGCATCGAGATTCTTCCAGGTGGATATTCTGTGTCCGGAAACTCTATGCATATTGTTTCAACAGATGCAGATGGCAATACAGTCGATAAGTATTACCGAACCAATAATGCTAAGTTACTGACGACCAATTTAGATACGATCATAAGTACCTATGAAGAAGTGGGCATCTTACCGGAAGCATACGATGCATGGAAGTATGTAAAAGGACAGCTTGTGGACTTTGGTAAAGGGACAATGATTCCGACTGAATGGGGAGGAGGCGATAAGGCTTGGTGGGCTGATGCTTGGTATTGCGGCGGAAAACCTGCGGCTGGAACAAGAACAGGCCGGGAGCTCTTCCGGCGTGGCGATCTGTTCGATGGTGGCTTCGCTGGCCCGTCGTGCGTGGGTGGCAACAATGGCCTGTCGGGTGCCTGGTGGGGCATCCTCGCGACCCTTTCTCCTAACGCCGTACGGGGTGAATGGCAGGCGGCAGCCTGACAGAGGGGCTGTCCCCTCCAATGGCTACAAATGATTTTAAAGTAACTATGAAATAGAATATTTTTAAGGACTTATGAGGTCCGGGAGCTCCTCCGGCGTGGCAATCTGAACAATGGTGGCATCGCTGGCCCGTCGTGCGTGAATGGCAACAATGGCCTGACGAATGCCTGGTGGAACATCCTCGCGACAATTTCTGTGTATAAAAAATTTGATACTCGACCTCATAAGCCGGCTGAAGAAGCCTATACTTGGGAATACCCGAAATACGTGATAAAAGGCCATTCCTTTCTCATGAAGTAGATTGACATCTGCAGAGTGGGAAGGGGAGACTGGCAGGTGCGCTGTCAGCCGGGACTAGTAGACAACCGAAAGTCCCTGAATCACACAGAAAGGAAATGCCTTTATGAAGAAATGCTGCAAGAATGTAAATATTTTAGCAGATGATTTTATTGAAGATTCAATTAATGAAGCACTTGACGAAAAATGGAAACGGTCAGATGTGGCAAAGTATCTGCATGGTCGCACAAGCTCAATGAGTTTGCAGGCTATGAAACGATTGCTTCGGGACACAGACGAAAGAGATCTCATGGTATCTGGTCTGGTCCATACAGTTGCAGAAAGTCTCAGATATGAAATCCAGAACAGAGAGTTGAAAGTAGAACCTATTCAGTATGGTTGGCGGCGAGATGGAATAAACGGAAAGCTTCGAGAAATCGGAGTGGAGAGTGTAAAACAGCTTATTCTTGACGAAATAGCCAGCGAAGGACTGGATGAACTCTGGAGAAGAAAACTGGGCTATCATCAATATGCAAGTATCAAAGGAAAAGGACAGCTCGGAGGCAAAAGAGCAATAGAGCATCAGATCAGAAAGAAATATGCTCAATCTCGGTATGCCTGGAAGGGCGATGTAAGGAAATGCTATCCATCGGTTGATACCCGTAAATTGAAACGTATGTTGGAACATGATGTGAAGAACGAAGTCCTTCTGTATCTTGTGTTCTTTCTGATAGGGACATACAAACAGGGGCTTAATATCGGCTCCGGTTTATCACAGTTTCTGTGCAATTATTACCTGTCTAAAGCCTATGTGTATGTACTTAGCCTACATAAGACCAGAAAACACCGTGATGGAGCTACCGAAAGCAAAAGACTTGTATATTTTTGTATCATGTATATGGATGATATTTTGCTCATAGGAGCCCGGGAAGCTGATGTTAAGAGGGCAGCTCGGGCGTTAGAAAAGTACCTGTTGAAAGAGTACGGACTCACAATAAAACCGGATGCAGACCTATTCCCGATTGATTATCGTATTAAAACAGGAAAAAAATACGATAGTTACAGAGAAAAGGATAAGGCAGAAAGGCGCGGTAAGCCAATAGACATGATGGGCTATGTAATTTATAGGGAACACACAGAAATCCGTAGCAAGATCTTTCTACGGGCAAGGAAAGCGTATTCTGTTGCTTGGTACTGCATGAAAAATAAAATGGAAATCCCGTTACAGACCGCTTATAAATGTACAAGTTATTATGGATGGTTCAAACATACCGATTCTAAATACGCCAAGGGAAAATATAACATTGATGCTGTTTGCACAGCTGCAAAAAGGAGGATCAGCAAACATGCAAAAAGCGAAATATATGGAACGTCAGCCAGAAGTGCGCTGGCAGCCTGTCAATAATGGCATGGTAGATGTCACACTGTGCCTGAATGAGAAGAAAGTGACAATTGAACAGGGTCAGATGGAAGACTCAGCAAAGCAGATGATGTATGAATATGATTATCACCAGTTCAGAGAGTCTGCAGACAAGATCAACGAAGAAACAGTAAGGGCATCCCCTGCGAAGTATATGTCCTATGTTCCGGAAGTCGAAAAGAGCTTGGAAGAGCAATTTGAAGAATTGAAAGCATCGAACGAAATGCTTACAGGATGCGTTCTTGAGATGTCAGAACTGGTATATCAGTAATGATGAGACTGTTGAGTAACTTTATTATATTATTACAGAATGATGGAGGAAAAGAAATGATGGCAATGTTATGGGCACAGCAGATTATGCTTGGAAAGAAAACTTATGCAGAGGTACCGAGACTTCTGAAAGCAAAGGTAAAAGAAATCCTGGAAGATTCCGGAATGGGAGAATTGGCAAAGGAAGAATGACGAAACTGCAGATAATAAGTAAACAATGGTCATTGATTTATGATCTTCTGCTTCTTAATAAGGGTGAGAGCGAAAGAACCCTTGATGAGATTGAACAGGATATGGATACATTGGAATTTCATTGTAGAAAGTATGCCGATGCAGATGATGAAGAATTGATGGCATAAAAAGGGCCTGAGCAGGCTCTTTTTTAATGGAGGTAAAACTATGCATAGCCAAAGAAGTCCACCGTAGAGGTCAAAATAGAAGGTGTAGACAGGAATATAGGAGGAAATATATGGAGGCGGAATACATTAGCCGGTCCGAGCACGAGGAATTCTGCAAGAGAATCGACGCAGAAAACGGGAGACAGAATAAACGACTGGAACTGCTCGAAGGAAACACAAAGCAGATAAATTCGCTTACAACATCCGTTGAGAAGTTGGCACAGAGCATTCAGCTGATGTGCAAGGAGCAAGAACAGCAGGGGGCACGTCTGGAATCGCTCGAAAGCCGGGACGGAGAAATGTGGAAGCAGGTGACAGGATATGTACTTACAACCCTGATTGGTCTTGCAATCGGTTTTTTCTTTAAGCAGTTCGGTTTATAAGAAAGGCAGCATTGAGATGGCTATTATAAAAAAGAAAATAAAAAAGATAGTTTCGGCGATAAAGAAAGTCGGAACATTGAACATTGTGCTGATGCTCGTCGGCGCTTTTTTTATATGGTTCAATTGGCAGATGATCCTTGTGTTCCGGGAATGCGGAAGTATGCCGGAAACATATGCCTGCGCAGTTGTGGCGGCAACGATTGGAGAGTGCGGCATATGCGGTTGGATCCGAACAAACAAAGACAAACAGCAGGATCGGAAATGGCAGAAACAGGATGAAAAAGAAGGACGAGAACAAAATGATTCCGACATGAATGTCGGGAACATAGATGAGGAGGATAATTTATGACATTAGAATATTTTTTACTGTTACTTATGATTGTATCAATCTTTACCGGCTTAGTGACTGAAGGTATTAAGAAGTTGCTTGAAGAGTCAAAAAAAACCTACAAGGCAAATTTCCTTGCAGGAGGGGTGGCTGTAGTTTTGTCAGTGCTTGTAGGAAGTGGATATATTATTTTGATGGATGCACAGATAAACAGCAAGATGGCAGTATACCTTATTGCGCTGATCCTGCTTTCATGGCTGTCTGCAATGGTTGGATATGATAAGGTCATTCAGTCGCTTGGACAGATTAAACTCCCGAATAAAAATGAGTAGTTAGGAGCCTGTTTTAAGGCTCCTTTTTGCGAGGCGGACTTATGGATAAGCAAAATATAACTGTGTTGAGAAAAACACTGTACGCAGTGGAATCCGGAGATCAGGTATATGGTAAGCAGGATTATTCCTGCTTTGCCGGGGTCGGAGCGAACTGTAGCAATGAAAAAGCTATTACGATCGGTGCGGGCCAGTGGTACGCAGGAGAAGCAAAAGAACTGTTATACCGGATTCAGAGAGCAAACCCGAAGCTATTCAAAGACATGGATAATGCAGGTATGGAAAAAGACCTGCTGATGAAGAGCTGGGATACATACGCCGTAACAGCGGAATCTGCGAAAGGTCAGTGCATTATCAGCATTATTAGCACTAATCTGGGGAAGAAATGCCAGGACGAATATATGGAAGATCAGATACAGACATATGCGAAGAGCATCGAAAAAACATACGGATCCATGCCGGATTCCGCAATGATGGAATGTATTAATGTCCTGCACCAGGGTGGCTTTGACGCATTGAAAAGAATCTTGTCTAAAACTCCGGAACCGTACACTGCAGACAAGATTTATACAACGTTATGTAAGGATCCGGCAGACTCGACGCCGAACCAGGTAGGAGATTACACAGACAGACAGAAAGCGGTAATCAGCATGATTAGGAATTATGCTGTGACTGCGGAAAGAAAGGAAGATGTAGCAATGACAAAAACAGAAAAAGCAATAAGGCAGATGGAGACATGGGCGAAAGATGATTCTCACGGCTACGATCAGGACTACCGCTGGGGAGAAAAAGGAGATTACGACTGTTCCTCCGCTGTAATTCAGGCATGGCAGAACGCCGGAGTTCCAGTTAAGTCTGGTGGCGCTACATACACAGGAGATATGAAGAACGTATTCCTGAAAAATGGATTTGTAGACGTAACGAGCAAAGTTAACGTAGCAACCGGATCTGGTCTGCTCAGAGGAGATGTGCTGCTGAATGAAGCGCATCATGTAGCCATGTACTGTGGAAATGGTAAAGAGGTAGAAGCCAGCATCAACGAGAAAGGTACCGCTCATGGCGGCAAACCGGGAGACCAGACTGGTAAGGAGTTTCTGATCCGGAGCTATCGGAACTATCCTTGGAATTGCGTGCTCAGGTATAGAGGGAATATTTTCTCCGCTTCTGACACAGAAAAGAAGCAGAACGTAGTAGCCTATGTAGCGAGATTTACAAAGGACTGCAAATGCTACAGTGTAGCTGGTAAGACTCAGGCGAAAATGTTCCCAGTGATTAAAAAGAATGCGGTTGTAGATGTGATGAAATACACCGAAACCGTAAATGGTAAAAAGTGGTATTTTATCCGGATTCCACATCCGACAGAAGGATTCGTAAGGGAGTTCGTCCCAGCCGGATACTTCAAGAAGTTGATTTAACAGACGGTGCCTTCTAAAAACACATTAAAATATATCACATCAAAAGGAACTCTGTAAATGGAGTTCCTTCCATATATTACCGCTATTTTTTTATACATTGAATATGATAATATGAACAAGCTTCGCTTATCAAGATTTCGATAGGATATAGCCAAAAACGATATAATCTAACAAATTCCGTCGTGTATTACCATAAAGTGGTAATTTATAACGGAAGGAGCAATGGCATGATAAAAATTTTGCTATCGAAAAAGCTTGGGGAATTAAGACTTACTCAGGCGGACCTGGCAAGGGCGACAGGAATACGTCCTAACACTATCAATGAGTTGTACCACGAGCTCACGGAAAGGGTAAACCTTGAGCACCTTGATCTAATATGCGAAGCGCTAAACTGTGAACTAGACGAATTGATCATTAGGGTGCCGAACAAAGAAACGTCAGTTGTCCATACACGCCAGGGAACCCTGAAACCCAACAAAAAGATGTAGCCGCTGCAACGATTACATCTTATTAAAGAGGGGAATGTTACATCCCCCTCTTTAATTCATTTCTTTTAAATTATATTCTAACGAATCGTACAAATAATCTGTATCAAATCCCATATCTTTGTAACCTTGCAATACAGTTTCAACATAACGATTAGATGGTTTTCCCACAGTGGCTGAGTCAGGCAACAGATATATCATAGCCTTTTTCCTTGTGCCGTTTTTTAATTGCACAAATACATTTTTCTTTCTATAAAATCTCGGATAGCCCTCATACAGATCAAGAGCCTTCTCGTTTTTATTATCGATATTCCAAACAGCAACAGGAACCCTACTTCCTTTTTGCCTTTTGACGGTCGCATAAGATCCTGTGCGGCTTCCCCTGTAAAGCAATTTCCAATTTATCAGATATCCAGTAAATGCGACTGTTGCTCCAGGGCAACGGTATGACATTTGCTGTACATTGAGATTGCTACCGTATGCTACATATAACATGACATTCCCTTTCTCCCCGTCAAGCCGGTAGGACAGCTGATTTATAACTAAGCAACCTGTTCCACTTTTGCATTTTCGCGAAGCTGTTTCATCATGTGAAGTCTGCAGGTTTTGAACTCGTCTCCGTAAAGTCCAAGTCTGTTTGTAAGGATGTTGTACATCAGAGTGACTTTTTTCTTTGCTGTGTATCCGTTCATGGATCTAAATATGACTTTGTCATCAGATTCGATGGACCATGCAGAGAGTGCTAAACAAAACTGTACATACGCTTTAATTTTTCCTGCATGAAGAGTGCTGTTAAAAAGTCTAAATTCAACAGTGCCTTTCTGGAAGAAGCTATGAAGATTCAATGCGTGGTATCTTGTAGAGTTATAATGCTGATGATTGATCCCACCACAGTAGCCATCGTTTGCTGGGCTGTACCAAATTTTCTCAACGGAATCTGTTGTGATGTTTTTGTCTTTTTTCATTGTATCAAGTAAATTCTTGCAAACTGGCTGGCACCAACGATATTTTCTGTCACCTACTGCAAGCGCATCGTAAATGATTTCCTGTCGGCTATACATGAAATTTACCAGACGGCGAAGAGATGTTGCGGTATGGTTCGCTCCGTCTACATGAATATGGATTCCGCATGAACTGTGAGGAACTCCGCCGATTTCTTTGAATTTACGGATGATTGCCTGCAATGTATCAAGGTCTTCGTATTTAAGAATCGGTGTTACGAATTCAACTCTGTATTCGTCTATGCTCTCAGTTCCAACTTTGCGAATTGGATGGATTGAGCTGTCTCGCATTACCTTCCATTTTCTTCCCTGTGAATCCTGAACGGTTCTTGTCTGGTAACAAGTGTGATCTGGTCTGGAAGCTGTAGTTCCGATGATTTCTGCAACTGCATCAGCGGCCATCTTTCTTGAAATACCTGTAAATTCAACCTCAACACCGTAGTTCTGTTTCTTTAAAAGTTCTGACATATCATTTTCCTCCTATTATCTCTCAAACATTCGCACCGTCTATGCGAATGTTTGTTCTGCTGTTTATGTTTGTATATTACCATATGTACCGTATATGTCAATAGAAAATTAAAGAAAATCTATAAAATATTAGAGAATAACGTTGACAAAATAGAGAACAAGGGATATAATATAATTGTAGCAAGGAGATGGCAGGAAAGGAGATAAGAAATGGAAAATGACGAAATGACAACATTAGAGTTTAAATCAATTATGGAAATGGTCGTGATGATCATTGAAAGCAGTAAAGATAAAGAAGAGGCTCTTGAAAAAATCAAGAACCTCTCCATTTTAAAAGAAAAGAATTAATAACTAAGCGATTGGACACCGAGCAGACTCCTAAACTTCCTGCTTCTGCTCGGTATCTTAAAATAAATAATAGCAGGAAGAAAAAATAAAGTCAACAGTAAGGAGGGAAAAAAGTGATCTCATATAATCCACTTTGGCATACTCTGATAGATAAAGGAATGAATAAAGGTGACTTAATGAGAGAGACAGGCATTAGCTTTGGAACCATGGCAAGTATGGGGAAAAACGAGCCAGTCAACTTAAAGCAGATAGACAGGATCTGCAAAGTTCTTCATTGCAAGATAGAGGATGTTATAGAATATAAGGAAGATTAAATGCTTCCTTATATATATTTAACAAATGTTAGATTCTGGTTACCTGCCATTAACATGCGGGATGCTATGATTATCATATAATGTCACCCAAATAATTATATCAATCAATTATCTGGTTATGAGTAAGTAGCGAAGAGGATGCTTTTATCTGCCTGATAAAAGCATAGTAAAAATATAAAAAAGAGCTGAGAAGTCCTTAACTGGATTTTTCAGCTCTTTTGAAGTATTGATGTGATTTTGGATGAATGAAGGCTCCATTTATTCGGCGTCCGAATTATCAGTATCATAGGATTCGTCGTATGTCTCTGCGTCTGTGTCATCTGAAGCTGAACTGTTCATATCGACGATATCGCTATCTGAAGCAGCTGTATCTGCAGAACTGCTCTGGGAGTCGTTATTATTGTTATATTTTGCAGTAAAAGTACTGCCTTCTGCAGTAGAAATCCAGGAACTCCGCTCATTGATTTTTCCAAGGATTCTTGTTGCCTCATCACCTTCTGCCGGAGTTGGCTGATAATTATTATATCCATCATAGGCAGCAGAAGAAATGGAGCAGGGAATGATATTGGTCACGTTGTCTTTTTTTACCCCATCGGCATCAATAGTAAAGGTCTGCTGGTAGATCATGGTGTCCATATCACTTGGAGAACTGTTGCCGCCGAAGCAGAAGTTTCCGAGGCTGTATACAATATTCCTGCCTTTATAAGTTTCAATGCCCTGAAGTACATGCGGATGATGTCCGCATACAAGATCAGCGCCTTCATCGATCGCGATGCGTCCAAGTGTTGTCTGGTTGCTGTCCGGAACGGTTTCCGTTTCATTACCCCAGTGGAAGATCACTACGATCAGCTGTGCCCCGTCTGCCTTTACTTTTGCAATATTGTCTTTTAACTGCTGCTCGCGCTCAAGATGGTCGTACAGTTCATAGATACCGACTAATCCCACTTTGATTCCCTTTACATCCATAACAGCAGTTTCATCATATCCGAAATGAACGATTCCTGCATCATCCAGTGCTGCCAGAGTATCATCGAAACTCTGCTCACCATAATCATGACTGTGATTGTTAGCGGTATTTACGGCTTCTACAGATCCGCCTGTCAGAATAGAGGCATAGGATGCGGGTGCTTTAAATGCAAATGTTTTATCCTCCCGTTCATCAGAATCGGTGAGTGTTCCCTCAAAATTTGCAATAGTCAGATCATCTGTGGAGAAAATATCTTTTACATTCTGCAGGAAATAATCTGCACCGTAATTTTCATAATAAGCATTTAAGCTGGTATCATAATCAAAAGTTTCATCTGTGCCAAGAGTGCAGTCACCGACAACACTGAGTGTCAGAGAAACAGGAGAAGATACTGTAGCATTGGAGGAATCCGTGTTCTGAGAATCTGAGGATGCTTTCTGGCTGTTGTCCTCAGAAGCGTTCATGGAAACAGTTTTTTTGGCTGCTGCCTGTCTGGAACTTATATAGTTGCTGCATCCGCGGATACCTGCCAGAATAAGTATAAAAACCAGAACAAAGATACCGATACCTGTTGCAATCAGCAATTTTTGCCTTTTTTCCTGATAGTATTTTGATTTTTTGTAGATGTCTTTCCTGCGTGCAGAAGAAGATTTCGTCTGGCTTCGCTTGTTGGATTGTAGGCTCATATGTATAGTTCTCGCTTTCGTTTATAATAGATTAGAGATATAGTATTTAAAAAAATATTAAAGAGACCGGGCAGTTAAAATATCTGAACAGATGATCAGAATTAACAAAAAATAAATCGTAATTGCTATAGGATATATTCAAAGTATATAGAGAATTCACAGAATCGTCAAGAAATAAGTCTTTTCATAAAACCGTATTTTTGTTATAATACCATGACAAAAGGTTACATAAATATTACAGACAAAGAATGAGATGTGTTATCCTAGAGCGTGTCTGAAAAATCATTCCCGCAATCTGCACGCCCCACTTTGCGGGATATTTCACCCGAATTCAGTTGCCGTAGCCCGCTACGGCGCCCTCATTCGGGCAAAATATTCCACAAATTGTGACGCACATCTTGCAGAAAGCCTTTTTCAGACACGCTCTAAAGCGTATGAAACATGCTCTGAAAGCATTCAAAGATAATGAGAGATGGGTACGTGAGATAGCACTTCTCAGGAAAGAATATGAGGAAAAATAAAGATGAAAACATTGATATTCAACGGTTCACCGCGAAAGAACGGTGAAACTGCATATATGATCCGGACTCTGCAGGAAAATCTTGGAGGGGATTTTAAGGTGGTTAATGCCTACAGGGCAGATATCCGACCGTGTATAGACTGCAGATGGTGTTTTGACCATGCAGGATGCGCAGTCAAAGATGAATGGCAGGAGGTTCTTTCGTACATTGAAGAATGTGACCATATTATTATGGCATCTCCTGTATATTTTGAGGAGGTTACGGGAATGCTTCTTGCTGTGATGAGCAGACTGCAGACCTATTTCAGCGCAAGATATATCCGTAAAGAAGAACCTGTTCCTAAGAAGAAAACAGGAGCAGTTCTGCTGACAGCAGGAAGTATCGGACCCAGAGAAAAAGCGGAAAGTACGGCAGAGATGCTGCTTCGTCAGATGAGCTGTGACAGTCTGGGGACTGTATATGTGAACCGTACAGACAAAGTGCCGGTCAGAGACAGAGAAGATATCATACAGGAAATAAAAGATCTGGCAGGCAGATTGAGAACAGCAGAATAAATATTATCTGAAAATGAAACACCATTTGTGTTATGTGGAACAGACGAAAGGATGATTAAAATGAAAAAAATAAAATACTTTATGATTACAGGAATGCTTCTGGCATCCATCGGTCTTGCCGGATGTGGGAAGAAGTCAGAAGATGATATTACAAATAAGGAAATTTATCAGGATGATCTTGAACCGCTGACAGAAGAAGAGCTGAATGAAATGGATGCAGATACTTCTGACGAGGATATGAAACAGATTGATGAGCCTGAGGAAGAAACCGCTGACATTACAGATACTACAGATGCAACAGAAACTACAGATAAAACGGAAAATACAGATAAAGCAGAAACTTCAGATTCTTCTGCAAAAAAATCTGCGGATAAAACTGAAACATCAGATTCTGCAGATACAACGAAATCAGAAACTAAAACGAAAACTGAAAAATAATCACAAGGGGGCTGTCGCTGGAATTATTATTGCGACAGCCCCCTGATCATATTTCTGTAATTATCAGGAAAGAACCTCGTTCTTCAGTTCGTTCCCATCCATAAATGCTTTCGCATTTTCGAGAGTAGTCTCAGCAATGTTAGTCAGTGCTTCTTTTGTAAAGAATCCCTGATGAGAAGTCATCACTACATTCGGGAAGGAGAGCAGGCGCTGGGTAATGGAGCTCTGCAGAATACGCTCGGACATATCCTCGAATACGAAATCAGTTTCTTCTTCATAAACATCCAGTCCTACTGCAAAGAACTTATGATCACGGATTCCGGAGATCAGGTCCTCTGTCTTGATCAGGCCGCCGCGGGAAGTGTTTACAAGAATTACACCATCTTTCATTTTGGCGATAGTTTCTTCATTGATGATGTGTTTGGTTTCTTCTGTAAGCGGGCAGTGAAGACTGATGAGATCACTGGTTGCCAGAAGCTCATCCAGAGATACATATTCCAGATAATCCAGGCTCTTATTCGGGAAAAGATCGTAAGCGATAACTCTCATACCAAAACCTTTGCAGATTTTTGCCATTGCCTGGCCAATTTTTCCGGTACCAATGATTCCGGCAGTTTTCTGATAGAAATTAAGTCCCATCAGACCACTTAAAGAGAAGTTGTTTTCGCGGCATTTGATGTATGCTTTATGTGTATGGCGGTTTGCGGTCAGCGCAAGTGCCATTGCATGCTCAGCCACAGCTTCCGGAGAATATCCCGGAACACGCAGAACCTTCATTCCGAATTTGTGAGCAGTTTCCAGATCTACATTGTTATATCCTGCGCAGCGCATAAGAATCAGTTTTACACCCTGAGCATTCAGCTCTTCGATAACAGGAGTGCTCAGATCAGCGTTTACAAAAGCGCAGATTGCCTCATATCCTTTTGCAAGGGAAGCAGTTTCTTCGTGAATATTTGCTTCGGTAAATTTAATTGTAATTCCCGGATAGGAAGGAAGAAGCTTCTCGAAAAATTCTTCGTCGTAGTTTTTTGTGCCGTAAAATAAGATTTTCATAAATGTTAGCTCCTCTCTGGCTGTATACCTGTATGGTATACTCACCGTGAAAATTATAATATCAGTGTGTATAGCAATCCTCATAAATAATGCATCTTAATCCAGACCATCAGAGTGTGAAATCCTGCTATAGTAAAACAAATCGAATAATGTTAAAATAATAACAATCTTCTGACGATTCACATTATAACCGATTTATCGGAAAAAGAAAAGACTATTTTGGATAAAATTTCTCAAGTATCTATAAAAATACAATCTGAGAGAGTATGAAGATACTGTAAATAGGAATTGCAAATTATGCTTTGTTATGAAAAGTATGTACAGAAAGACAAAAGATATGCAGGATAAAAAAACATCTTGCGGGATATTACAGGTGAACAGTAAAAATTATGCTGCTGTCAACAAACATAAAAAAATGATATGTTGACAGCAACATAATTATAAATGACAGTTGCTATTTTCCGAGAGAGTACAGATCTTCATAGAATTCCGGATAGGAAATTTTAACGCAGTCCCCATCTTTGATAGTAAGTGTACCGTCACAAATTGTACCTGCAACAGCAAAGGACATGGCAATACGGTGATCAAGATAAGAATTGATCTCGGCACCATGAAGTGGCTTTCCTCCATGGATGATCATTCCGTCATCAGTCGGCTGAATATCAGCTCCCATGCGTTTCAGCCCTTCTGTTACCACTGCGATACGGTCGGATTCTTTTACCTTCAGCTCCTGTGCGTCCCTGATAACAGTAGTCCCCTCTGCAAAAGCTGCCATCACAGCGATCATCGGGATTTCATCGATCAGTGTGGGGATGATCTCACCCTCAACAGTGGTTCCGTGAAGACTGCTTGTGCGGATCAGCAGGTCAGCGGTAGGCTCACCCTCTGTACTTGCATTCAGCAGAGTAATATCAGCCCCCATAGCCTTACATACACGAAGCATTCCGTCTCTGGTTGGATTAATGCCTACATTTTTAAGAAGAATCTCACTTCCGGGAGTAAGAAGCCCTGCTGCGATAAAGTAAGCAGCAGAAGAAATATCTCCGGGAACTTTAATCTCGCGTCCGTTCAGCACAGGCTCCGGTTCAATAGAAGCAGTTGTTCCCTGGGAAGTCACATTTGCGCCGAAATAATTCAGCATGATCTCTGTATGATTTCTGGAAAGTACCGGCTCAGTAACGCTGGTGCTCCCATCTGCATACATACCAGCCAGAAGCACGCAGGATTTTACCTGTGCGGAAGCAACCGGTGACTGATAATGAGCGGCATGTAAAGGCTTTCCTGTAATACGCAAAGGTGCGCATCCATTGCCCCTCAGACTTACGATATCAGCGCCCATAGACAGAAGAGGAGTCATAATCCTTTTCATTGGACGGGACTGAATGGAAGCGTCGCCGTTTAATTCGCTGGTAAAAGACTGTCCTGCCAGAATTCCGGAGATCAGTCTTGTGGTAGTCCCACTGTTTCCCACATCCAGAGTTTCAGACGGAGCACTGAGTCCGTGAAGTCCCTTTCCATGAACGAGGATTTCGGAAGCATTTCTTTCAATATCGATTCCCATTTTCCGGAAACAGGAGATAGTAGAGAGACAGTCAGCTCCCTCAAGAAAATGTGTGATCTTTGTAGTACCCTGTGCAAGAGAACCGAACATAACTGCACGATGAGAAATGGATTTATCTCCGGGTACAGTGAGTTCTCCTCTGAGGTTTGTCTGTTTTTTTATTTCCATGTTTGATTCCTGCCTGTTTTTATAATATTTCTGTATTTCCCTGCAGCTATTTATAGCAATCTGCTTTTGACAAAATATTTTTGAAATGAATGTCAAAGGGTGATCTGTTTAGAGCGTGTCTGAAAAAGGCTTTCTGCAAGATGTGCGTCACAATTTGTGGGATATTTTGCCCGGATGAGGGCGCCGTAGCGGGCTACAGCAACTGAATTCGGGTGAAATATCCTGCAAAGTGGGGCGTGCAGATTGCGGGAATGATTTTTCAGATACGCTCTAGCGTTCGTAGACAATATAATTTCTTTTTTTAAGGAGTGCGGCACCCTTTTCCATAGAGATTCCGTCGTAGAATTCAATTTTGAGGACACCTTCCTCGAATTCACGGTTGTGAATGATACCGATATTTTTAATGCTGATCTTCTCCATCGCAAGGATAGTGGCAATTGTAGCAATACCGCCGGCCTCATCCGCAATATCAAGATACAGGACATAAGCTTTTTTCAGCAGACCATTGTCTACCACATCAATAGAATCACGGTAATCCCTGGAACTTGCAAACATCTGATACAGACTCCTGGAGTCCTTGTTATCCACAAAACATTTGATCTGAACCAGCAGGCGGATGTAGTCATCCAGAACATTGGAGATATTCTGATTATTTTCCACACAGATCTGCTCCCACATAATTGGAGAAGAAGAAGCAATACGTGTGATATCACGGAAACCTCCGGCTGCAATCGTTTTCATGTATTCCTGATCACTGTCCAGCATATTGACAAGATTTACCAGTGCAGAAGCAATAATATGAGGCAGATGGCTGACTCCGGCAGTGATGAAATCGTGTTCTTCACTTGTAAGGACCATCGGGATCGCACCAAGGGAAGAAATCATCTCTGTGAAATCTGTCAGGCGTTCCAGTGCAACTTCACCGCCCGGAGTAATAATATAGTAAGCATTCTCAATCAGACGGTCACTGGAAGCTTCGAATCCGGTCTTCTCAGAACCGGCCATTGGATGACCTCCGATAAAACGGGATTCCATTCCAAGACGTTCTACTTCTTTATGGATAATGCCCTTGACACTTCCAACATCTGTGAGAATCGTGTCAGGACCGATATTGTCTTTGAAATATTCAAGATATTTTACATTAAATTCTACAGGAGCACACAGGAAAATATAATCGCAGCTCCTGAAACGTTCATCATGTTCTTCGCATACAGCATCGATCATATTGCTGCTTACTGCTGCAGCAAGTGTTTCCCGATCCTGATCATAAGCAAGAAGTCGGTAGTCTTCATGGTATTTTCGGATGGCCTTGGCAATTGATCCGCCAATCAGTCCGAGACCGATAAAACCGATAGTTTTCATAGTGGTTTTTGCATCCTTTCAGGTAACATTATTCGTAACTGTGAAAATACGGAACAGTTACATGATTTCATAATTTACTATTTTAAAGGATATGATTTGAAAAGTCAATTCATACGGCACTTTTATACATAAATAATTTAAAGCGACAAAGCGAACGCCGTATCATATGCAGATATCTTCCATGTCTTTCGCACTCTGGTTACTAGAGTGTGTCTGAAAAATCATTCCCGCAATCTACACGCCCCAATTTGCGGGATATTTCACCCGAATTCAGTTGCCGTAGCCCGCTACGGCGCCCTCATCCGGGCAAAATATCCCACAAATTGTGACGCACATCTTGCAGAAAGCCTTTTTCAGACACGCTCTAGGACTGCTATAGTCAACTGAAAAAACGATGCACTATAAATATTCGTACAATCAAAATCAGTCAGCCAGCTGCACGTTTGAGATAAAATTCACAGTCGCGATCCGTGAAAATTACTGAAAATATATAAAATGCTCATCAATTTACAAGAAGTTCACAAAAAAAGATGTTAAAATTTCATAAAATACTTGAAAAATATAAAAAAATTTAGTAATATATAGCCATATCGTTGCTGCGGACGTTACAGGCGGCAATAACATAACAGACAAACAGGGAGGTACGCAACATGGATGTATTTAGAACTGACCGAATTAGAAATGTAGTCCTTTTAGGTCATGGGGGCGCTGGCAAAACTACACTGGCAGAAGCAATGGCTTACTTAGCAGGAATGACTAACCGTCTCGGAAGAGTAGAAGACGGAAATACTGTCAGCGATTATGACAAAGAAGAGATTAAGAGACATTTTTCCATTTCTACCACATTGATCCCGGTACCGTGGGATAAGGTAAAGATCAATGTGCTGGATACTCCCGGATATTTCGATTTCGTAGGCGAAGTAGAAGAAGCAGTAAGCGCAGCAGATGCAGCGATCATTGTAGTTTCCGGTAAAGCAGGCGTTCAGGTTGGAACACAGAAGGCATGGAACTTATGTGAGAAATATAAACTTCCGAGAATGATCTTTGTCACAGATATGGACGTAGATGATGTCAGCTACCGTAAAGTAGTAGAACAGCTCACTGAACTCTACGGCAAGAAGATCGCACCGCTTCACTTCCCGATTCGTGAAGACGGCAAATTTGTAGGATATGTAAATGTTGTAAAACAGGCAGGACGTAAGTACATAGATAAAGGTAAGAAAGAGGAATGCCCGATTCCTGAATACCTGGATGAATATCTGGAGAAATATCATGATATCCTTATGGAATCTGTTGCAGAGACCAGCGAGGAATTCATGGATCGTTATTTTGAAGGTGATACATTCTCAGTAACAGAGGTTTCCGCAGCACTTGCAATGAACGTACAGGAAGCATCTATCGTACCTGTATGCATGGGCTCACCGATCAATCTTCGCGGTGTATCCAACTTACTGGATGATATCTGCGGATATTTCCCAAGCCCGGACAAACGCTCCTGCAACGGAATCGCTCAGAAGACAAATGAGATCTTTGAAGCAAACTACGACTTCACGAAAGTGAAATCCGCATATGTGTGGAAAACAATTGCAGACCCGTTCCTTGGCAAATATTCTCTTATTAAAGTATGCTCCGGTGTTATCAAATCCGATGACACTTTATTAAACGTAGAGAAAGGCGAAGAAGAACGTCTGAATAAATTATATGTACTTGAAGGATCCAAACCGATCGAGGTTCCGGAACTTCATGCCGGTGATATTGGTGCAATTGCCAAATTAAACAGCGTACAGACTGGTGACAGCCTTGCGACAAAAGCAAATCCGATTCTTTATCCGAAGGCACTCCTTTCCACACCATATACCTGCAAGAGATTTAAAGCAGTGAAGAAGGGTGATGAGGATAAGATTTCCCAGGCACTTGCGAAGATGATGAGTGAAGACAAGACACTTCGTGTAGTAAATGACAGTGCAAACCGTCAGAGCCTTATCTATGGTATCGGTGATCAGCATCTCGATATCGTTATGAATAAATTAAAAGAACGCTACAAAGTAGATGTTGAGCTGAGCAAACCGAAGGTTCCGTTCCGCGAGACGATCCGTAAGAATGCAGATGTAGAGGGTAAACATAAGAAACAGTCCGGTGGACATGGACAGTATGGACATGTTAAGATGCGTTTCGAGCCATCAGGCGATCTGGAGACACCTTATGAATTTGAACAGGTTGTAGTTGGTGGTGCAGTTCCGAAGAACTACTTCCCGGCAGTTGAGAAAGGTCTTCAGGAATGCGTATTAAAAGGACCTCTGGCTGCATATCCTGTAGTTGGTGTGAAAGCTACCTTATATGATGGATCTTATCATCCGGTAGACTCCTCAGAAATGGCATTCAAGATGGCAACGATTCTTGCATTTAAGAAAGGCTTTATGGATGCATCACCTGTACTCTTAGAGCCAATCGTATCTATGAAAGTAACTGTTCCGGATAAATTTACCGGTGATGTTATGGGCGACCTGAACAAACGTCGTGGCCGTGTTCTTGGTATGACTCCTGATCATCAGGGCAATACCATTATTGAGGCAGATGTTCCACAGCTTGAGATTTATGGATATTCCACAGATCTTCGTTCTATGACAGGTGGAAGCGGAGAATTCTCCTATGAATTTGCACGCTACGAGCAGGCTCCTGGAGATATTCAGGCAAAAGAAATTGAAGCCAGAGCAAGTAAGGTAGATAAATCTGAAGAATAATAAGAGGCTGGCGGTTACCGACAGAGAGGCAGCAGATAAATATATCAGCGCTATGAATTAGATGTAAGTATATAAGAAATAAAGAAGACAGGACATTTGACAGAAATGTGAGATGTCCTGTTTTTACTGTTCACTGGTAGTAACTATAAAATAGGTCCCATTTTTATCGTAAAAACAGCCAATACTGCGAAACGTTACATTGACAAACCGGCGCCATTGAATTAAAATGAATTTTTAGATATAGCAAAATGTTGGAGGAAGTATAGAGATGAAATACTTGTTTAAAAAGATCGAGCCTAAGTGGCAGGCAAAATGGGAAGAAGCCAAAGTCTTCGAAGCCAAAGATAACAGTGACAAACCTAAATTCTATGGTCTGGTAGAGTTCCCATATCCAAGCGGTGCCGGTATGCACGTAGGACATATCAAAGCATATTCCAGTCTGGAGGTTATTTCCAGAAAACGTCGTATGGAAGGCTATAATGTACTTTTCCCGATCGGATTTGATGCATTTGGTCTCCCGACAGAGAACTACGCGGTAAAGACCGGAACACATCCACGTATTATCACAGATGAGAACATCAAGAGATTTTCAAACCAGTTAAAGAAAGTTGGATTTTCCTTTGACTGGAACCGTGTGATCGATACAACAGATGAAGACTACTACAAATGGACACAGTGGATTTTCCTGAAAATGTTCGAAAAAGGTCTTGTATTCAGAGACAGAACACTGGTTAACTACTGCCCGCACTGTAAAGTAGTCCTTTCCAATGAGGACAGTCAGGGTGGTAAATGTGATATCTGCCACAGTGATGTTGTTCAGAAATCCAAGGATGTATGGTATTTAAGAATCACCCAGTATGCAGATAAGCTTCTGGAAGGTCTGAAAGATGTAGACTATCCGGATAATGTAAAACAGCAGCAGATCCACTGGATCGGCAAATCAAAAGGTGCTTTCGTTAACTTCGATGTTGACGGAATCGATGAGAAACTTGAAATCTATACAACCAGACCGGATACTCTGTTTGGTGTAACATTCATGGTAATCGCACCGGAACATCCGATCATTGACAAATATGCAGATAAAATCACAAACATGGATGAGATCACTGCATATCGTAATGAGTGTGCAAAGAAAACAGAGTTTGAGAGAACTCAGCTTGTAAAAGATAAAACAGGTGTGAGAATCCAGGGACTTGAGGGAATCAACCCGGTTAACGGTAAGAAAATCCCAATCTACATTGCTGACTATGTAATGATGGGATATGGTACAGGTGCTATCATGGCAGTACCTGCTCACGACCAGCGTGACTATGATTTCGCGAAGAAATTCGGCATCGACATTATCGAAGTTATCAAAGGCGGAGATATTTCCAAAGAAGCCTATACAGGCGACGGCGAAATGGTAAACTCCGATTTCCTGAACGGATATGCAAAGAAGAAAGATTCTATTGAGCGTATGTTGGAAGAACTGGAGAAAAAAGGAATCGGTAAAGCCGGTGTTCAGTATAAGATGAAAGACTGGGCATTCAACCGCCAGAGATACTGGGGTGAGCCAATCCCGCTTATCCACTGCCCGAACTGCGGTGTTGTGGCAGTTCCGGAGAACGAACTTCCGCTGCGCCTGCCGGATGTAAAGGACTTCGAGCCGGGTGAAGACGGACAGTCCCCACTTGCAAAGATTGATTCTTTCGTAAACTGCACATGCCCGAAATGTGGTGCTGCAGCGAAGCGTGAGACAGATACTATGCCTCAGTGGGCAGGATCTTCCTGGTATTTCTTAAGATATACAGATCCGCACAATGCAAATGCACTGGCAGATATGGACAAACTGAAATACTGGATGCCTGTTGACTGGTACAATGGTGGTATGGAACACGTTACCAGACATATGATCTACTCCAGATTCTGGCATCATTTCCTGTATGATCTTGGCGTAGTAAATACACCGGAACCATACGCAAAACGTTCCATCCAGGGATTGATCCTCGGACCGGACGGAGATAAAATGAGTAAATCCAAGGGTAATGTAGTTGACCCGCTGGATATTGTAGAAGAATACGGTGCAGATACTCTTCGTACCTATGTGCTGTTTATGGGTGACTATGGCGCAGCTACACCATGGAGCGAGAACTCTGTAAAGGGCTGTAAGAAGTTCCTGGACCGTGTTGCAGGTCTGACAGATATCCTTTCTGAAGAATCCGTATCTGATGAACTGGAGATGAAACTCCACCGTACCATCAAGAAAGTTTCTTCTGATATCGAGAACCTGAAATTCAATACAGCGATTGCCAGCCTGATGACACTCATTAATGAGATCACAGCAGAAGGACACTTAAGCAAAGATGACCTTACCATCTTTATCAAACTGCTTAGCCCGTTCGCACCGCATATCTGCGAAGAAATCTGGGAATTCATCGGAGGTGAAGGCTTACTGGCAGTTTCCGAATGGCCGAAATACGATGAAGGCAAAACAATTGCCAAGACCGTTGAGATCGGTGTACAGGTAAACGGTAAAGTAAGAGGAACAATCGTAATCCCTAACGGATGTGAAAAAGAAAAAGCATTCGAGATCGCCAAAGCAGACGAGAGAATTGCTTCCTTCCTGGAAGGTAAGAACCTTATCAAAGAGATTTATGTACCGAACAAGATCGTAAACTTTGTTGCGAAATAATAGAAATAGTAAAAAGAGGACTGACAGAAATTTTTCTGAACAGTCCTCTTTTGAGTTTGACAGCTATATTAAGAGACCTTTAGACCTTTTCAGGCAACCGCCTGCTGATATGCCGGAATGTCAGTGTAAACACGATTCCCTTCACGATAGAAGAGATTGTAAGCGCCCACCATACACCATTTAATCCCATTCCCGCATGTGTCAGGATCAATGCCAGCGGGATTCGTGAGCCTGTCAGGATCACACTGATCATACTGGATAATCTGGTGCGTCCAAGTCCTGATAATGCGCCCACTGTCATCAGCTCAATGGACATAAAGACTTCACTGAATCCGATAATGACCAGATAATTGACAGCAGTATCCAGAGCTTCTTTTTCGTGGAAAAATAACCTGGCAATTGGTTCCGGAAGAAAGACAAAAGCTGCAGTGACAAACAGGCCCCAAATTGTGAGAACGCGAAATGACAGACTGTAACCTTTACGGATACGGTCTTTTTTTCGTGCACCGTAGTTTTGGGCAATAAAAGCATTCAGTGCTGAAGCAAAACCATCAGCAGTATTCCAGGATACGGATTCAATCTGTCCGCCAACACGCTGCGTTGCAATAGCGGCAGCACCATAACCGGAAACCATACGGGTCAGAATCATGGAGATGAAACAGTAAATGCTTCCCTGTATAGCTGTGGGAAACCCGATCCTGAAAATGTGCTTATAATATTCTTTTGGAAAAACAGACAGCAGATTCAGATGCTGTAAAACATTGGGCTCCAGTCTGGAATGCCGGATACGCATAACCATCACCACAAAAACCAGAATCTGTGAACTTACTGTCGCAATAGCGGCTCCGGCAACCTCCAGCCTCGGGAAAGGTCCGATGCCAAGGATCAGCAGCGGATCCAGGATCATATTTCCTGCAAGCCCGATAAAGTTTGCAAGCAGGGGAGTGCGGGAATCTCCCTGCGCAGTAGAGAGTCCTGTCAGCGTCAGATTCAGATAAGAAAAAAGAATCAGTCCACAGGTGATCAATGTATAAGATTTGGCAGCAGTATAAGTTTCTGCGTCGGTCAGATTAAAAAATCCCAGCAGAGGCTGTATGAAAATAACACAGACAGCAGCAAACAAAATGCCGGACAGTGCAGTGAGCTGCAGAGAACCGGCAGCATAGGAACGTGCCTGGTTATAATCTTTGCGCCCGCATGCCTGAGCTGTATTTACCTGTCCGCCCATTCTTGACAGGGATGCAAGCCCCTGGGAGAGCCAGACATACATTCCGCCTACTCCCACGCCTGCAACCGCCTTTGCACCAAGCAGTCCGATCCATGCCATATCCATAATACTGTATGCTGTTCCCAGCATGGAAGAAATCATGATAGGCAGAGCCAGCTCTGCCAGAGTTTTCAGGATCGGACCGGAAGTCAGATCCACAGTTTTTGATTTACTCATTTGTAATAACCCTTCATGTACCAATTATTATAATACTTTTGTAGTCCATTTACTGCAGTCCCATACCTGAGAAACCACATCGCGGTAAAACTCCGGTTCATGGCAGATCAGGAGAATGCTTCCCTTATATTCGATCAATGCCTGCTTCAAAGCTTCTTTTGCATCCACATCCAGATGATTGGTAGGCTCGTCCAGAAGCAGAATGTTCGTTTCTTTATTCACCAGCTTACACAGACGCACCTTCGCCTGCTCCCCGCCACTCAGTACACGTACCTGACTTTCAATATGCTTGGTAGTCAGACCGCATTTGGCGAGAGCAGACCGCACCTCATACTGAGTATAAGACGGGAACTCCGCCCAGATTTCATCAATACAGGTAGTCTTGTTATCACCCTTTACTTCCTGCTCAAAATATCCAATCTGAAGATTCTCCCCAAGTTCGCAGGAACCCTTCAGAGACGGGATCAACCCCAGAATACTTTTCAGTAAAGTTGTCTTACCGATACCGTTTGCACCAACCAGCGCAATCTTATTTCCTCTTTCCATAGAGAGAGTAACAGGTCTGGAAAGAGGTTCATTATAACCAATAACCAGATCCTTCGTTTCGAAAATATATTTCCCCGGAGTGCGTCCGTATTTAAAATGAAACTCAGGCTTCGGCTTCTCGGCAGCAAGCTCGATCACATCCATCTTATCCAGCTTCTTCTGTCTGGACATTGCCATATTTCTTGTAGAAACCCTGGCCTTATTTCTTGCGACGAAATCCTTCAGTTCACTGATTTCCTGCTGCTGGCGTCTGTAAGCAGCCTCAAGCTGAGCCTTCTTCACCTCATACACTTCCTGGAAATGGTCATAATCCCCGACATAACGGTTCAGTTCCTGATTCTCCATATGATAAACCAGATTGATAACAGAATTCAGAAACGGAATATCGTGGGAGATAAGGATAAATGCATTCTCATAATCCTGCAGATAACGCTTCAGCCATTCGATATGTTCCTCATCCAGATAGTTGGTAGGCTCGTCCAAAAGCAGGATATCCGGCTTCTCCAGAAGCAGCTTGCCAAGCAGAACCTTGGTCCTCTGACCACCACTCAGGTCTGTAACATCACGTTCCAGTCCGATATCCAGAAGTCCCAGGGCTCTGGCAACTTCCTCCACCTTCGCATCGATCACATAGAAATCATGCATGGTAAGGGTATCCTGAATAGTTCCCAGCTCCTCCATCAGAGTATCCATCTCCTCAGGAGAAGCAGTGCCAAGAGAGTCACAGATCCCATTCATTCTTTCCTCCATCTCAAAGAGATAAGAGAACGCAGACTTCAGCACGTCACGGATGGACATACCCTGAGAAAGAACAGAATGCTGGTCCAGATAGCCGACACGTACATTCTTTGCCCATTCAATCTTACCCTCATCCGGCATCAGCTTTCCAGTTACAATATTAAAGAAAGTAGATTTACCTTCCCCGTTGGCACCAACCAGTCCAATATGCTCGCCCTTTAACAGGCGGAAAGACACATCATTAAAAATCGCCCTGTCTCCGAAACCATGTGTCAGATGTTCAACATTCAAAATACTCATAAAAAGAAATTCTCCTTAATTATTGTTATATAATGTCAGGGTCAAAAGGTATTTCACCCCTGACCTGACATCCACGAATTACTTACTCCGCTGCAAAGCAGCTCCCGCAATTCTTTTAATATTTGTAACTATACAACAGTATAATCAGACTTCCCTGACTCCTTTTAATGACGGCTCAGCCATCAGCGAATAATTTGTATAATAAACCACAAATCCGGGCTTCGCCCCTGCAGGCTTTTTCACCTGCTTCTTCTGGATATAATCAATCTCCACCTTAGGAGCAGTACGTCCTTTGGAATAATAAGCGGCAAGCTGTCCCGCAATCTCAAAGATATGATCCGGCAGTTCTCCGTCCTTAGACTTCACGACCACATGCGAACCGGCCATCTTCTTGGCATGAAACCACCAGTCATTCCCTGTGGCAAACTTAAAGGTAAGCTCATCATTCTGGAAATTATTTTTTCCCACATAAATATCATACCCATCCTCAGTCACATAATGGAACGGCTTAGACTTACTCTGCGCCTTCTGCCCCTTCCTGCGGTCATAATGCTTCTTAATATACCCATACTCCATCAGCTCTTCCTTGATCTGTGCCAGATCACTCTCAGCCAGAGCAATATCCAGAGCATTGGAAACAGACTCCAGATGCTCAATCTCGCTTCTCGTATCTGCAATCTGCTCAGTCAGAGCCTCCTCCGTACGCTTCAGCTTTCCATACTTGTCAAAATACTTTTTGGAATTCTCCGCCGGAGTCATAGTAGGATCAAGAGGAATGGTAATCTCCTCATTGGTATAATAATTCAGAGCCTTAAACGACTTACATCCATCCTCCAGCCCATACCCGTAAGTATTGATCAGCTCCCCGTAAACCTTATACTTCTCTTTCTTCGCAGTATCCTTCATCTGCTTCTCCTGCAGACTCAGCTTCTTACGGTTACGCTCCAGCGCAGTCTGCACGATCCTCCTCAGATCCGAAGACTTCTGATGGATACGCGTCAGCGTATTCTTCGTCGCATAATAAGTCTCCAGCATCTGTGAAACACTGTCAAACTCCACAGAATGATACTCCGGTCCATACTGCTGGAACGCAAACACACCATACTCCACAGGTTCTTCCCCCCGGTAAACAATATTCGGAGAAAAATCCCCCTCCACAACCTGATCCATCAGCCTGCGGAACGTATGATACAAATGCACCCTCGCCGCCTCATCCAGAGACTGCGCTGCATCACTCCCGTCGATCGAAGCCCTGAAACAGATCTCCTCCGCAACAACCGGACTGATTCCCGTAAGAGAAGAGTAAACAGCCCTGGAAATATTACAGGGCTTCCTGCACACAACATCACAAAACTCCTCCTCACTCACAGTCAGCGGATCCAGCTTATCCTGCGTCTTCGGAATAAAATACTCCCTTCCCGGAAGCACCTCACGCACAGAACTCATATGAGAAGAAACATGCTTGATACTATCCAGGATCATCCCCTTATCATCACAGAAAATAATATTACTGTGCTTGCCCATCAGCTCCATGATAAGAACCTTCTTACAGGGATCCCCCAGCTCATTTAGATGCTCCAGCTCAAACATCACCACACGCTCCATCCCCGGCTGCCTGATATCCGAAATCCTCGCACTTCCAATATGCTTACGCAGCAGCATACAGAAATTAGGCGCAGTCATAGGGCTGGGCTTATTCTTGGAAGTAAAATAAATCAGCGGAAGAGAAGCACTGGCCGAAAGCAGCAGCCTGCACTGCCCATTCGCCCCCTTCCCCGTAATCAAAAGCTCATCCGCCTCCGGCTGAGCAATCTTATTAAACCGTCCTCCATCCAAATTCAAATGCAGCTCCTTCACCATAGCCGCAATCGTAATCCCATCAAAAGCCATATAAAAACACTCCTTTTTAAATAATACTCACAATAATCAAAATCTCAGTCCCCAATATGACTGATAACAATTTTATAATTGACAGGTAATACATAAAATCTAAACATCACCTACGTCAGAAAGGCGAAGCCCTTTCTGACAAACAAACTCTAATATAACAGGCCTTTTTGAAAGCCTTTCATAAATATACCATATACCTCCCACAGCCAGCTGCCAGCAGGATAAAATAAATGGTCTGGGGCGCATTTGCAGGGAGCGTAGTAACTCTTAGGCTTTGGGAATTTGCGTTATGAAAAAAACAGCAACCTGTCTGAGCGAAGCGAGTTTTGCTGTTTTTTTCATGCTTTTAGCAAATTTCCGAAGCCTTAGAGTTGACTAGCTTCCGAAACCGCGCCCCAGACCATTTATTTTATCCTGCGTCCCTTTTACCAGTATACCACACATTTCCTACCGCCATCAACGAAAAAATGTTTGACTCCCATTCTATAATGAACTATAATAAATCTGTATGTAAACCAGAACAGGCACACATACCCCGACACTAATAGACAGACAAAGAGAGAAAAACTATGATAAAAAGCATGACAGGTTTCGGCCGGGCAGAAGTCGTGACCAAAGAAAGAAAAATAACAATCGAACTAAAATCTGTCAACCACAGATACCTGGACCTCAGCATCAAAATGCCCAGAAAACTCAACTTCCTGGAAGGCGCAGTCAGAAACCTGATGAAAACCTACATCCAGAGAGGCAAAGTTGATGTATACATCACATACGAAGACTACACCCTGGACAACGGAGCTCTCAAATACAACAGAGAACTCGCATCCGAATACATCACCTGTCTTAAACAGATGCAGCAGGACTTTGACCTTGACTACGATATCAAAGTCAGCACCCTGTCACGCTATCCGGAGGTACTTGTCATGGAAGAACAGTCTGTTGATGAGGAAGCACTCTGGGAATCTCTGGAACCGCCCCTTCGCGAGGCATGTGAGAAATTTGTCCAGACAAGGATACTGGAAGGCAGAAATCTTGAGAAAGACCTTATCGGAAAACTGGACAGCCTTGAAGAAAAAGTATTACGTGTAGAAGCCCGCTCTCCGGAAGTAGTCAATGCCTACAGGACCAAACTGGAAGCAAAAGTTTCCGAGCTGCTGGAAGACACACAGATCGATGACAACCGCATCGCAGCAGAAGTCATCCTGTTTTCAGACAAAATCTGCAATGATGAGGAAACCGTCCGCCTTCACAGCCACATCAGGAACATGAAAAAGATGCTTACAACAGAGAAAGAAGGCATCGGACGCAAACTGGACTTCATGGCACAGGAAATGAACAGAGAAGCAAACACGATTTTATCCAAATCAAGTGATCTGGAGATTTCCAACATTGCCATTGATCTGAAAACAGAGATCGAGAAAGTCAGAGAACAGATCCAGAACGTAGAATAGAGGAAGAAAACGTGGCAAGACTTATTAATATCGGTTTTGGAAATGTAGTCAATTCACAGAAAATCGTGGCAGTGGTAAGCCCGGATGCGGCACCTGTAAAAAGAATGGTGCAGAGCATAAAGGGAACCCGGTCACTGATTGATGCAACTCAGGGGCGAAAGACAAAAGCAGTGATCGTCACAAGCGACGATTATCTGGTGCTCAGCGCACTTCAGCCTGAGACCATTGCCCGGAGATTTGCAGAAATATATGAAAACGAGGATAAGGGAGAGACCCATGAATAAAGGAATTTTAGTAGTGGTTTCCGGATTTTCCGGTGCAGGAAAAGGCACAGTAATGAAACGCCTCATGGAGAAATATGATGGTTATGCATTATCTGTCTCCGCAACAACCAGAAAACCCCGTCCCGGTGAAGAGGACGGCAGAGAATATTTCTTCCGTACAAGGGATGAATTTGAGAAGCTGATCGAAGAGGATGCATTGCTTGAATATGCCCAGTATGTGGAAAATTATTACGGCACTCCACGCTCTTATGTCGAAGAGCAGCTTCAGGCAGGCAGAAATGTAATCCTTGAGATCGAAATCCAGGGCGCAATGAAGATCAAAGAGAAAATACCGGAAGCACTTCTGGTGTTTGTAACTCCGCCGACTGTGGAGGAACTGGAACGCCGTCTCACAGGCAGAGGAACAGAAACCGCACAGGTGATCGCAGACAGACTTGCAAGAGCTGGTGAAGAGGCAGAAGGTATGGGACAATATGACTATATTCTTGTCAACGATACTGTAGAGGAATGCGTAGACCATCTTCATCAGATTATTGTGAGTGAACATTCCAGAGTATCCAGAAATGCAGAATTTATCGCAGATATCCAGAAACAGACAAAAGCATTTCAGAAATGATAAACATGCGGCCCAGACCGCTTAAAAGAAAGGAGAAAATACATGATACATCCGTCTTATACAGAATTAATCGAAGCAATCAATACAAACAGTGAGGACGACGATACAACAATGTCCCTTAACAGCCGTTATTCCCTTGTACTTGCTGCAAGTAAACGTGCACGCCAGATCATTGCAGGTTCCAAACCAATGGTAGAGGGTGCGGAAGGCAAGAAACCTCTCTCAGTTGCGATCGACGAGCTCTACAAAGGAAAAGTAAAGATCCTTGCTCCGGAAGAAGAGGATGAAGAAGGAACAGAACAGACAGCTGAGGCACAGACAGAAGAATCAGCACAGGCTTCTGAAATCACAGAGACTGCTGAAACAGCAGAAGAAACAACTGCAGAAACAACTGAAGAGTAAGAACTGATGGTAACACAATAGATAAACAAAAGGATGTGTCTGAGAATTACAGAGGTATATTTTCAGGCACATTCTTATAGGAGAATTTATGAAATTATTATTCGTATCATTAGGCTGTGACAAGAACCTTGTAGATTCCGAAGAAATGCTTGGACTTCTTACAGGTAACGGGTTCGAGATCGTAGATGATGAAACTGAAGCAGAGGCCATTGTGGTGAACACCTGCTGCTTTATCAATGACGCAAAGGAAGAGAGCGTCAACACCATCCTTGAGATGGCAGAATACAAGAAAACCGGGAGCTGTAAAGTCCTGGTTGTCACAGGATGTATGGCACAGCGTTATAAGAATGAGATCATTGAGGAAGTACCGGAAGTAGATGCAGTACTTGGAACAACTTCCTACGGAGACATCCTTAAGGCAATCCGTGAAGCAATGGAAGGAAAACATTTCCAGGAATTTAAAGATATTGATTATCTTCCGGAAAAGCTTGGCAAACGTGTTCTCACAACAGGCGGACATTTCGGATACCTCAAGATAGCAGAAGGCTGTGATAAACACTGCACCTACTGTATCATCCCGAAACTTCGCGGTAAATTCCGAAGCGTTCCGATGGAACGTCTGGTAACACAGGCAAAGGAGATGGCAGAGGAAGGCGTAAAAGAGCTGATCCTTGTCGCACAGGAGACAACCGTATATGGAACTGATATATATGGAAAGAAATCTCTTCATATCCTCCTGAAAGAGTTATGCAAGATCAAAGGAATCCGCTGGATCCGCGTGCTTTACTGCTATCCGGAGGAAATTTATGATGAACTGATCCAGACCATGAAAGAGGAGAAGAAGATCTGCCATTATCTGGATCTTCCGATCCAGCATGCAAGTGACCGTATCTTAAAGAGAATGGGAAGAAGGACAACACAGGCAGAACTGGTGGAGATTGTAAATAAGCTTCGCCGGGAGATTCCTGACATCGTGCTCCGTACCACTCTGATCTCCGGATTCCCCGGGGAAACACAGGAAGACCACGAAGAGCTGATGAGCTTTGTGGATGAGATGGAATTTGACCGTCTGGGAGTATTTACTTACTCACCGGAAGAAGATACACCTGCAGCAACGATGCCTGATCAGGTTGCGGAAGAAGTCAAAGAGGCCAGACGTGACGAGATCATGGAGCTTCAGCAGGAGATTTCCTATGATAAGGGAACTGACCGTATCGGACAGGAACTTCTCGTGATGATCGAGGGAAAAGTTGCAGATGAGAGCGCATACATTGGCAGAACTTACGGAGATGCACCAAAGGTCGACGGTTATATTTTTGTGCAGACAGGAGAACTTCTGATGACAGGAGATTTTGCAAAGGTACGTGTGACCGGTGCACTGGAATATGATTTGATAGGAGAGTTGGCAGATGAATACACCGAATAAACTTACAGTAGCCAGAATGATCCTGGTTCCGTTTCTTGTACTGTTTATGCTTACAGACTTGGGCGGTGAGGCAAACCGCTATATAGCACTTGCTATTTTTGTTGTTGCAAGTGTGACCGACTGGTTTGATGGAAAGCTTGCCAGAAAATACAATCTGGTGACAAACTTTGGAAAATTCATGGATCCTCTTGCAGACAAGCTGCTTGTGTGTTCTGCAATGATCTGCTTTATTGAACTGGAAAAACTTCCGGCATGGTTTGTTATCATTATCATAGGAAGAGAATTTATTATCAGCGGATTCCGTCTGATCGCAGCCGAGAACGGTGTTGTGATCGCGGCAAACTACTGGGGCAAATTCAAGACGGTTTCCCAGATGATCATGATCATTTTACTGCTGATCGATCTGGGCGGAGTGTTTGATATTCTGGAACAGATATTTATCTGGCTTTCTCTGGCACTTACCGTTATTTCCCTGATCACATATATCTGGCAGAACAGAAGTGTTCTGTCCATGCAGGATTAGAAAGAAGGCTTTAATATGGCTTCAGAAAAGGAAGCATCAGAAGAATCAGCATTAGAGGAAACAGCATTAGAAGAAACAGTTGTAGGACTCCTGAAAAAAAAGAAAATGACACTGTCTCTTGCCGAGTCCTGTACAGGCGGTGCGGTAGCAGCGGACATCGTAAATGTGCCGGGAGCTTCTGAGGTATTTATGTGCGGCTATGTCACATATACAAACCGCGCCAAAAGAAAATGTCTTGGAGTAAAGAAGAGCACACTGAAGAAAGAAGGTGCTGTCTCAGCCAAATGTGCCGGACAGATGGCAAAAGGCGGTGCGAAAGCAGCCAAAACCGATGTCTGTCTCTCTGTGACAGGACTTGCAGGTCCGGGCGGTGGAACAGAGGAAACACCGGTGGGAACTGTATTTATGGGATGTTACTGTGCAGGAAAGACAACTGTGAGGGAATTTCACTTTGAGGGCGACAGAAAAAGTATCAGAGACCAGGCAGTTGAACAGGCACTGACATTTATCTGCGACAGGCTGCGCAAATATGACAGATAATAATTGGTGACAAGTTACATTACTGAACATAAGAGTACATTTCGGAAAGTTGATGAAATGTACTCTTTTTGTTATCATGGCAATTCATATTAACCGAATCAGGTAAGTTTTCTGCGGAGTCTGCGAAAAGCAATAAGCAGTGAGTGGGGACTTGGTCACCGCATCATTTTCATAAGGTTCACCACTTTATCAAGTTTTTGTGTCTCTGCGGGAGATTTCCCCATCTTCAGCACTTCAATGATCGCAGAAATCTCATCAGCATTAAATTTCAGACCGCCTTTTTTCCCCTGAGCAGCTGCACTCATCAGGAAAGGCAGCATCTCATTTGCACCCTTTGAACTTCCCTGGGAAGCCAGATTCTGAAGCATATCAAGCTTGGAACGATCCATACCTGCAAGCTTCGGGTTGTTGCGCCAGTCATCATTCATGGGAATCCTCCTTCTCACCATCTGCAGGCTGATTCATGAGCTGCAGCATCTGAACCATAGCCATCATATTTACCATCTGATTTAATTTATCCCTGCTGGGACCATAACAGAAGCTGCGGATATCATTGACGATATCCACCGGATTCTGGGCCGGCATGCTCATGGCACACAGATCGCTGCCGGAACTTCTTTTGCTGAAAACAGAAACCGTATTGATAAATTCAACCGCTTTTTCATAGACTGAGAAAATCTGCTGTCCTTTTGGCGGAAGATAAGGAATGGCGGCTTTTATCATCTGTTCGCGGTCAGAACTGACCATCTGATCCAGCAAAGTCTGGGAAATCTGCTCTTCATTCATAATATCTGCTTCCATTTTATGTTTTTTATTAACAGAATATGACGGGGAGAAGGATTCTGACATATAATAAAGTAGAATTTAAGTAACTGTGAGACTGTTTTACTGCACGCTGCCTCAAATTTTATGGAATTGCTGCAGGTATCATGCGTTTGCAGTTGCAAAAAATGGAGAATCAGATATGGGATCAGAGTCAGAAGAAAAGAAAGAAATGCTTATTATAGATGGAAATGCTTTTTATGAGATAGATTTGGAGTGTGTGAAAAAGAAAAAACAATGTGCTCAGACAGTGCACCCGGAAAAGAAAACAGACAGGATCAATTCCCGGAATATGAAAGATAAGGATAATATCAGGCAGCATGAATAATAAGGACGAAGTTATAATCCTGTAAAATATAAAGAGGCAGAGGGAAAGATCCCCCTGCCAACAGAAAATGATTGTCAGCAGCCACATCCACAGCCATTGTTTCCACATAACAGAAGCAGCACGATAATAATCCAGCAGTTGTCACCGTTGCCACATCCGCCGCAGCCATTGTTGCATCCGCAGTTATTGTTTCCGCACAGGCACAGAAGGATGATGATCCAGAGGATATTACAGCAGGAATTATTTCCGCCTGAAAGTCCCCATCCACTGTTACATCCACATCCGTTATTACATCCGCAGCCATTGTCGCATCCGCATCCGCTGTTATTAGCGCAGCCACATCCGCATCCTCCTCTGTCCTCACATCCGCAATTTGTAGCAGCTAAGTCGCTCATATTAAATCCTCCGTTTTTTTTCTTTACAATCCTATCATATGTGGAACCGCAAAAAGTGTTACAGTTTCATTATTGTTCATTATGTTCACAGTAACCAATAACCAATAACCTTAAGTTCGATGCGAATTGTTGCTTTTCACAAGTTGACAATAATATATGAATCCGATATAATATACCACGTAACAAATCTGTAATGATTGAGAAAGAAATGCAACAATAACCCAATTAAAACGTAAAACAATACGTATAAAAAGAGAGGAAACGGAGAATAAGAATGAAGAAACATGGGAAACTATTGTTAAAGTATCTGCTCCTTTTTGTGATGACCGTTTTTGTAATGGGCTGTTTTAGTGTATCCGCGGCAACAAAAACAGGATTTGTCACTCAGAAAGGGAAAACCTATTACATAAACAAAGACGGTTCCAAACAGAAAGGCTGGCTGGAACTTAAGGGTAAGAAATATTACTTTGATAAGAAAACAGGAGTTCAGGTAAAAGGCTGGGTAAAAGACTCCAGCGGACAGGCGATTCGATACTTTACCAGCGGAGCCGGATATATGGTGACAGGATTTATCACTGATTCCAATGGAAATACCCGTCATTTTGATGAGACAACAGGCCTGCTGACAAGAGGCTGGCTCACAGATACAGATGAATATAAATATTATTTTTACAGCGGTTCCGGCGTTATGGCCAAAGGCTGGGTGGAGAACAAAAAAGAACAGAAACGCTATTTCAGTCAGGCCAATGGACGTATGTGTACAGGCTGGGTGAAGAGCAGTGCCGGAAATTACAGATACTTTAAGCCGTCAAATGGAATAATGTATACAGGTCTGGAGAAAATTGACTCAGACTATTACTATTTTTCAAAATCAACCGGTGTCCGTTATCAGAAAGGTTTCGGAACCGTAGGAAGTAAGAAATATTATTTCAACCCTTCAGATGGTAAGGCGAAGACAGGCTGGCTTGAGCTTGATGGAAAGAAATATTACTTTGATACATCAGGAGTGATGCTGGCAAATACCATCGCTTCCATTGACGGAACTACATACAGGTTTGATTCTGACGGTGCTGCAACAAAGACTTCCGATAATGATTACACAGTAGAGGGCAAATATGTCAAGGTCTTTGATGCGAAGAATAATAAATACTACTATATGGAAGAAGAGTTCCTGGAACATCCGGGAATTGCAGACGGAAAGGTGTCAGATCTGGATCTTCTGGCAGCAGTGTGTGATGCAGAAGCAGGAGATCAGGGAGTCGTGGGAATGGAGGCAGTTGCGCTTTGCGTATTAAACTGTACCATTGACCAATATAAAGAATTTCCGTCACAGATCCGTTATGTGGTATATCAGGGAAAACCTACCCAGTATGCGGTTGTCACAGACGGAGCACTTCTTAAAAGACTGAAAGGCCAGTTTGAGGACAGGACCAATGCCTATGCGGCAGCAAAGGCAGCCATGGAAGTGTTCAGTAACTATGTGAATCATGGCACAAAGAGAACACTCCCGGGATTTAAGACAAAGGATTTCAATTACAAATTCTTTATGACTCCGGCAGCATTTAAGGCACAGAACCTTAATTTCAGCAAGCTGGAATATGAACAGTACAAAGGACATGTATTCTTTGTGGACTGGATTTCAGGGTGAGTACATTAATGCTTTAAGTTGGTGAAATATGAAGAGGATTGTTATAAATTCCTTGACAAATAAATTTTGTATTTGTATACTTGCAGATATATGATATAAAAAAGCACAGATGGGAAAGAGTAACATAGGGAAAACAGACAGAGAGCTGCCGGCAGGTGAGAGGCGCGTGGGGAACTTATGTGAATACCTCCCGGAGCTCTGCACCGAACACCTCAGAGATATTGTAAGGTAAGTAGGCTGCAGCGGAGTGGCATCCGTTAACATGCTTAAGTAACAGAGAGAACCGTTGTTTATCATAACAATGGCATGGTTTGTTACTTATTGAGGCAGAGAATGCGAGTTTTCTGCGAATTTAGGTGGTATCGCGGGACCCGGTTCTCGTCCTAAAGGGACAGGAACCGGGTTGTTTTATTTTATTACGAGGAGGAAACAAACAATGACAGTTTGGGACGAGCTGAAAGCCCGTGGTCTGATTGCCCAGGTAACAGACGAAGAAGAGATCAAAGAAATGGTAAATAATGGAAAAGCCACATTTTACATTGGCTTTGACCCTACCGCAGACAGCCTTCATGTAGGACATTTCATGGCGCTCTGCCTGATGAAACGTCTGCAGATGGCGGGAAATAAACCAATCGCATTATTAGGCGGCGGAACCGGTATGATCGGTGACCCGTCCGGAAGATCTGATATGCGTCAGATGATGACAGTGGAGACCATTCAGCACAACATCGACTGCTTCAAGAAACAGATGGAGCGTTTTATCGACTTCTCAGACGGCAAGGCATTAATGGTAAACAATGCAGACTGGCTGATGAATTTAAATTATGTAGAAGTACTTCGTGATGTTGGACCACATTTCTCTGTAAACCGTATGCTCTCTCACGAGTGCTACAAACAGCGTATGGAACGTGGACTTACATTCCTTGAGTTCAACTATATGATCATGCAGAGCTACGACTTCTACATGCTGTATCAGAAATACGGCTGCACCATGCAGTTCGGCGGTGATGACCAGTGGGCAAATATGCTTGGCGGTACAGAGCTGATCCGTCGTAAACTTGGAAAAGACGCTTACGCCATGACGATCACACTTCTTCTGAACTCCGAAGGTAAGAAGATGGGTAAAACACAGTCCGGTGCTGTATGGCTTGACCCGGAGAAGACTTCTCCTTTCGATTTCTATCAGTACTGGAGAAACGTGGATGATGCAGATGTTATCAAATGTATGCGTCTCCTTACCTTCCTTCCGTTAGAAGAAATCGATGAGATGGCGAAATGGGAAGGAAGCCAGTTGAATAAAGCAAAAGAAATCCTTGCATACGAGCTGACAAATCTGGTTCATGGCGAAGAGGAAGCAAAGAAAGCGCAGGAAGGCGCAAGAGCACTTTTTGCAGGCGGCGCTGATACAGCACACATGCCGACAACTGAGCTTGCAGACGAAGACTTCTCAGAAGAAGGAACAATCGACCTGATCTCCATGCTTGTAAAAGCAGGAATGGTTCCAACACGTTCCGAGGGACGTCGCGCCATTGAACAGGGCGGTGTTTCCATTGACGGTGAGAAGATCACAGATGTGAAATACACAGTTGCCAAAGATGCACTTACAGGTGAAGGTGTAGTGCTGAAAAAAGGCAAAAAGAAATTCAACAAAGTTCTGGCAAAATAAAAAATTCATTATAGAAATATCGGCGGATACTGCTGAACCGGTGCCGCCGATTTCAGGAGGAAAAGATTATGAAGAAATACGGAGTAAACGAACTTCGTCAGATGTTCCTCGACTTCATGGAGAGCAAAGGACATCTGGTAATGAAAAGCTTTTCCCTGGTACCACAGGGAGATAAGAGTCTTCTGCTGATCAACGCAGGTATGGCTCCGCTGAAACCATATTTTACAGGTGCTGAAATCCCGCCAAGAACAAGAGTAAGTACCTGCCAGAAATGTATCCGTACAGGTGATATCGAGAATGTAGGTAAAACTGCACGTCACGGTACATTCTTTGAGATGCTTGGTAACTTCTCCTTTGGTGACTATTTCAAGACAGAAGCCATCCACTGGTCCTGGGAATTCCTGACAGAAGTAGTAGGACTGGATGCAAACCGTCTTTATCCTTCTGTATACCTGGAAGATGACGAAGCATTTGACATCTGGAACAAAGAGATCGGAATCCCTGCTGACAGAATTTTCCGTTTTGGAAAAGAAGATAACTTCTGGGAGCATGGTGCAGGTCCCTGTGGTCCATGTTCAGAAATCTACTATGACCGTGGAGAGAAATACGGCTGCGGGAAACCTGGCTGTACAGTAGGCTGTGACTGCGACCGTTACATGGAAGTATGGAACAACGTATTTACTCAGTTTGAGAACGATGGAAACGGAAATTATACAACACTGAAACAGAAGAACATTGATACAGGTATGGGTCTGGAACGTCTGGCAGTTGTTGTGCAGGACGTAGATTCCATCTTCGATGTAGATACTATCTGCGCACTGCGTAACCTGGTATGTAAGATCTCCGGAAAAGAATACGAGAAGAATTATAATGATGACGTATCCATCCGTCTGATCACAGACCATATCCGTTCTGCAACATTTATGATCTCCGACGGTATCATGCCTACAAACGAAGGCCGCGGTTATGTACTCCGCCGTCTGATCCGTCGTGCAGCACGTCACGGACGTCTTCTTGGAATCGAAGGCACCTTCCTTGCAAAATTAAGTGAAGAAGTGATCAATGGTTCCAAAGCAGGATATCCGGAGCTGGAAGAGAAGAAAGAATTTATCTTTAAAGTTCTCACAAATGAAGAAAACCAGTTCAACAAGACCATTGACCAGGGTCTTCGTATCCTTGGAGAGATGGAAGATGAGATGAAAGCAGCAGGAGAGAAAACACTTTCCGGCGAAAATGCATTCAAATTATATGATACTTACGGATTCCCGATGGATCTTACAAAAGAGATCCTTGAGGAAAAAGGATATGATATTGACGAGGCAGGCTTCCAGAAATGTATGGAAGAGCAGAGAAACAAAGCACGTTCTGCACGTGAAGTGACAAACTATATGGGTGCTGACGCAACTGTATATGATGATATTGATGTAAATGTTACAACAGAATTCGTAGGATACGATCATCTTACCTTTGATTCCAAAGTAACAGTCCTTACAACAGAGACAGAGATCGTAAACTCCCTGATGGAAGGACAGAAAGGAACAGTCTTTACAGAGCAGACTCCATTCTACGCAACTATGGGTGGACAGGTCGGAGATACAGGTGTGATCGAAACTGCAAACGGTAAGTTCGTAGTAGAAGACACCATCAAGCTTCGCGGCGGTAAATTCGGACATGTAGGTCATATGGAATCCGGTATGATCTCCACAGGCGAAACTGTTTCCCTGAAAGTGGATGAAGCTGCAAGAAGAGACACTGAGAAGAACCACAGTGCAACACATCTTCTTCAGAAAGCATTAAAGACAGTTCTTGGAAGTCATGTAGAACAGAAGGGTTCTCTGGTAACACCGGACAGACTTCGTTTCGACTTTGCTCATTTCCAGGCTATGACAGCTGATGAGATCGCGCAGGTAGAAGCGCTTGTTAATAAAGAAATCCAGGCTGGTCTTGAAGTCCGTACAGATGTTATGGATGTGGAAGAGGCTAAGAAATCCGGAGCAATGGCTCTGTTCGGAGAGAAATATGATCAGAAGGTACGTGTGGTATCCATGGGCGACTTCTCCAAGGAACTCTGCGGTGGTACTCATGTGGCAAACACAGGCAACATCATGCTGTTCAAAATTGTTTCCGAATCCGGTATTGCAGCAGGTGTGCGCCGTATTGAAGCTCTGACAGGAAATGGTGTTCTGGAATACTATAAGAAACAGGAAGAACTGCTTCATGAAGCTGCAAAAGCTCTCAAAGCAAATCCTGCAGAGATCGTAGAGAAGATCGGACATCTTCAGGGAGAAGTAAAGGCACTCTCCAGTGAGAACGAATCCTTAAAGAGCAAACTGGCTCAGGGAGCTCTGGGAGATGTTATGGATAAAGTAGTAGAAGTCAAAGGTGTGAAACTTCTTGCTGCAAAAGTAGACGGAGTGGATATGAACGGACTTCGTGACCTTGGCGACCAGCTGAAAGGCAAACTTGGTGAAGGTGTTGTCCTTCTGGCAGCAGTAAACGGTGAGAAAGTAAATCTTCTTGCAATGGCTACTGACGCAGCACAGAAAGCAGGTGCCCACGCAGGTAACCTGATCAAAGCAGTGGCAGCTATCGTAGGCGGTGGCGGCGGCGGACGTCCGAACATGGCTCAGGCCGGTGGAAAGAACCCTGCCAAAGCTCAGGAAGCCGTAGATGCAGCAGCAGGAATCCTTGAAGGTCAGATAAAGTAAAAATTGTTACTGCTCACTTTGTGACCAGCAACACGCTTCGCGATGCACAGAATTTATGCTAATCGCATAAATTCGCGCGGTATGTCTCGGGATTTTGGCATATACATGCCAAAACACCTCGCGGGATAGTGGCGTGTGAATAGTAACTAAAAAAATCTGCAAAATTTAACCAAAAAGATGTTGACGAACCCACAGGCAATGATATATAATATCACTTGTGCAAGAAAAAATACCCAGACAGTTGTATTTTAGCACAATCTACAACTGGAGGGAGGTTAGGTGTGAGTCTATGTCAAACGTAATCGTAAAAGAGAACGAGACTTTAGATAGCGCTCTTCGCAGATTCAAGAGAAGCTGTGCAAAAGCAGGAATCCAGCAGGAAATCCGCAAAAGAGAGCATTACGAGAAACCAAGCGTTCGTCGTAAAAAGAAATCTGAAGCCGCAAGAAAACGTAAATATAATTAATTGTGCGCAAAAATCCCTGGCAGTTCTGTCAGGGATTTTTATCATAATTTGGACAATAATCAGGGGAAGGAAGTAATCTTGAAGGCAGAAAATAACAAAATACTTAAAGAAAAGAAAAACTGGATCCTTTTACTGTTTAAAAAACTGGCAAAGCTGATTTTCAACAGAATCTTTTATGTTGCGGTTGCAATGCTTGTCCAGCTCGGATGGATCTTAATGATGGTACTGCGTCTGGCCGCTTATTCCAGATATATTGATATCGGATTAAGGCTGATAGGTATTGTACTGGTATTATGGATCCTGAATAAGGAAATAAACCCTTCCTACAAACTGGCCTGGACAATGCTGATTCTGATCCTGCCAATCCTTGGAGTGGTATTATATTTTGTATTTGGACGTTCCAGGATCGCTGCGATCATGCAGCAGCATTTTGAACAGAGGATTGAGGAGAGCAGGGAGTATCTGCGGGATCGGCCACAGACGAGGCAGAAGCTGGAGGCTCTGGATCCCTCGGCTTCAAACCAGTCCAGATATATTTCGGATGTTTCCAGATTTCCGGTCCATGAGAACACAACTGCAGAGTATTTTCAGGTAGGAGATGATATGTTTCCGGTGCTTGTGAGGGAACTGAAACAGGCGAAGAAATATATTTTTATTGAATATTTCATTATCAATGATGGGGTGATGTGGCAGACAATCCTGAATATTCTGGAAGAGAAAGCTGCGGAGGGTGTGGATGTGCGCCTGATTTATGATGGATTTGGATGTCTTACAACACTTCCCCATAAATATTATGAAGAGCTTCAGAAAAAAGGAATCAAATGTCAGGTATTTAATCCTTTCCGTCCCATTTTGAATATTATCCAGAATAACCGGGATCACAGGAAGCTCTGTATCATTGACGGATGGGTTGGATTTACGGGAGGCATCAATCTTGCAGATGAATATATCAACCAGAAAGAGCGTTTCGGACACTGGAAGGACACGGCGGTTATGCTCAAAGGGGAAGCTGTCTGGAATATGACGGTAATGTTTCTCCATATGTGGGCGGTGATCGGCAGATCTGAAGAAAGTATTGATTATGAAGCCTATTTTCCCCACAGATATCATGAGGAAGAATTTGAGAGTGACGGATTTGTCCAGCCATTCTGTGATACACCTCTGGATGAGGAGGTTGTCGGTGAAGATGTATATCTGAACATTATCAACAAAGCAAAAAAATATGTATATATCTGTACTCCTTATCTGATCATAGACAATGAGATGATGACTGCCCTCTGTCTGGCAGCCAAAAGCGGGGTGGATGTGCGTATTATGACGCCGGGAATCCCTGACAAGAAGCTGGTATTTATCCTTACCCAGTCCTATTACAGGCAGCTTCTGGAAGCCGGTGTAAAGATTTATGAATATCAGCCCGGTTTCCTTCACGCAAAATCCTTTGTGAGTGATGATGAGATTGGAGTTGTGGGAACCATCAACCTGGACTATCGAAGTCTTTATCTTCATTTTGAGGATGGTGTATGGATCTACAGAAACAGAGTAATACAGGATATCAAAGATGATTTTATCCAGACTATGGAATATTGCAGGCAAATAGAACCGGAATTCTGCCTGAACAGAAATATAGGGCTGCGTATCATGCAGAATATTTTCCGCGCATTTGCGCCGCTGATGTAAAATGAGCACTGAAAATCGTATTTTTATGGTTTTCAGTGCTTTTTATCTGATTATGATCAGGTATCGGATCGGATTAAGATGCATTATTTTATTGGATTGCTATATAATGAATAAAGAAAGTAGTCTTAGAGCGTGCGCCGGCAGCCTGCCGGTACATTGATCGGAGAGAGAATATGCGAAAAAAATGGATCTCCATAATATGCGCTGTGATCATCATGGTCTGCACTATCATTACCCCTGCTTATGCCGCCGGAATCTTTTTGCCCGAGGAAAGCAATACCAAACAGGCAGAATCCACAGATCTTATTGAAGCACCATCAGGAATCTTAATGGAAGCGCAGACAGGAACAGTCGTTTATCAGAAGGATGCGGATACCAGACGAAGCCCTGCCAGTATCACGAAGATCATGACTCTGATCCTGATCTTTGATGCTCTGGATAAAGGCAGCCTGAAAATGGACGACACAGTCACAACCAGTGCACATGCAAAGTCAATGGGCGGTTCTCAGGTGTTTCTGGAGGAGGGGGAAATCCAGACAGTGGAAACCCTGATCAAATGCATTGTAATCGCGTCAGGAAACGATGCCAGCGTAGCAATGGCAGAGCATATCTGCGGCAGTGAACAGGAATTTGTCCGCCACATGAATGAACGGGCAGAAGGACTTGGGATGAAAAATACTCATTTTGAAGACTGCTGTGGTCTGACAGAATCTCCCGATCATTACACAACAGCCAGGGACATTGCCATCATGAGCAGGGAACTGATTACAAAATATCCGAAAATTCTGGAATATTCTTCCATATGGATGGAAAATATCACCCATGTGACCAGGCAGGGGACCAAGGAATTCGGACTTACCAATACCAACAAACTGATCCGCAGCTACGATGGCTGTGTCGGCCTGAAAACAGGAAGCACCAGCATTGCAAAATACTGCCTCAGCGCAGTTGCAAAAAGAAATGACATTACTCTGATCGCAGTAGTGATGGCAGCCCCGGACTATAAAGTGCGATTTAAAGATGCTGCCTCCATGTTAAATTATGGCTTTTCAAAATGCAGCCTGTACATAGATAAGAAAATGGAAGCTCTGCCTGAGATCCCGGTCAGAAATGGAAAGAAAAAAACGGTTTCCCTGGTTTATGAAGAACAGTTTCACTATCTGGACACCACAGGACAGAATATCGGAAATGTAAAAAGAAAGCTGAGGATCCACAGGGAAGTAAAGGCCCCGGTGAAAAAGAACACCCTGGCAGGGGAGATGATCTATTCCGTCGATGGGAAGGAACTGGGAAGAGTGAGGATCCTTTATGGGGAAAATGCAGGAAAAGCCACATATCCGGACTGCCTGAAAAAAGTTGTCATGAGACTGTAGACAAAAAGTATTTTGGACAGTTTTATAATTTTTTGACAAAGGACAGCAATCCGATGTATAATAAAATCCAAATGGGTATTGAGGGAAATAAAAAACAAAAGGAAGGTACTATATAATGAAAGAAATCCGTACAGAAGATGCCGTAGGGCACATTTTATGCCATGACATCACACAGATTATCAAAGATGTAAAAAAAGGGGTGCTTTTTAAGAAAGGTCATATTGTCAGAGAAGAGGATATTCCTCTGTTACTCTCTGTAGGAAAAGAACATTTATATGTGTGGGAGAAGAAAGAAGGAATCCTTCATGAGAATGAAGGCGCAGAGATCCTTTATAAGATCTGTGCCGGAGATTCGGACACCATGCATGGTTCTGATATAAAAGAGGGAAAGATCGAGTTGATCGCAGACATTGACGGAGTGCTTAAGATCCGCAGAGAAGCTCTGCTGGCTGTCAACTCACTTGGAGAGATGATGATTGCATCCCGCCATGGAGATTTTCCTGTAAAGAAGGGCGACAAACTTGCAGGAACCAGAATTATCCCTCTGGTGATCGAGAAGGAGAAAATGGATCGTGCAGCAGAGGTGGCAGGCACAGAGCCGATCTTTTCCATTCTGCCATATAAGAAGAAAAAGGTGGGTATCGTAACAACAGGAAGTGAAGTGCAGAAAGGTCTGATCACTGACACCTTCACTCCTGTACTGAGAGATAAATTTGCAAAATTTCCATCAGAGGTCATCGGTCAGACAAAACCGGGTGACGATATGGAGCAGATAACAGCCGACATCCTGAAATTTATCGAAGAGGGGGCCGATATGGTAGTCTGCAGCGGTGGAATGAGCGTAGATCCGGATGACAGAACTCCGGGTGCGATCAAAGCAACAGGAACCCGCATCGTATCCTACGGTGCACCCGTACTTCCGGGAGCTATGATGCTGGTTTCCTATTATGAGAAAGACGGCAGGCAGATACCGATCCTTGGGCTTCCGGGATGTGTTATGTATGCAAAGAATACCATCTTTGATCTGCTTCTGCCGAGACTGATGGCAGATGATGAGATCACGTTATCAGAGATTAACCAACTTGGAGAGGGTGGACTCTGCCTGAACTGTGATGTCTGTACATTCCCGAACTGCGGATTCGGAAAATAATATCCCGCAAAATGCGTTGTCAGACACAAAGTGAACATAAAGGGAAAAGAAAACTTGCATGAAAAGATTTAAAACCGTACATTATACAATCCATTCTAACAAAATAAAGGATGCGAGAGGCATCAGATTTGCTGTGATCGCAGATCTTCATGGCATGGAATTTGGCCCTGATAACAGAAAGCTTTCGGAGACGATCCACCGGTACAGACCGGATGGGATCCTCATTGCCGGTGATATGGTCGTGAGAAATGATTCTGCTTCTTTAAAGACTGCATCATCTCTTCTGAGGAGCCTGGCTCAGCAGTATCCTGTTTATTATGCACTGGGAAACCATGAATATAAGCTGTACAGGACAGATCCTCAGGAGAACTGTATGGCAGCCCGATATCAGGAATATGAAAAGGAGCTGAAGACAGCCGGGATCCATATCCTGCATAATGAATCCTGCAGCCTGCAGGTGGGAAAAACCAGCCTTACTGTCTATGGTCTGGAAGTACCTCTGATTTATTATAAGAAGCCATTTTCTCCACAGCTTAAAAGAGAGGAAGTCAGGGAATTGATCGGAGAACCATCTTCCGATTCCCTGAATATTCTTCTGGCCCACAGTCCCAAATATGGAGAAACCTATTTTGACTGGGGGGCAGATTTGATCCTGAGCGGACATTATCATGGAGGGATTGTAAGAATTGGCAGGCACAATGGGCTGCTTTCCCCACAGCTTCATCCATTTCCGAAGTTCTGCTGCGGAGATTTCCACAGGAAGGAACAGCATATGCTGGTAAGCGCAGGAGCAGGGGAACACACCATACCTGTAAGGATCCATAATCCCAGGGAATTGCTGATGGTGGATCTGAAACCGAATGCCTGAGAATATTGTTACTGTCTGCTGACTGTATGGCAGCGAAATATTTACTTGAAAAGGAAAAGACTGTGCTATGGGAATTCCGGTAAAGCTGGAAGTATTTGAAGGTCCTCTGGATCTCTTACTGCACCTTATCGAAAAAAATAAAATAGATATCTATGATATCCCCATCGTGGAGATCACAGATCAGTATATGGAATACATCCATGCCATGGAGCGGGAAGACCTTGGTGTTATGAGCGAGTTTATGGTTATGGCAGCCACATTGCTGGATATCAAGTGTAAAATGCTTCTCCCGAAAGAAGTCAATGAGGAGGGAGAAGAGGAAGATCCAAGAGCGGAACTGGTGGAGAAACTTCTGGAATATAAGATGTATAAGTTTATGTCCTATGAGCTGAAAGACAAGATGGACGATGCGGCAAATGTATTCTTTAAAGAGCCCACTCTTCCCGATGAGGTACTGCAGTACAGAGAGCCTGTAGATCCCAAGGAACTTCTGGCAGGTCTCACACTGGAGAAGCTGAATGCAATCTACAAGTCTATCATCCGCAGGCAGGAAGACAAGGTCGATCCTATCCGAAGCAAATTCGGAACCATAGAGAAGGAAGAGGTCAGTCTGTCTGATAAGATGATAGAGATCAAAGATTTTGCCCGTACCCATCAAAAATTCAGCTTCCGCAATCTCCTGGAGAGTCAGTGCTCGAAAGTACAGGTGATCGTCACCTTTCTCTCCATACTGGAACTGATGAAAATGGGACATATCCATGTAGAGCAGGACGGACTGTTCGATGATATCTCTGTTGAAGTACAGACAGACCCGGATACATGGAAGAATCTTACAGAATTTGCGGAAGATGAACCATAGAATACAGAGATCAATATGTAATAAAAGGAATGAGGAAGACTGAGTGAAGATTAAGGAGACAGAAGCTGCGATAGAAGCAATACTTTTTGCAATGGGCGGTTCCGTAGAACTGCCCCGGATCGCCAGAGCCATCGGTGTGGACGAGAAGACAACAGGAAGGATCATCCGCAATATGATGGACCGTTATCAGGAAGAGAACAGAGGCATCCAGATCATAGAGTTGGAGAATTCTTTCCAGATGTGTACAAAGAAAGAATATTATCAGTATCTGATCAATATTGCCCTGCATCCTCAGAAGCCGGCACTGTCAGATGTTATGCTGGAAACCTTATCCATCATTGCATACAAACAGCCGGTTACAAAGGCGGAGATCGAGAAGATCCGAGGGGTAAAATGTGACCACGCCATCAACAAGCTGGTAGAATACAGTCTGGTCAGGGAGCTGGGGCGTCTGGATGCCCCTGGACGTCCGATCCTGCTCGGGACCACGGAAGAGTTTCTGCGCTGCTTCGGCGTACAGGATCTGGAATCCCTGCCTGTCCCTGACCCTGTCCAGATAGAGGACTTTAAGGCAGAGGCAGAGGAAGAAATCCAGCTGAAACTGGATGTGTAAGATAAAGGAGAAAAAATAATGCCAACCACATATGCACATGATTTATTTGGAAAAGAAGTATATAAGAGACTGCCTTCAGATATGAAAGCTCTGATCCGCAGACATGGAGATCTGTACAGGATTGGTTTACATGGGCCGGATATCCTGTTCTACTATATGGTTTCAAAGAATCCTGTCACTCAGTTCGGGATTGAGATGCATCATGAGAAGGCAAGAGCCTTTTTTGAAGAAGGGATGCGGCAGGTCAGAAGAAATAACGATGAGGCACTCTTTGCATATCTTCTTGGGTTTGGCTGTCATTATATTCTGGACTCCGCATGCCATCCCTATGTAAATAAGATGGCTGCAGAAGGCGTCATTCCTCACATTGTTCTGGAGAAGGAATTTGACCGTGTGCTTATGGAAGAGACAGGTAAAGATCCCGACCATTATTATCCGGCCTGCGGGATCATGCCGAAGATGGAATATGCCAGAGTGATCCACAGGGCCATTCCTCTGGTGAAAACCATGAACATTTATATTTCTGTCAGGATGATGAAAATTCTTACCAATTTCATGGTGTGTGATGACCATGGAAGAAAACGCAGGATTCTGGGGAAACTTCTGAGACTGGGAGGAGAGTCCATCGGCTCTGTCATTGAACATTTCATGACTGCCGAAGCAGTAGAGCAGGCAAAAGCTCCCATGCCTGAACTTGAGAGGCTTTACAGAGAGGCGGTTCCTGAAGCTGTGGAATATCTGGGAGAACTTTATACCTTAAGAGAGGGAGCTTATCATCTGAGCAAAAGATGGGACCGGACTTATAACGGGTAATGGGCATATCCCGATATTTTTCGGAACTGTGACAGTCATATTCCGGACATGCAGGCATAAATTATCTTATAGGGTGAAGCAAAATCCTGCAGATATCCTGTAAACAACAAATCTGTGAATAACCGTAAATTATGAACAGTGATATTCATGGATTGCCAGCATGTGAGGTGGAGTATGAGAATGAAACATATTGCCGCTGTCATTGTTGTGACGGCGGTATTATTGTTTACGCAGACATACACCTCCGCCCGGGGAGCGGAGTACAAAATACCTCAGACAGTAGACATGACACCTGTTGCAGAAGAACCGGCAGAACTGTACGCATTATCAGCAGTCCTTATGGACGGAGAGTCCGGCAGAGTACTCTATGAAAAGGACGGGGAGCGTCCTCTGGCAAATGCCAGCACAACCAAGGTGCTTACCTGTATTGTGGCACTGGAGAACTCTCCGGGGGATGATTATGTTCAGGTTTCTCAGAATGCGGCATCCCAGCCGGAAGTAAAGCTGGGACTTCAGAAAGGAGAACAGTATTATCTGGAGGATCTTCTGTACTCCCTTATGCTGAAAAGCCACAATGATACAGCGGTTGCCATTGCAGAACACTGCGGGGGAAGCGTGGAAGGCTTTGCCAGAATGCTCAACCGGAAAGCAAAACAGATAGGATGTAAGAATACGTATTTTATCACACCCAATGGCCTGGATGCTGAGGATGAGAATGGAAAACATCACACAACAGCCGCAGATCTGGCACTGATCATGCGCTATGCTGTTAAAAACGAAACATTCCTGCACATTGCACAGACCAGAGACTATACATTCTCTGAGATCACAGGAAAGAGAACCTTTTCCGTACATAATGCCAATGCATTTCTCGACATGAGAGACGGAGTTCTTGCCGGAAAAACAGGCTATACTTCCCAGGCTGGCTACTGTTATGTATGTGCCTGGGAAAAAGAGGGCAAAACATTTATCGTCAGCCTCCTTGGCTGTGGGTGGCCCAACCACAAAACCTATAAATGGAGTGACACAGAGAAACTGCTGGACTTCGGAGATTACAACTATGAGTACGAAACCTACTGGAAAGAACCACAGACCGGAAAAATCCTGGTAACAGACGGTGTGGAAGATGGTCAGGATATAGGAACGAAAATCTATCTGAGGGGTAAATGCAGTGTAACCGCATATGACAGGGAAAAAGAAGTCCTTCTGAAAAAAGGGGAAACTGTAACCTGTAAAATAGAAATTCCACAGAAAGTCAGTGCACCGGTTCTTAAGGGGGAGAAGCTTGGCCGCATTGCCTATTACCTGGATGGAAAACTGATAGATTTTTATCCGGTCTATGCGGAGAAATCAGTGGAAAAAATCAGTTTTAAATGGTACACTGAAAAAGTATTTCATGATTTTTTTCATTAGATATATTATATGGGAACCTTAAAGAACCGTCATCAGAGTCTTGCCATAGAATTGTTTGCCGAATTCATAGAAAAAAACTATCGAACAGATGAAACAATTTAATGGTTTAAAGGGTTGCTATACGAAAGCGATATTGATATAATAAATCTTAACAGTCGGCATTCATATATTGCCGTTCGTGAATAGTTTATGTCAGCCTGTGGCTGATCTGCGGTCTGCTGCAAGCTGACATAGGAAAGACAGAGGAAAGAGATATGAATCAGTTAGAAATACTCAGAGAGAGTCTTGGCCAGTGTGATGAGATCATTCTGGATGCACTTATCATGCGTAACAGGATCGTGGAGGACATTATGGCATATAAAGAAGCCAACGGACTCCAGATTTTACAGCCTGAGCAGGAAGCGAAGCAGAAAGAATGGCTGGAGAAGAGAATGGAAGGCAGACGCCATAAGGATGAGGTTTCCGATGTATTTGAATGCATCCGCACAAACAGTAAACGGATCCAGGCAAGAAAACTCTTCAACTACAACATCGTGCTGATCGGTTTCATGGGTGCCGGAAAGTCCACAATTTCTGATTTCCTTAAGAATGTATTTGCCATGGATGTGGTAGAGATGGATCAGATCATTGCCCAGAGACAGGGAATGAGTATTTCCGATATCTTCGAGACATACGGTGAGCAGTATTTCCGTGACCTTGAGACAAACCTGCTTATCGAAATGCAGTCACGCAGCAATGTTGTGATCTCCTGCGGCGGTGGTACTCCAATGAGAGAGTGCAATGTAGTAGAGATGAAGAAGAATGGCCGTGTTGTTCTCCTCACAGCAAAACCGGAGACAATCCTTGACCGCGTCAAAAATAACCATGACCGTCCGCTGATCGAGAACAATAAGACTGTTCCATTTATCGCAGATCTGATGGAGAAACGCCGCGCTAAATACGAGGCAGCGGCTGATATCATCATCGAAACAGACGGCAAGAACGAACTGGAAATCTGCGAAGAACTGGTACACAGACTCCGCACCATGGATGAAGAAAAATAATATAACATGACAGATCTGGTTTATGATATCAGAAGCGCCGGATATCAAGTCATAATATTGAATGTATCGGTTATTATAAAAAGATATGGGGTATCTCGACTGACGGGACAGTCCCATATCTTTTTGTATTCTGATATTTTATTGTGTCAGATCAGCTGGTCTTATAATCCCATTCCTTCTGTGCCTGTTCGATCACATATTTCTTAAATGCTTCCACAACCGGTGGATGGTATACGTTCTTCAGCATCGCCATATAGAAGTTTCTCTGCCAGCTTGGAGAAACTAAGGGAAGGATCTTTACATTCAGAGACTGCAGGATTGGAATATTGGGAGCTACGCAGATTCCAAAGCCGTTGGAGACAAAGCCTGCAGCAACCTGATCCTCGTCAATCTCATAAGCCACATCCGGTGTCTGCCCGATACATTCAAATAGTCCGTCAATGATCTGTCTCAGACCACTTCTCTTCTTAAATATAATCTGTTTATAAAGAATGGTATCCTCCAGCCGTACTTCATCCTTTACTGCCAGCGGATGATCCAGAGGTACGATCACAACCAGCTCCTGTCTGGCAACCGGAATAAACTCAATCAGCGGCTCATTATCAAGTTTGGAACAGAACCCCAGATCGTATTTCTTCTCTTTTAATCCGTTCAGAATATCAGATGTTAAAACTTTATCACAATACAGATTAAAATCTATCTTTTTAGTAGGATTTTCCTCCAGAAATCCCCGCATGATCTTAGGAAGAAAATCAATTCCAAGTGTACGCAGGAATACCACATCAATGCAGCCTTCCCCTTTACCTGCCAGCTTCAGACTGTTCACAGAAGAGTCCAGACGGTTCAGTACCTCTTCCACGTCATTCAGGAAAACTTTTCCATACTTGGTAAGAGTAACATTCCTTCCATTTTTTTCAAATAGTTTTACGCCCAGTTCTTCCTCAAGAGTGGAGATCGCATAACTCAGCGAAGGCTGGGTGATCGCCAGAATATCAGCGGCTTTTGTGTAATGTTCAATATGAGCCAGCGTAGAAAAGTACCGCAGATGATACAGGTTCATAGAAAAACTCCTTTCTCTGATAAATATTTTATAAGTGACTATATTTTATGTGCAGGCTTTCATAGTCCTTTAATGCTTCGGAAAACTATAATTATAGTCACTCTTGCACAAATAATCCGCGCTGTATTTGTCATATACGTAGATTATATCATGATGTATTGAAAAAATCTATGAATTTAAAGGATAGAACTAATTTGTTTTATATTTAACAAAGATATATAATGCTTATATCAAAAAGATACAAAATATTATCAAAATAAATAGAAAAATTATGCGATTTTATCAGGAGGACAAAAAGATGTCAAAAGAATTTCCAATTACAATCAGTTCCTGGACACTGGGAGATCAGTGCAAATTTGAAGACAGAGTGATCGCTGCAAAGAACGCAGGATACGAAGGAATCGGCCTTCGTGCAGAAACTTATGTAGATGCGTTGAATGAGGGACTTTTTGACAAAGACATTCTTGCTATTCTGGACAAACATGGTATGAAAGTAACAGAGGTTGAGTACATCGTACAGTGGGCTGAAGAACACAGATCTTACGAACAGAAATACAAAGAACAGCTCTGCTTCCATATGTGTGAATTATTTGACGTAAAACAGATCAACTGTGGTCTGATGGAAAACTACTCCGTAGAATATACTGCTCAGAAATTAAGAGAATTATGCCAGAGAGCAGGAAAATACATCATCGGTGTTGAACCAATGCCATACAGCGGAATCCCAGATATGAAAAAAGGCTGGGCAGTTGTAAAGGCAGCTGACTGCGAGAATGCAAAACTGATCATGGATACCTGGCACTGGGTAAGAGCAAATCAGCCGGTTGACCTTTCTGTGATCGAAGACATCCCGGCAGACAAGATCGTATCCATCCAGATCAACGATGTATGGGAAAGACCATATGCAACAACGATCTTAAGAGACGAATCCATGCATGACCGTCTTGCTCCCGGAACAGGAATCGGATGTACAGCAGCGTTCGTTAAGATGGTAAAAGAAAAAGGAATCAAACCAAACGCAATCGGTGTAGAAGTCATCAGCGATGCAATCCTTGCAAAAGGACTTGAATATGCTGCAAACCATACATATGAGAACACAAAGAAAGTGCTTGAGGAAGCATGGCCGGAGGTTCTTCAGTAAGTATCTGACGGATAAACCAACAGATTAAAGGATCAGGCAGAAATCTCCACGCCTGCCTGATCCGCATTCTGAATGAACACAAAATAGAGAATGAATAATTAATAGAAAAGAATTCGAAAAAAAGGAGAAGGTTACATGAAATTTAATGCAATGTTTCAGCCGATCAACATCGGTCCAATGACAGTAAAGAACCGCTTCGTAGTTCCGCCAATGGGAAACAACTTTGCAAACACAGACGGAAGCATGAGTGAACAGTCCGCAGCTTATTATCGTGAAAGAGCAAAAGGCGGCTTCGGTCTGATCACAATCGAAGCAACAGTAGTACATAAAGGCGCAAAGGGCGGTCCTCGCAAACCATGTCTTTATGATGACTCCACAATCGAAAGCTTCCGCAAGGTAGTAGATGCCTGTCATGCAGAGGGAGCAAAGGTTTCCGTACAGCTTCAGAATGCAGGTCCTGAAGGAAATGCAAAGAATGCAGGTGCACCCATTGAGGCAGCTACAAGCATTCCCTCAGACTGCGGAAGAGACACACCAAAGGAAGTTACGACTGAAGAAGTTTATGAACTGGTAAAAGGCTATGGCCTCGCAGCAAAGAGAGCCATGGAAGCAGGCGTAGATGCAGTTGAGATCCATATGGCACACGGTTATCTGGTAAGCACCTTCCTTTCCCCGAGAACAAACAAGAGACTGGATGAGTTCGGCGGTTCCTTTGAGAACAGAATGCGTTTCTCCCGTCTGATCATCGAAGAAGTTAAGAAGATGACAGAAGGAAAGATCGCAGTTCTTGCAAGAATCAACAGCAGTGACGAAGTACCGGGCGGTCTTGATGTCCATGACAGTGCTGCAATTGCTGCATATCTGGAAGGATGCGGACTGGATGCCATCCATGTATCCAGAGCTGTTCACATCCGCGATGAATTTATGTGGGCACCGACAGTCACACACGGCGGTTTCTCCGCTTCTCAGGTAGAAGAGATCAAACGTGCCGTATCTATCCCGGTGATCACAGTAGGACGTTATACAGAACCGCAGTTTGCGGAATTAATGGTAAAAGAAGGACGCTGTGACCTGGTTGCATTCGGACGTCAGAGCCTTGCAGATCCTTATATGCCATTAAAAGCGCAGGAAGAAAGACTGGAGGATATGATCCCATGTATCGCATGTCTTCAGGGCTGCGTGGCAAACATGTATGCAGGAAACCCTGTATGCTGTCTTGTAAACCCATTCCTTGGACATGAAGCTGAGGGCATTGCTCCTGCAGAAAAAGCTAAGAAAGTAATGGTAATCGGCGGCGGTGTTGCAGGTCTTTGCGCTGCATTTATCGCACAGGAAAAAGGTCATCAGGTAACACTTTATGAAGCAAGTGATAAACTTGGCGGAAACATGCGTCTTGCTGCTTATCCTCCGGGAAAAGGCGACATCACAAACATGATCCGCAGCTATATCGTACGCTGCCAGAAAGCAGGCGTAACAATCAAAATGAATCAGGAAGTAACTCTGGATCTTATCAGGGAAGAGAAACCAGACAGCGTAATTGTTGCTTCCGGTTCCAGAACACTGATCCTTCCGATCGAAGGTATCGACAATCCTGCAATTATCCATGGCTCTGATCTCCTTGACGGCAAGAGAGCAGCAGGAAAGAAAGTACTGGTTGTAGGCGGCGGAATGGTGGGATGCGAGACAGCAGCATTCCTCGGTGAGCAGAACCATGATGTAACAGTCATTGAGTTCAGAGACACTGTAGGTGCCGACGTGATCCACGAGCATAGAGTTTACCTGATGAAAGATTTCGAAGATTACAAGATCAAAGAGATCACAGGTGCAAAGGTATGCAAATTCTATGAGGACGGCGTAGAGTACGAGACAGCAGACGGACAGAGACATGAATCCAGAGGCTATGATTCTGTCATCCTCTCCATGGGATTCAGAAACTACAACCCATTCGGCGAAGAGATCAAAGCTATCGTACCGGATACCTATGTGATCGGCGATGCCACCCGCGCAAGAAGAGCACTTGATGCTACGAAAGAAGCGTATGAGGTAGCTTCCACATTATGATGATATCAGGGTCAAAAGTTCAAAAAGTCGTTCGTGCTTGCACGATAAGATTTTTGAACCTGGGACCCGCCAAACATGAGAAAGTAGCGATTTACGCAGTAAATCAGCGAATTTCGAATCTTATAATTTATTCGTTTTATAGTTGCAGTTAAGAGACGCTGTATGATATTATCAGCGGACAGCAGCTTGAAAATGATTTTACAAAAAAATTCAGGAGGCAAACAGGAAATGGAACAGAGAATTAAAGGAACAACAGGATTAATGGCACTTATCGGAAGCCCGGTAGGACACTCAGGATCACCGGCAATGTATAACTTCAGCTTCCGTCATCATAACCTTGACTATGCTTACATGGCATTTGACATCAAGGAAGACCAGGTTCCGGCTGCTCTGGATGCAATCCGTCTTTTCAAAATGAGAGGCGCAAACGTAACTATGCCATGCAAGAACGAAGTTGCAAAACACATGGATGAGCTTTCACCTGCAGCAAGAATCATCGGTGCAGTTAACACAATCGTTAATGAAGACGGCAAATTAGTAGGACATATCACAGACGGTATCGGATTTGTCCGCAACTTAAAAGAACATGGCGTTGATGTGAAAGGCAAAAAAATGGTAGTTCTCGGTGCAGGCGGTGCTGCAACAGCAATCCAGGTACAGTGTGCATTAGACGGTGCAGAATCCATTTCTATCTTCAATCCGAAAGACCCATTCTTTGCACGTGCAGAGTCCACAGCAGAGAAACTGAGCAAAGAAACACCGGATTGTAAAGTTTCTGTATTTGATCTGGCAGATGAGGCAAAACTGAAAGAAGAGGTTGCAAACGCAGACATCCTCGTAAACGCAACACTTGCAGGAATGAAACCTCACGAAGAGCTTACTCTGATCAAAGATAAATCCATGTTCCGCCCTGACCTTGTAGTAGCAGACGTTGTTTACAATCCTGCTGAAACAAGAATGGTAAAAGAAGCCAAAGAAGCAGGCTGCAAGCTTGCAATCGGCGGAAAAGGAATGCTGTTATGGCAGGGAGCTGCAGCTTACAAACTCTACACAGGACTGGAAATGCCAACAGCTGAATACCAGAAATTCCAGGAAGAAAACGAAAACAAGTAATAATAACCTAGGAGACCAAAATGAAACAGAAAACAAACAAAATGCTCATTTTCACCTCCCTTGCAGCATATTTCACCTATTTCATCCATGGAATCGGTGCTTCTATCCTGGGGCAGTACAAACCGGAGTTTGCAGCTGCCTGGGGTGCGAAGCCCCTGGCTGATGGCACCTTGGATGTAAGTATGGTAGTATCTGTAATTGCAGCACTTGGACTGGGGCGTCTGATTTCTCTTCCTTTCTCCGGTCCTCTGTCTGACAAATACGGAAGAAAACTGAGCGGAATTATCGGTGTGCTCTGTTATGTAGCATACTTCTTTGGAATGGCCAATTCCACATCCATGGCAATGGGATATGCCTTTGCAGTGATCGGCGGAATCGCGAACTCTTTCCTCGATACCTGCGTAAGCCCTACCTGTATGGAAATCTATGTAAACAACCCGTCAGTAGCCAACCTGTTTACAAAATTTTCCATCTGCCTGAGCCAGTTCCTGCTTCCATTCCTGATCGGAATCGTAGCATCTGCAAATATGTCATATAAGACAATCTTTATTGTTGCAGGTATTGCAATCCTCATTGACGGAATCCTGATCCTGATCCTCCCTTTTCCGGCGAGAGGGAAGGCAGTACAGGCTAAAGCTGATAAGAAGAAATCCGGACACAAGATTTCCCCTGCAGCGATTGCTGCAATTCTGATCGGATTCACCAGCTCCTCAACCTTTATGTTATGGCTGAACTGTAACCAGGAGCTTGCCCGTTCCTATGGTATGGCAGACCCTTCAAAGATCCAGTCCCTGTATGCCCTGGGAACTGCAACTGCCATCCTTGCAACAGCAGCATTTATCAAAAAAGGTCTGAAAGAGATTAACGTCCTGATCCTCTATCCGTTAATCTCTACAATTATGCTGGCTCTCTGCTACTTTATCCAGGCTCCGTTTATTTGTCTGGTAGGTGGTTTTGTGATCGGATATGCAGGTGCAGGCGGTGTTCTCCAGCTGGCAGTTTCCACAACAGCAGAGTTCTTCCCTGAGAACAAAGGAACAGCAACCTCACTGGTAATGATTGCATCCAGCATTGCGAACTACACGATCTTAAGTCTTGCAGGATACATTACCAAAGTGGGCGGAAGCAGCGCTCCGAGAATGATCCTTCTTCTGAACATGGCAGTGACCATCGTCGGTATCCTGCTCGCCCTCTTTGTAAAGAAGAACAGAAATAAGTAAGCCAGTAAGTGATAGAAATAAATAAGCGATAGAAATAAATAAGATACAGAAATCCTGTGATATTGAAATCCAATCTAACTGAAGATACGTTTGGACGTTACAAGCTTCAAATTTTCCCGGTCGGATTGGATTTTATTAAAATCTGGATTGTCTAAAAATTAACAAAAAAGATAGAATATACAAGCTGAAATATAGAAGTAATCTAATAATTTATTGAAAAGGAGAATCTGTATGGCAAATACAAGAACACAAAGAAGAGAAAATGAACTGCCCTACATCCCCTTTGGACCATTTCAGATAAGACTTCCATTTATACATTACAAGATAGAATCTGTTGAGTTCATTCAGGGTCTGATCCTGGGCGTTACTGCGCTGGCTGCTGTTCCGTATCTGGAGCAGTATCTGGGGCTTCCTTATGAGCTGGCGTGGAGCTGTGTAATTATTGAAACCTTCCTTTATCTGCTTCACAGCCTGCTTGGCGATCCGGTAGTACCGGGGTGGATCACACCGACCCTGCCGCTGACTATTGTATTTCTGGAAGGCTTCCCCATGGGAAAAGAGCGAATACAGGCTATGATCGCACTGCAGATGCTGGTAGGTCTGGTATTTATCTTTATGGGTGTGACCAGGCTGGCAGATAAATTTGTTCATGCAGTTCCCAATTCTGTCAAAGGCGGTATCCTTCTTGCAGCACCTGTTACAGTTATGGCAGGGCAGCTGGGAGAGAATGGAAATATGCACAAATATCCTCTGGCTATTGTTGCGGGTGTAGGCCTTTTGATCCTGATCAGCTTCTCTGACAAATATCAGGAGAAGCGAAAAACAAATAAGTTTCTTGACCTTGTTGCGAGATATGGAAATCTTTTTCCATACCTTATCGCAATGGTAGTAGGACTTCTGGTTGGCGAACTGGATGCCCCGGGACTGGAGATTGGTACCTTTATCAAGATTCCTCAGTTTAAAGATATCATTGATCAGGTGAGCATCTTTGGCGTAGGGATTCCTCCTGCATCTATGTTTATCAAAGCACTGCCGCTGGCACTGGTATGCTATGTTATTGCATTTGGTGATTTTGTTACTACAGAGACTCTTGTATCAGAGGCACGCCAGGCAAGAGATGATGAGTATATTGATTTCAATTCCAGCCGTTCCAATCTGGTCAGCGGTCTGAGAAACCTGATTCTGTCCATCATCGCACCATTTCCTCCCCTTTCCGGTCCGTTATGGGTTGGAATGACTGTATCCGTATCCATGCGTTACAAAGAAGGAAAGAAAGCTATGAAGTCTCTTCTCGGAGGAATGGCTTCCTTCAGACTGGCCACATTCTTAAGTGTGCTGATCATTCCTGTAGTAAGCTTCTTTCGCCCGATCTTCGGAGTAGGATCTTCCATTACTCTGATGTTCCAGGCATTTGTATGTGCGAGAATTGGTATGGATTACTGCAAGAGCGACAGAGACAAGATGATCGCAGGCGTTATGGCAGCAGTCCTCGCAACCCAGGGAACCGCATGGGCATCTGCATGGGCACTGGCAGTCGGCTTCGGACTGAATATCTTCCTGTCCAACTGGAATCCCCTTGAGAAAAATCATAGATGATTAATGGAATCTGTGTTATAATCAGGTAAATTAGATGAAGAAGGGGTGAATGCAATTATGATGTATCCGTTTATGACATTGAATGATGATACTGAAATTACTCATTCGGAAATGAAAGCAGATGGGAAAGTAAAAGTCTATATAGAAACTCCTGATGAATTTGGAGGATTTCACAATGCCACATGCTGGCTTCCTGATTATAAGTGGGAGGATATTGAGGGATATTCTGATACAGAGATGGCATATTTTAAACAGTTAATCAGAAATAACGCTCATCTTATTATTGAATTTTCGCAGGAAGGAGGCATTTTAAATGCCGCAAATTCTTAGAATTGGACCATATAGTATTTATTTTTGGTCCAATGAAGGAGATCCCTTAGAACCAATTCATGTTCATGTATCAGAAGGAAGAGCCAGTGCAACTGCTACTAAAATATGGATTACCAGTACTGGAAAAACTATTCTCAGCAATAATAATTCTAAAATTCCGGAAAAGATACTGAAAAGGTTAATGAGGATGATAGAAGCCAATAGTTCGGATATTATTGATGAGTGGTTAAATCGTTTTGGAGAAATTCGATATTTTTGTTGAAAAATACCAGCTTTTATTAGCTGGTATTTTTTTATTGTGAAGGATTCTGAGATAAAGAGATAGTTTTGGATAATTCAGGTTGGAAAAAGGAAGGCTCTATATTAATGGCTGAGGAAGGCAGTACAATATCAATAATAGTACCTTCGCCAGGTATACTTTCTACCAAAAGTCCATATTCCTCTCCATAATAACTGCGTAACCTTTGATTTACATTTGCAAGTCCAATAGAGTGATGCCCTTTTGGAGAAGTTTTGCCGGAACACTGAAAAGTTTTTAATTGTTCCTGAGACATTCCGCTTCCGTTATCAGCAACCAGGAAATGAAGTAATTCGTTTTCAAGTTGACAGGAAATACTGATATAACATTCATTTTCTTTATTAGAAAAACCATGTTCCACACTGTTTTCTACAAGTGGCTGGAACAAAAATACAGGAAGATTCATCTGCAGGAATTCAGGTGGGACATTAATATCATAGCAGAATTTTCCTGGAAAACGTATGTTCTGTATAGTCATATAGCGCTGAACCTGCTGGAGTTCTTCCTGAAGAGTTGCAACAGGAAATTTTTCCAGATTATACCGTACAAGTTCAGACATACAAGTAGCAATGGTTTCGATTTCAGGTACATCATGAATTTCAGCAAGTGACTTGATAACATTTAAAGTATTATGAAGAAAATGATGATTTATCTGAAATTGCAGCATTTGAACCCGCATTTGTTGTTCAGTAATTTGAATTTCATAATTTTGTTTCAGGCTCAGAAAGAGACGCTGGCTCATTCCGTTAAAGCTGTCAATCAGTTTGCGCAATTCCTGGTTGGAACCGCAGGATTTCAGATCAATCTGTGTTCCATCGGAAGGATCCAGAATATCGATTTCATGACATAGATTGGAAACCGGACGGGTAAGTATTCTGGACAGGAAAATTGCCAGGATAAGTCCAAGCAATGCGCAGAACAGGAAAATTCCCAGGTAACTGATGATAGTGTCATGAAAAGTATGAGCGATTTTTTCGTTGCTTATGATCTGAACAATATGCCACTGGGTAGTATTATTAATGCATCCATTAATTACAAACTGACCCAGAGATGTCTTAAGAGTACTTTGACCGATTGCATCCTGTGAAGTTAGAGTATTGCTGAAGTCTTCAAGTTTGGACAAAACAGAGGAAGATATATCTGCTTCTGAAAAAGATGCAAGATTAATTGTGCATGTAAGTTTGTTATCTGCATTATAGATTAAAAGTGTATTTTGTGTTTCACAGGATGAAGATAGGATTTCCATAATTGGAGTAAAATCTATTTCTGCATAACATAGTCCTGTTTCCTGGTAATCGTATCTATCCAGTAAAATTTTGACCATTGGAAGAATACTGTGTCCGGTACTGGAATCTGTCTGCAGAGGTGCAAAATATGTCCGGTTTTTAGAAGTTTCAGCTATTTTTTTCCATTTTTCCATATTAGATTCAATTGTATGACGCTGCTGCGCTGTCTTTACATTATATTCAAAAGAGTAACCGTATCTATTTTGAAAATAGACGGTAAGCATAGAACTGTTCAATTGATTTGTCTGGCGCATTAAATTTCGAAAAACATTGAAATCCTGAGCATATGACAGATAATCTTTTTCGTAATTAGTTATCATGGCTTTACGTGCGTCATCGTTGAGAAGAGGAGTATCCGCTATTTTTAGTGCATTTTCAAGAAGTGTATCAAGAGACTGGTTCATTTGCGTCAGTGTTGCTGCAGTAGAAGTATTATATTCTGAAGTGATTGTACTGGTTTTTGAAATGGCATTTATTGTGCTTAGAAGAACCGTTGGAAAAATAACGAGAATAAGTGATGACAGAAAAATCTGCATACGAAAAGACAATTGATGTATTTTTTTCATAAAAACCTCCAGATATTTGTGATAGAATATTTTTAAAGAATTATAGCATGTATTTTTTGGAAAAAATAGAAAATATCCTAAGAAATTTTCTATTTTTATAAAACAATCTTTCTATTTTTTTGAAAAGAAGTTTATTATACTGTTTTCAACGGTCAGGGAACTTTGCAAAGCAGAAGACAGTAGAAATTTCAGGAGGTTAGAGAAAGATGACAAAGAAAGAGCGTGTACTGGCAGTAATGAAAAAAGAGCAGGTGGATATGATTCCGGCTGGATTCTGGTTTCATTATAAATCAGATTATACAGTGCAGCAGATGATTGATGAGCATATGAAATTATTCAGAACTACAGATATGGATATTGTTAAAATTATGCAGGATTACCCATATCCGATTTCTGGAAAGATAACCTGCGCGGATGACTGGTACCATATCCAGGTAAAAGGAACAGACTCTGAAGAATTTGCAAAAATGGCAGAGATCATAAGAGGAATAAGAAAAGAAGCAGGTAAAGATGTTTTGATCTTCCAGACAATGTTTGGACCTTTTAAAGCTGCATCTATGACTTTTGGTGATGATGTTCTGATGAAATACAGTAAAGAAGCTCCAGAGGCAGTTGCGGCTGGTGTTAAGATTATTGCAGATGCATTGGAAGAGTGGACAAAGGGATATCTGGAGGCAGGAGCAGATGGCATATATTATTCTGCACAGTTTGGTGAAATCGGAAGATTTGAAAAAAATGAATGGGAAGAACTTGTGCGCCCATATGATCTTCAGATTTTAAAAGTAGCAGAGGAAATGCCAGAGAAATATAATATTCTTCATATTTGCGGTGAACCGGAATATCAGTTTGAAACACATGTAGAATGGTTTAAGAATTATCCGGCTGATTTGATTAATTGGTCAGTGAAAGATAATCATTTCAGTCTGGAGCAGGGACGTGAACTTTACAGCAGCGCGATTCTTGGTGGAATGAATAATAAGGGTAATGTATTGAATGGCTCTGAAGATGCAATCCGAGAAGAAGTAAAAGGAATTTTGGACGCGTTTGGAACAAAAGGAATTATGATTGGAGCTGACTGTACGATTCAGGGCGAAAATATCAGCCTTGATCTGATTAAAACAGCAGTGGAAGCGGCACATGCATACAAGAAATAAAAAGTAAAAGGAGAAATATATTATGGGTAAGAAGAGTTTGGCAGCATTACTTTGTGCAACAATGGCAATGACAGCATGTATGTTACCTGCAACAGCAGCAATGGCAGATGAACCATTAAAAATTGAATTCTTTCAGCAGAAGGGAGAAGAAGGACCTCAAAAGGGATATAAGGAGATTATTGATAAGTTCAATAAAGAAAATTCAGATATAGAGATTGAAATGAATACAGTTCCGGATGCAGGAACAGTTCTTACGTCCAGAATTTCTTCTGGTGATATTCCGGTGATTTTTTCCGATTTTCCAACACAGACACAGTTTAAACAGAAAGTTGCCAATGGATATGTACAGGATCTTTCTGATCAGGATTTCCTAAAAAACGTCAATGAATCCGCACTGGAAATGACAAAACAGGAAGATGGTGGATATTATGCGCTTCCTTACAGCAGAAACTATATTGGAGTTTACTATAACAAAAAGACCTTTGAAGATAATGGATTAGAAATCCCGACTACATGGGAAGAGTTTACTGCAGTATGTGATAAGTTAAAAGAGGCAGGAATTACTCCTGTTGGAATGCATGGAAAAGATCCGGCACGTGTAGGACATCTGTTCCAGGCAGCAACTGTTGCATGGGCACCGAATGGTGTGGAAACTATCGGAAAAGTTGTTTCCGGAGAGGCAAAAATTGAAGGAGACGAAGAATTTAAAAATGTATTTGAAAAGATGAACACACTTCTTTCCTATGCGAATGAAGATGCACTGGCACTTTCTGATACAACATGTTACGAAAACTTTGTAAATGGTGAATATGCAATGACGATTACAGGTTCTTATGCGAGAGGAACTATCCAGTCTATTAACCCGAATCTGGAAATTGGTGTATTCCCACTTCCAAATGATACTTATGATGATACTAAGTGCTTATCCGGTATTGATGCTGCAATTTGTGTATCTGCACAGGCAAGTGATAAGGAAAAAGATGCAGCATATAGATTCCTTTCTTATCTTGCTGATCCTGAAAATGCACAGATATTCTGCGATAATGACGGTGCACCATCCTGTATCACAGGTGTTACAAGCAATGATGATGGAATCAAACCTATGGTAGATATGATTAATGCCGGAAAAACACATGACTGGATGGCGTCTACAATTGATAACAATGTAACTACTGATCTTTATAATGTAGTGCAGGGATTCTGGGCAAATAAAGATGTAGATGCAGTTATGAAAGACATGGATGCATCAATTGAAATTTCAAGCGCACAGTAAAATATTAAACGGCTCAATGTAGAAAAACCGTATACGTTCAAAAAAAGATTGCTGCGTAAGAATAATGATTCATTGGCAGCAATCTTTTTTTGAACCTGGATTTGATAATAATAAACAAAGCCTTTTAAGAGGAGTGCTATATGAATAATACAAAAAGAAAAAAGTTATCGGGCAGAGTGACGTTTTTTCTGTTTACACTGATACCGGTAGTGCTTTATACATTTTTTTATGTGGTATCTGTAATCAATGGTATTCGATACAGTTTTACAGACTGGGATGGAATGGCTCAGAAAATGAATTTTATCGGGTGGAAGAATTATAAGATATTGCTCAAAAATCCGAACTTTTGGAATGCTATAAAAACAACGGTGATTTACAGTGTATTGCTGGTGATTGGTGTAATTGTAATATCACTGATTTTGTCAATTTCACTGAATTCACTGAAAAAGTTTAAGACATTAGTAAAATCCGTGTATTTTGTTCCGGCAATGATTGGTGGTGTTACAATTGCACTGATCTGGGATCAGATTTATTATCGAGTGATTCCGGTAATCGGGAAAGCACTGGGAATTTCCTGGTTATCTAACAGCGTTCTGATGTCTGGAGATACGGCGTTGCCTGCAGTTGTATTTGTACAGATATGGCAGGCGGTTGCGATGCCAACGGTAATCTTTATAGCCGGTTTGCAGCAGATTCCAGAAGAGCAGTATGAATCTGCCAAAATTGATGGTGCCACAGCTTTTCAGCGTTTCAGGTATGTTACATTTCCTTATTTGCTTCCAACAGTAACAGTAAATCTTATACTTACAATTAAACAGGGATTTACCTCATTTGACTTTCCGTACGCACTTACCGGAGGTGGACCTGTCCGGGCAACAGAAGTAATAGGAATTCTGATATATAATGATGCGTTTAAAAATATGCGATTTTCCATGGCAAATGCAGAAGCATGTATATTATTTGTGATTGTTGCGATATTCTCACTTACGCAGTTGAAACTGACAAGTAAAGGAGGGACGGACTGATGAAGATAAAAGCAGGAAATGACGAAAGAGTATGGCTTTTTTTTAGAAATATTATTTTGATCGGTGGATTACTCCTGATTTTATGCCCTCTTTGGATGGTGCTGATCAACTCATTTAAAACATTGGAGGAGGCCGGAAAAAATTTCTTTGCGCTTCCTTCAAAACTGAATCTGGAAAATTATATTGAGTTGTTTACTAACAGTAATTACTGGATTTTTTTGAAAAATTCATTTAAAATAACAGTAATAACCATCATTTTGATTTTGATTTTTGTTCCGTCTGTTTCTTATTCTATTGCAAGAAACTTTAACCGGAAGTATTACAAAACAATTTATTTCTATATTATGATGGGGTTATTTGTTCCGTCGCAGGTAGTATTGTTGCCTGTAACCAAAATGATGTCAAAGTTAAATATGCTTAATCATGCGGGACTGATTATTCTGTATGTGGCATTTAGCCTGACGCAGGGAGTATTTCTGTTTGTAAATTATATCAGAGGTCTTCCTTACGAAATTGAGGAGTCTGCACAGATTGACGGTTGCAGTGTATTTCAGACATATGTAAAAATAGTACTTCCTCTGGTAAAGCCTATGATTTCTACGTTGCTGATCATGGATACTTTGTGGATCTGGAATGACTTTATGCTCCCTTTACTAATTTTAAACCGTTCACAGGCTATTTGGACACTTCCTCTTTTTCAGTATAATTTTAAGACAGAATATTCTTTTAACTATACAATGGCGTTTACGGCATACTTACTTGCTATGTTGCCTATGTTGATCATTTATTGTATGGGACAGAAATACATAGTCAAAGGACTGACAGCAGGATCTGTAAAAGGTTGATCCTGTAGAAGTAGTATATTGCGGGCGAAAGGAGAATCATGAAAAGTGAAGATGCTGGTTGTAGAAGATGAATTTTATGCAAGAAAAGCCATGATAAGACAAATCAAAAAATATGATCAGGATGGACTTTTTGAGATATCGGAGGCATCTAATGGAGAGGAAGGCTGGGAATTTTGCGAAAAATATAAACCAGAACTTGTCTTGACAGATATTCGTATGCCTAAAATGGATGGGATACAGCTTCTTCAGGAGATCCGCAATAATGAATTAGAAATAAAAGTAATTATTCTGAGTGCTTACTCTGATTTTGAATATGCTCGCAGTGCAATTGTAAATGGAGCTTCAGATTATTTACTGAAACCAATTGATGATACGGCTCTGACAGAATGTCTGAATAAGTTTGTCACTCAGCATAAAATAGAACGAAAAGAAGCTTTGCTATCCAGAAAAGATATGGCAACACAATATATTTTGAACAGCATTCAGGAATCAAAATATTCCGGTTTTATAGAGAAAAATATGTTTGAAAGAGTGTTTCCGCAATATCAGCTAGGTGTTTTTCTGTTTCTTCATGATAAGCCCAGACAGGAAATCTTTCTTACGGAATTGGAAGAAAGCTGCGGAAGTATCATGCTGACGAAGATTCGGTTTGTAGAATTGAAACCAGATATGTGGATATTGCTTGTAAGACCGGAGGGAGATATGCTGTTTTTCTGGAGACGTATCAGAAAACTGCTGGAGAAAGAGGATTCCCAGGTTAAGATAGGAATCAGTAATGTGTATGGTGCAAATGCTTCTGTTTTGGATGCTTTTAGAGAAGCAGTTACTGCGATAAAGAGCAGAATTTATAAAAGGGAATCTCTGATTTTTGCGAAGGAAATAAAACAGGAAGATTTTTCAGAATATTACCTTGAAAAAGAAATAGAAAGAGAACTGGAACAATATCTAAAGGAAGGGAATGAAAGCAAAACAGGGACAACGCTGGATAAACTTTTTAAAGATATTGAGAAAGTTCTCCCAATTCGAATAGAATGTATGGAACTTCTGTATTCGCAGATTATCCTTATATACCGAAGGACGATTCGAATGGAAAATCATGATAAAGAATTAGATAATCTGTCAGAAAGTTTTCTGAAGTTTGATTCTGTTTTGGAGATTGAAAGCTATCTCAGGAGGATTGCGGAAAATATTTGTCATATGCAGCCGCAGAGACAATCAGATGAGTTGACAAATACGGGAATGGACATTGTGGAGAAGATGAGCGAATATGCAGTCAATAACTATAATATGGACATTACAATCCGGAATCTTGCGGAAAATGTATTTTTCATGAATCAGAGTTATATCAGCCACTTATTTGCTGAGAAGAAAGGAATTAGTTTTTCTGCATTTCTGCGAATGATTCGGATTTGTCATGCTAAGGAATTTCTGGCAGATGCGAGATGGTCCGTAACAGATGTTGCATTGATGTCGGGTTATAACGATACCTCACAATTTATACGTATTTTCCGACAGGAAACAGGAATGACACCAAAGAAATACCGAATATTTCTGAAAAATGGAGGAAGTGAAAATGAATCCAGGGAAAGTTGAATGGAATGAAGAAAATAAGCCACAGCCGGATATGGAATTATTAGAACAATGGATCTCCAGACAGGAAGATCAGATGCGAGAAGATATTGCAGCATTGATCAGAATCCCGAGTATTGCTGATCAGCAGGAAGCAATTCCGGGGGCACCATATGGAAAAAAATGCAGGGAAGCACTGGAACAGATGCGAGCATTTGGATTGAGAGAACAGATGGAGACAGAAGATATAGACGGATACTGTCTGACTATTGCTACAGGCAAAGGGAATGTTGAGATTGGAATATGGAATCATCTGGACGTAGTTCCGGAAGGAAAAGGATGGATATATCCGCCCTATACGTGTACAGAAAAGGATGGCTATTTAATTGGGCGTGGAGTACAGGATAATAAAGGTCCCGCAGTTGCTGTTTTATATGCAATGAAATATTGCAGGGAAAAAGAAATTCTGAATAATATTAAAGTAAGGCAGATTCTTGGATGTCAGGAAGAAAGCGGTATGACAGATGTAGAATATTATCTGAAATACAAAAAAGCACCGGAATATTCTTTTGTTGCTGATTGTGGATTTCCCGTATGTTGCGGAGAAAAAGGACATTGTATTGTGTTGATGGAAACTGTTAGTGCAGTAGAGGGGATTCTGGAATTTGACGGAGGGACTGCGCCTAACAGCGTGCCGTCTTTTGCTCATGCGGTTGCGGAGAACAAAATAGGACAAAAGAGCGAAGAAACAGCAGTGGGAATCAGTGGACATGCAGCTTTTCCGGATGGAACTCAAAATGCAATAGGTATACTTTGTGGAAAGTTGAAAATGCAAAATTTTCCTAAACAGACAAAAAGAGCATTAGAATTTGTGGAGAGACTTTCAGAAGGCGGTTATGGGGAAAAAACAGAAATTTGTTGTTCTGATGAATGTTCTGGTAGACTAACATGCAATATAGGTCAGGCATTTCTGCACGAAGGACATTTGAGAATAGTGATTGACATCCGTTATCCAGTTACTAAAAAAACAGAAGATTTTCTTCCGAAGCTGCAAACAGAAGCTGCTAAATCAGGAATTCGCATCATTGGTATTGAAGACAGCAGACCATATTATATGAATCCGGAACAGCCTTTCATACAGACTCTGATGGAAGCATGGAGGGAGGTTACAGGTCTTGAAGGCAGACCATTTGTTATGGGAGGAGGAACTTATGCGAGGAAAATTCCCAATGCAGTGGCATTTGGCCCTGGACAGGAGCGAAATCTAGACAGGCTCGGACTTCCAAAAGGACATGGAAACTGTCATTGTGCGGATGAAGCGGAATTGTTTGAAAATCTGAAGAATGCAGTGAAAATATATGTTTTTGCACTTAAAAAACTGGACAAAAGAATAAAAGAAATACGTTAACTAAAGAGAAATACATAAACTAAGTATAATACAGGAGGATATAAAATGAAAATGTTTCAGATTAGTGACAAAATAGACAATGTATCAAGAATTGGAATTGGATGCATGAGAATTACAGGTTTATCTGATGCAAAAGCGGTAAGAAGTCTGACTGAAGGAGCACTGGAATGTGGAATTAATTTTTTTGATCATGCAGATATTTATGCAGGCGGAGAAGCCGAAACAGTATTTGGAAATGCGCTGACACCTCAGTTGCGTGAAAAGATGGTGATTCAGACAAAATGTGCCATACGTCCGGGTATCTGTTATGATTTTTCAAAAGAATATATTCTGAATTCTGTAGATGGAAGTCTGAAACGTTTAAAAACAGATTATGTAGATATATTACTTCTTCATCGTCCGGATGCGTTGATGGAGCCGGAAGAGGTAGCAGAAGCATTTGAAATTCTGGAAAAAAGCGGAAAAGTAAAAGTATTTGGTGTAAGCAATCACAATCCGATGCAGATTGAATTATTAAATCAATACTGTGGTGGAAAAATCTGTATTGATCAGATACAGTTTTCAGCGGTTCACTGTCCAACGATTGATGCAGGACTAAATGTAAACATCCATAATGATGCAGGATGTGATCGTGATGGTGGTATTATCGAGTATGCAAGACTGAAGAAAATGACATTGCAGGCATGGTCTCCGTTCCAGTATGGAATGTTTGAGGGAATATTTATTGGAAACGAGAAATTTCCGGAACTGAATAAAGTGTTAGATCGTCTGGCAGAGAAATATGGGGTAACACAGAATGCAATCGCAGTTGCATGGATTATGCGTCATCCCGCAGGAATCCAGACGATTGTAGGAAGTACAAATCTGAAAAGAATTCAGGATATAAGTAAAGCATCCGATATTGTTCTGAGCCGTGAAGAATGGTATGAAATTTATCTTGCAGCAGGAAAAATGCTGCCGTAAGAAAAAACATATCATCTGAATCAGATGGTAAAGAACTTTGCTTGACAGTTAGGAGAAGAGAGCGCACATTCATGGAAAAAAAAGTGTATGAGAGTTATCTGGAGATTCTCAGAGAAGAACTTGTTCCTGCTCTGGGATGTACGGAACCTATTGCAATTGCATATGCAACTGCAACAGCAGCTTCTGTGCTGGAAAAAGTGATAAAAACAGATGATGATGGAAATAAAAAATATGATGGATATTTAAATCTTTATTGCAGTGGAAATATAATAAAAAATGTAAAAAGTGTTACAGTACCAAATTCAGGAGGAATGAGGGGCATTGAAGCTGCTGCAGTTCTTGGAATGGTTGGTGGTCAGGCAGAACGGAAACTGGAAGTACTGGAGGGAATTACAGAAGCTGAACGCATTCAGACAGCAAAACTTCTGGAAGCACAATTCTGCACATGTTATCTTGAAGAAGGAGTAGAGAATCTTTATATCCGTGCAGAACTTACGCAAAATGGACATAGAGCAGTTGTAGTTATAGAAAATAAACATACGAATATTGTCCTGATCAAAAAAGACGATGAGGTACTGTTGGAAAAGAAGGGCTTTCAGCAGAAAAAAACAGAGAAAAACCAGGATAAAAGAGATTTGCTGAATGTAGCAGATATTCTGGAGTTTGCAAAAATTGTGAATATAAAAGAGATAGAGGAAGTCATAGGACGCCAGATTGCCATGAATACAGCAATTTCCGAAGAAGGCCTGCGTAATCATTACGGAGCAGAAGTCGGACGTACCCTGCTTCGAGCATATGGTGATGATGTCAAAGTACGTGCCAGAGCGAAGGCGGCAGCTGGATCTGATGCAAGAATGAATGGATGCTCTATGCCGGTAGTTATTAATTCCGGGAGCGGAAATCAGGGAATGACCTGTTCTTTGCCAGTCATTGAATATGCCAGAGAACTTAACGTTCCTAAAGAGAAAATGTATCGTGCACTGGTTGTAAGCAACTTAGTAGCGATTCATCAGAAAAATTATATTGGAAGTCTGTCAGCTTACTGTGGAGCGGTAAGTGCCGCATGTGGAGCAGGAGCTGCCATATCCTGGTTAAACGGTGGTGATTACAATGCAATATCTAAAACAATCACAAATGCTCTTGCAAATACAAGTGGCATTGTATGTGATGGAGCTAAGTCTTCATGTGCTGCCAAAATCGCTTCAGCAGTAGATGCAGCAATTATGGCATACGCTCTGGAGGATGCAGATCATTGTTTTCAGGCAGGAGAAGGATTGGTACGTGATAATGTTGAGGATACAATCCGAAATATGGGATACGTAGGAAGAGTTGGAATGAAAGATACAGATGTTACAATCCTGAATTTGATGATCAATCAGAAAAAAGTATAAAAATAAAAACAAAGAACCTGTCAGGTTTTTGGCAGGTTCTTTGTCATGGGAATTTTCATCATAAAATTTTAAGGAGTATTTTTGAGTAAATATTTATTGCCATATATCTCATGGGATAACAATCATCTGTTGCCGAAGATGAGTGATATCAGACAACTATAGGCAAGAATAACATCTGATATCACATCATTCATCAACAGATCACAGGCTGCTGTGAATGATATCCAGTACCTGTTTTAATTCATGCACACCGACCTGTCCCGGAGCAGAAGCTTTGGAAGCAGCACCGAAAGTGAGAGCGGAGCCAAATGTCTCACCTGTCAGGCGGCTTACAACGCCTGTTCCTGCCATGGACATGGTAATGATCGGGCGGTCTGCATATTTCTCAGACATTTCCAGAGTAGCAGACAGCAGTGTGATGACATCCTGCTTACAGGTCGGCATAACAGCCATTTTCGGAATATCAGCGCCGAAATCCTGCATCATACGAAGACGTCTGATGATCTCCTCCTTCTCAGGAGTCTTAAAGAAATCATGGTTGGAAGCAATTACCTTTACACCTGCCTTATGAGCAGCGTCAATGATCGTTTTTACAACATCATCGCCTGTAAATGCTTCTACATCAATTAAATCTACATAACCGCTCTGAGCAGCAGCAATATTTAAAGCAGCATAATCACTTACAGAGATCTCTTTTTCCCCGCCTTCTTTGGAAGTACGGAATGTAAGGAGAACAGGGATATCTTTTAAGACTTCCTGAAGCTCTTTTGCGGTTTCTAATACTTTTTCAGTAGCAAAGACATCATCGAACCAGTCAACACGCCACTCAACCACATCAACCGGAAGAGAAGTGATCTTTTTGGCTTCTTCGAGAATGTCTGTTTTTGTTTTTCCAACGATCGGAACGCAGATCTTAGGTCTGCCTTCACCGATCACAGTGTTTTTTACCTGAACTGTGTTCATTTTCTTATCCTCATATTTCTTATCATATTAAGAATAACCGGGGTATCAGTCATCATAGGAGATGTGAAGAATCTCTTTCATATGTTCGATAGGCATTGGTTCGCCTGTCCATAACTCAAATGCAGCGGAACCCTGGAATAACATCATTCCCAGACCATTCATTGTCTTACATCCAACTTCCTTGGCCATGGAACGCATTTTTGTTTCCAGAGGAGAGTAAGGAACATCAATAACGATCAGCTCAGGACGGAAGTAAGACTTGTCCGGAACAACGGACTGGCCTTCCAGTGGTTTCATTCCCACACCTGTAGCATTGACGAAAATGTAGCTGTCATCCATTTCAGCTTTCAGTTTATCAAGATCTGCCAGATCATAAAGAACTGCATGGCAGGATGTCTTTGTGTTGATCTTCTCTACTGTGGATACTGCACGATCCCAGAATTCATCCTTACGGTTAAAGATTGTGATCTCGGCAACGCCGTCCAAAGCAGCCTGGATCTCGATAGCAGTGGCAGCACCGCCTGCACCGACGATAGTCATTTTCTTTCCGATCACATCAATATCATTATCTTTCAGGGCAGACATAAATCCAATACCGTCAGTGATATGACCTGTAAGATGACCGTTGTCGTTTACGATTGTATTAACAGCACCGCATAATTCTGCTGCAGGAGAAAGCTCGTCCAGGTATTTTCCAACCAGAGTTTTGTTTGGCATGGAAACATTGGATCCTCTCATTTTCAGAGTACGGATTGCTTTTACTGCATCCTCAATCTCATCTGCGCCAACCTCGAAAGCAAGGTAAGCGTAGTCATACCCGAGTTTTGCAAAAGCCTCATTCTGCATTGCAGGAGAGCTGGAGTGACGGATCGGGTAAGCCATCAGACCGATTAATTCAGTATGTCCGGTAATTCTTTCAGCCATTATAATATCCCCTTTCGTATTTTGTTGTAAAGGTTTTTATTGAAGGTATCCCATCTGAGTCAGTGTATTAAGGATATTTCTTCCTTCCAGAGTTCCGTCGATGATTCTTCTTGCACGTTTGCTGTCTCCGATGTTCAGAATCTCAACATCATCAGAAACAAAAGCATCGGAAAGCTCTGCGAAAAGCTGTCCCTGAGCTCTCATACCAAGACATACGAATCCGTAGTCAAATGGAAGCTCACGTTCACCTTCTGCATCTTTTACAAGGAAAGAGCTGTCTTTTACTTCCTGAAGAGCTGTCTTTGTAAGCTGGGCCACATGATGTTTCTTCATCTGGTCCTTCATGTCATTCTTTGTAACAGGATCCAGGTCACGTCCGATCTGATCCATCATCTCCACAATAGAAATCTCAGCATTTCTTGCTGCAAAGAATTCCACAACATCAAGACCAACAGCACCGCCGCCCACAACAACAACCTTCTTGCCTGTCATATCTTCCGGATAGTCATTGATGTGATTGATCATTCCCAGGATAGAAGCAACCTTGCTGCCTTCTTTGTCAATGCGGTCGTGAAGTCCCCTGATCGGAGGAAGCAGTGGTGCGGAACCTGTGGAGCTTACGATCAGGTTCGGATGGAACTTGCGGATATTTTCCGGTGTTCCTTCTGTGTTTGTGAAGATATAAAGATTCTCAAGCTGCTCTGCTCTGTGGATCAGATAGTTCGGGAAATCAGCCAGACGCTTCTTTGCAGGGATCTTAGAGATCACAGAAGCAAGACCACCAAGAGTTTCACCCTTTTCCAGAAGGAAGGTATTACAGCCTACTTCTGCGGCTGTACAGGCAGCTTCCAGTCCGGCAGTACCGCCTCCGATTACTACAACGTTACAGTTTTTGTTCACTTTCTGATTCTTATAAACATCACCTTCCAGAACAGCCGGGTTTACAGTACAGCGGATCGGACGGTTAAAGCCGATTCTGTTTCCTGCACATCCGATGTTACAGGAGATACATTTGCGAAGATCACATTCTCTGCCTGTAGCTACTTTGTTTACCCATGCAGGTTCTGCGATAAGACCACGTCCCATACCGATCAGGTCTGCGCCGCCGTCAGCGAGGATCTGCTCGGCAACCTTCGGGTTACGGATATTTCCCATGGAGATACATGGTTTGCCGAATTTCTCTCTGACAGCTTTAGGCATATAGGAACGCCATCCGTCTTTCATGTAGTTGGCATCGATCTGATACTGGATAGAACCGTTTAAACCGCAGGAAACATCGAAGATATCAACTTCATCCTGAATATATTCCAGATATTCAAGAGTATCCTCAAGAGTGTTGCCGCCTTCCATCAGCTCATCTGCGCTGAGACGGAGCATGATCGGGAAGAAAGGTCCGACCTGTTTTCTTACTTCTTCAATGACCATACGGCAGAAATGTGTTCTGTTTTCCACAGATCCGCCGAACTCATCTGTACGTTTGTTTGTAAGAGGAGAGAGGAACTGGCTGATCAGATAGGAATGTCCCGCATGGATTTCTACTGCGTCAAAACCTGCAGCCTGGGCTCTCTTTGCAGCCTCGCCGTATTTCTTTACAATGTGATGGATTTCTTCCACTGATAACGGACGCGGGATTTCTCCGCCTTCTTTGGACGGAACATCAGATGCGGAAACCGGCTGCATATTTGTACGTGCGGAAACAGCGGAAGCACCTGCGTGGTTGATCTGGATCGCAATACAGGTACCATATTTGTGGATCTCTTCACAGAATTTGTACAGACGCGGCAGATAGTTGTCGTGGTCAATACGAAGTTGAGTAGTTCCGTTGGAACCCTGCGGAGAATCTACGCTTGCATTCTCTACGATGATCAGACCTGTGCCGCCTTTGGCACGCTCTTTATAATAATTAATGTGAAGAAAACTCATTTCGCCGTTCTGTTCCCCGTAATTGGTTCCCATAGGCATCATAACGATACGGTTTTTGATAGTCATATTTTTTACTGTGAGTGGTGTGAAAATATGCTGGTAATTGCTTTTCATTACGTCTTTCCTCCTGAAATTTTCTGTTGGATCTATAATTGTTCAGTGCTTAAGCTGTGGCCTGAATTTCTTTGATGTGTTAATTATATAACGGGATAATCCATAAATCTAATTGATAATTCGTGCTATATAATAAAAAACATCTATGGTTTTCCGTGCACTGTCCGCGTACTGAATGAAAGCATTCGCAACTGCATCCACATCATGGGAAAATCCTGTTGAACCCGTATGGCTATAGTATTTTTTCACCGAGCTGCGCTGAGACTTTTATACCTGTGCAGTCGGATTCGCAGACAAGTGAGTGGTATAGTTACCTCAAACACGCTCTGGTGTGCCGACAAGTTGATTCTTGAAACAGTCTTGCAGGATAGAAATAAAAAATTCAGACGGCTTGTTCGAGAAATTAATTTGTCGACACACTGGCTTACAGGAGAGGGTGAAATACAGGACAATACAAAATAACCGTAATACCCTCTATTAAATAGGAAGAAATGCTTAAAAAAACAAAATTTGGAGAAACCTGACAAATTTTTCTGCTATATTTTTAACGAAAATGACAAATAAATGTTGAAATTTTCTGCCGGAAAAGGTAAAATTAAAATCGGCTAAATTTTTGGGTTAACTTTTAAATATTCTCATAAAGATGGAGGGCAAACAAGAATGAGTAATGCAACACAAAGCTTAGCAGGCACAAGAATTACTTCTTTGCTTGACGCAAACAGTTTTGTCGAAATCGGACAGGGTGTAACAGCCAGATCCACAGATTTCAACATGACTGCAAACAAGGCACCATCTGACGGTGTTATCACCGGATATGGTGTGATCGATGACAAACTGGTTTATGTATACAGCCAGGATGCATCTGTATTAAACGGTACTGTTGGTGAAATGCATGCAAAGAAGATCACAAGACTTTATGATCTTGCCATGAAAACAGGCGCTCCGGTTATCGGACTTGTTGACTGTGCAGGTATCCGTCTTCAGGAAGCAACAGACGCGCTGGAAGCTTTCGGACAGATCTATCTGAAACAGACACTGGCATCCGGTGTGATCCCGCAGATCACAGCAATCTTCGGAACATGCGGCGGTGGTATGGCAGTTATCCCGTCCCTGACAGATTTCACATTCATGGAATCCAAAAAAGGAAAAATGTTCGTCAACACACCAAACGCACTGGAAGGAAACAACACAGACAAATGCGACACAGCAGCAGCTGATTTCCAGAGCAAAGAGACAGGTGTGATCGATGGCGTTGGTACAGAGGATGAGATTCTTGGCCAGATCCGTTCTTTAGTATCACTTCTTCCTTCTAATAATGAAGACACAGACAATTACACAGAGTGTACAGACGATCTTAACCGCGTATGCGCAGATCTTGCAAACTGTGCAGGTGACACAGCAATCGCACTTTCCCAGATCGCTGACAACGGTGAATTCTTCGAGACAAAAGCAGACTATGCAAAAGATATGGTTACAGGCTTTATCCGTTTAAATGGCGCTACAGTAGGTGCTGTTGCAAACAGAAGCGAAGTATATGACGCAGAAGGTAAGAAAGTAGAAACATTTGACGGAAGCATTTCTGCAAGAGGCGCAAGAAAAGCAGCAGATTTCGTGAAATTCTGCGACGCTTTTGATATTCCGGTACTTACACTTACAAACGCAACAGGCTTCATGGCAACCTTATGCAGCGAGAAGATGATGGCGAAATCCGTAGGTGAACTGGTAGCTGCATTCGCAGATGCAACTGTTCCGAAGGTAAATGTGATCATCGGCAAAGCTTACGGTACAGCTTACGTGGCAATGAACAGCAAATCTATCGGTGCAGACCTTGTATATGCATGGGATAACGCAGAGATCGGTATGATGGATGCTTCCCTGGCAGCCAAGATCATGTATGCAGATGCAGATGCTGCTGAACTGAATGAAAAAGCTGCTCAGTACAGAGAGCTTCAGAATGGTGTTGCTTCCGCAGCAGCAAGAGGCTATGTTGACACTGTGATCAGCCCGGCTGACACAAGAAAATATGTAATCGGTGCATTTGAGATGCTGTTCACAAAGAGAGAAGATCGTCCGTCTAAGAAACATGGAACGGTCTAAGCGGGGTGACGCATATGAAAATGATCAAAAAAATAACTTCTGTATTCATGACATTTCTCGTAATGGCTGCGCTGGTGATTGGCAGCACCTCTGTGGTATTTGCCGCAGATAAGGTTGATGATACTGTTAAGTCCACACTGGTAACTACAGCAGAGGGACTGACAGATGCCATTGTCCAGCTTAAAGATGAAGAAATCGAGAATTACATGAGTTCAGGAGATGACTTTACAACAAGTGCCATGCAGTCCTGGCAGACATCCAAGGATGAACTTGGCGCAAAGAAGGACAGCAATGGTGAAACTACTGTAACTTTCAAAGATGATCAGTACACAGTTACTGTTCCTCTTAAATTTGAGAAAGCAGAAGCAAACTTTGTATATGTCTTTGACTCACAGGGAACACCGACTTCCATGTCTGTAGATGTACAGTATGGTATGGGCAAGACTCTTCAGAGAGCAGGTCTTAATACTCTGATGGGTATTGGAACTGTATTCGTAATGCTGATTTTATTAAGCCTTCTGATCTCTCTGTTCAGATTCATTCCGAATCCGGAAGCAAAGAAAGCAGCAGAAGCAAAAGCAGCCAAAGCTGCAAAAGAGGCAGAGGCAGCAGCCATCGCACAGGCAGCACCTGCACAGGCAGAAGAGAACCTTGCAGATGACGGAGAGCTGGTAGCTGTTATCGCAGCAGCCATCGCAGCAGCAGAAGGAACTACAACAGACGGCTTCGTAGTTCGTTCCATCCGTAAAGTAAAAAGAAATAGAAGATAATTGTCATTTATTTAGGAGGATTTTAAAATGAAAAGCTATACAATTACAGTAAATGGTACAGCATATGAAGTAACTGTTGAAGAAACAGGAAGCGTATCCGCTCCTGCAGCAGCTCCAAAAGCAGCACCTAAGGCTGCACCTGCAGCAGCTCCGAAAGCAGCAGCTCCTGCAGCAGGCGCCGGCGCAGTGAAAGTAACTGCTTCCGTACCTGGTAAAGTTGTCAAAGTAGCAGCAAGCGTTGGACAGGCAGTAAAAGCCGGAGACAGCGTAATTATTCTTGAATCCATGAAAATGGAAATCCCTGTAGTAGCTCCTCAGGACGGTACTATCGCAAGCATTGATGTTGCAGAAGGTGCCTCTGTAGAAAACGGAGATACTTTAGCAACAATGAACTAAGACGGGAGGTAGTCAAATGTCTTATGTAACAGAAACATTGTCCAACCTGATTCACCAGACAGCATTCTTCAATCTGACATGGGGCAATTACCTGATGATCGCAGTAGCCTGCGTATTCCTTTACCTTGCTATCAAGAAGGGATTCGAGCCGCTTCTGCTTGTTCCTATCGCATTCGGTATGCTGCTTGTAAATATCTATCCGGACATTATGGCAAATCCGGAAGATATGTCCAATGGTGTAGGTGGACTTCTTCATTATTTCTACATCCTTGATGAGTGGAGTATCTTACCATCCCTGATCTTCATGGGTGTAGGTGCCATGACAGACTTCGGTCCGCTGATCGCAAACCCGATCAGCTTCCTGATGGGTGCTGCAGCACAGCTTGGTATCTATGCAGCTTACTTCCTTGCAATCTTCCTTGGATTCAACGGAAAAGCAGCGGCAGCTATCTCCATCATTGGTGGTGCTGACGGCCCGACTTCCATTTTCCTTGCAGGTAAACTTGGACAGTCTGCACTGATGGGACCGATTGCAGTGGCAGCATATTCCTATATGTCACTGGTTCCGATCATCCAGCCGCCTATCATGAAACTCTGCACAACAGAGAAAGAACGTAAGATCAAAATGGATCAGCTTCGCCCGGTTTCCAAACTGGAGAAGATCCTGTTCCCGATCGTTATCACAATCGTTGTCTGCCTGATCCTGCCTACAACAGCTCCGCTGGTTGGTATGCTCATGCTTGGTAACCTGTTCAGAGAGTGCGGTGTTGTAAAACAGCTGACAGAAACAGCTTCCAATGCCCTGATGTATATCGTAGTTATCCTTCTGGGTACATCCGTAGGTGCTTCCACAAGTGCAGAAGCATTCTTAAACGCAGATACTCTGAAGATCGTAGTTTTAGGTCTTGTTGCATTCGCAATCGGTACATTCGGCGGATGTATGCTTGGTAAACTGCTCTGCAAACTGACTCACGGACGTATCAACCCGCTGATCGGTTCCGCAGGTGTATCCGCAGTACCTATGGCAGCCCGTGTATCCCAGAAAGTGGGTGCAGAGGCAGATCCTACAAACTTCCTTCTGATGCACGCAATGGGCCCGAACGTTGCCGGTGTTATCGGTACAGCCGTAGCAGCCGGAACATTCATGGCTATTTTCGGTGTATAATTGAATTTATAAAGGAGATTTAATAATGGCAGAATTAGAGAAAAAACCTGTTAAAATTGTGGAAACCATTCTCCGTGATGCTCATCAGTCCCAGATTGCAACACGTATGACCACAGAACAGATGCTTCCGATCGTAGATAAACTTGACAAAGTCGGCTATCACGCAGTAGAGTGCTGGGGTGGTGCAACATTCGATGCATCCCTTCGTTTCCTTCACGAAGATCCATGGGAAAGACTTCGTAAATTACGTGACGGCTTCAAAAACACAAAACTTCAGATGCTTTTCCGTGGACAGAACATCCTTGGATACCGTCCATATGCAGATGACGTTGTAGAATACTTCGTACAGAAATCTGCTGCAAACGGAATAGACATCATCCGTATTTTTGACTGCCTCAATGACCTTCGTAACCTGCAGACAGCAGTAAGCGCTGCAAACAAAGAGAAGGCTCATGCACAGGTAGCTCTTTCCTACACATTAGGAGATGCTTACACACTGGAATACTGGACAGACATTGCAAAACGTATCGAAGATATGGGCGCTGATTCCATCTGTATCAAAGATATGGCAGGTCTTCTCCTTCCAAACAAAGCTACAGAGCTTGTTACAGCATTAAAAGAAACAGTTAAGATCCCGATCGACCTTCATACACATTACACCTCAGGTGTAGCTTCCATGACTTACTTAAAAGCAGTAGAAGCAGGTGTGGATATCATCGATACAGCAATGTCTCCATTTGCACTGGGAACATCCCAGCCTGCAACAGAGGTTATGGTTGAGACATTCAAGGATACACCATACGACACAGGATTTGATCAGAAGCTTCTCTCCGAGATCGCTGACTACTTCCGTCCGATCCGTGACGAAGCTCTTGACAGCGGACTGCTCAATCCGAAGAACCTTGGTGTTAACATCAAAACTTTACTGTACCAGGTACCGGGCGGTATGCTCTCCAACCTGACTTCTCAGTTAAAAGAACAGCACGCAGAAGACAAATTCTACGATGTTCTCGAGGAAGTTCCGCGTGTACGTAAAGACCTTGGTGAACCGCCACTTGTTACTCCGTCTTCCCAGATCGTTGGTACACAGGCTGTATTCAACGTACTCATGGGCGAGAGATACAAAATGGTTACAAAAGAAACAAAAGATATCCTGTTAGGAAAATACGGCGCAACTGTAAAACCGTTTAATCCGGAAGTACAGAAGAAGTGCATCGGCGATGAGAAACCAATCACATGCCGTCCTGCAGACCTTCTTGACAACGAGCTTGAGAAACTTGAGAGCGAAATGGCTCAGTACAAGGAACAGGATGAAGACGTATTAACATACGCACTGTTCCCACAGGTAGCTATGGACTTCTTCAAATACCGTCAGGCTCAGAAAACAAAAGTTGACGAGAAAGCAGCTGACAAAAAGAACGGAGCATATCCTGTATAATTGATCAGTAATTAAATATGTCCAAACGAAAAAAGGAGCTTGCGCAAGCAGGCTCCTTTGCGTTATTATGAAAGAATATGATACCCGGGAATATAATGTGCCAATGGGTATATGATGCCAGAGGTACATATCTATATTGATCGTAGTGAAGCGGAGACGTGGAACCATGATGAAATAGACAATCTGCAGGGTAAAATAAATACAGGAGAATATTCCATGAGCAAAGTTATAATAATCGGCGGCGGAGCCGCCGGAATGATGGCAGGGGTTTTTGCAGCCCGTAACCATCATGAAGTTCATATATTAGAGAAGAACGAGAAACTGGGAAAGAAAGTCTTCATCACAGGAAAAGGCAGATGCAATGTGACAAATGCCTGCGACACAGAAGAACTCTTTCCTGCAATGATGAGCAATCCCAAGTTCCTCTACAGCAGTTTCTATTCATTTACCCCTCAGGATGTAATGGAGTTCTTTGAGAAAGCAGGTGTCCCTCTGAAGGTAGAGCGTGGAAACCGCGTATTTCCACAGTCTGACCATTCCTCAGACATCATCCGCGCATTGGAACGTGAACTGAAGAAAGCAGGAGCAAAGATTCATCTTCACACTGCTGTACGGGAAATTGTAAAGAAACCTGTAACAGATTCGGCAAATACCCTGGAATCAGAAGCCGCATTAACAGAATCAGGATCTGATGCAGGAAAAGGCAGAAAAGGAAAAAAATCACCTGACATACCGCAGGAGAAGATCGCAGGAGTCATCCTTACAGACGGAACCTTCATGGAAGGCGATGCAGTCATCGTGGCAACCGGCGGATTCTCTTATCAGAGTACAGGCTCCACAGGTGACGGATACCGCTTCGCAAGAGAACTGGGACTGAAAGTCACGGACATTGCTCCCTCCCTTGTGCCATTAAAGACAAAAGAAGACTATGTCCCTAAGCTTCAGGGACTTTCCCTTAAGAATACAGGACTTACCATAAAGAATGGAAAGAAAGTACTCTATGAGGATTTCGGAGAGATGATGTTCACCCATTTCGGAGTCACAGGCCCCATGATCCTTTCAGCCAGTGCCCACATCGGTGCAAAACTGGCAAAAGCACCAAACGGCGAACTGTCCGCATATCTGGATCTGAAGCCTGCACTCACAAAGGAGCAGCTGGATGCCAGAATTCTGCGTGAATTCGAGGCAGGACCTAACAAACAGTTCAAGAACGTGATCGGAGTACTTTTCCCATCATCTCTGACACCTGTAATGATAGAGCTGGGGGGTATTCCTGCAGAGAAAAAGATCCACGATATCTCCAGGGAAGAACGTCAGCACTTCATAGATCTTATCAAAGCCTTCCCATTCACGATCACAGGAATGGGCGAATTCAAGGAAGCCATTATCACCAGAGGCGGCGTCTCTGTCAAGGAGATCAACCCCGGAACAATGGAATCAAAGAAAATTTCAGGCCTCTACTTCGCAGGTGAAGTGCTGGATCTGGATGCAGTGACAGGCGGATACAATCTGCAGATAGCATGGTCAACCGCATATCTGGCAGCACAGGCTATACAGTAAGCTGTTTATTATAGAAACAAACAAATGATGAGCACCTTGTAAGTGGATTATATCTATGATATGATTCGACTATACATTATCTAACGATTAATAAACATCAATCAATAATAAAACAGAGAAAATCTGTTTGAATAATAGAAACAGGAGGAACCGCGAAAATGGGATGTAACATAGCCATCGACGGACCTGCAGGAGCAGGTAAGAGCACCATCGCAAAAAAAGTAGCAAAAGAATTATCATTTATTTACGTAGACACAGGAGCTATGTACAGAGCAATGGCTTTATATCTTCTGAACCATGGCGTAAACGGAGAAAATCAGGAAGAGATCGAAGCCGTATGTTCCGGCGCTGACATCTCCATCGAATACAAAAACGGAGAACAGATTGTTATCCTCAACGGAGAGAACGTAAATGCTATGATCCGCACTGAACAGGTAGGAAACATGGCATCCAAAAGCTCCGCAAACCCGAAAGTCAGAGCCCACCTTCTGAAACTTCAGAGAACTCTGGCAGAGAAAAACGACGTAGTCATGGATGGCAGAGATATCGGCACAACTATCCTTCCAAACGCAGAAGTAAAAATCTACCTCACAGCAAGCGCAGACACCAGAGCAAAAAGAAGAGCACTGGAATATGAACAGAAGGGAGAATCCTTCGACCTGGACCAGATCCGAAAAGACATCATCGAGCGCGACGAACGCGACATGAACCGCGAAATCTCCCCTCTGAAACAGGCAGACGACGCAGTGCTCGTAGATTCCTCGGAAATGGGAATTGATCAGGTTGTAGATGCTATTCTTGATGTGTATAATAAGAAGATACAGAAATAACGGTCAGGCGGACAGATTATCTGTTTCAGACTACGCTATCTGCCCGTCAACTACCTATCACCTAAAGTGGTGCTGCATCATAGGGTGGTTGACAGCACCCTTTACAGACAAGATATACTCATCTGTAACTGTAAACTTCCCATGCTATACAGCAAACATTCTTTTACGGGTAAGGAAAGGATTTATTTATGAAAGTTAAAGTAGCAGAGACAGCAGGCTTCTGCTTCGGCGTCAAACGTGCAGTAGACAAAGTCTACGAACTGATCGGCACAGAACAGAAACCAATCTACACTCTGGGTCCGATCATCCACAATGAAGGCGTAGTAGCGGATCTGGAAGCCCGTGGCGTCCACGTTATCACAGAAGCAGACCTGGATTCCCCGGATGACACCCTGCAGAACGGAACAGTAGTCATCCGCTCTCACGGCGTAGGTAAACCCATCTACGATAAGCTGAAAGAAAAAAACATCTCCTACGTAGATGTGACCTGCCCCTTCGTCCTGAAAATCCACAGGATCGTGGAAAAAGAAAGCCTTGCAGGAAACCACATCATCATCATCGGCGACAAAGACCACCCCGAAGTACAGGGCATCTGCGGCTGGTGTCAGGGACCGTACACGGTGATCAGAAACAAAGAAGAAGCCGAAGCATTTGTACCCCCAAAAGGCAAAAAAATAAGTATTGTGTCCCAGACGACATTTAATTACAACAAATTTAAAGATTTAGTTGAAATTCTTTGCAAAAAGAGGTATGATAATAATGTTTTAAATATTCTCAATATTTTAAACACTATTTGTAATGCTACCGAAGAACGGCAGAGAGAAGCAAAAAACATAGCCGGAGAGGTAGACACTATGCTGGTCGTAGGTGGCCGGCACAGTTCCAATACTCAAAAGCTGTTTGAAATATGTAAAAAGGAATGTGGAAATACTTACTATATACAAACACCTGTAGACTTGGATTCTGAAATGTTCCAATGCAGTAGTTATGTAGGTATTACAGCAGGGGCTTCCACCCCAAACAAAATTATTGAGGAGGTTCAAGAACATGTCAGAATTAAGTTTTGAACAAATGCTGGAAGATTCCGTAAAGACTATCAGAAATGGAGAGATTGTACAGGGTACTGTCATCGATGTAAAAGAAGATGAGATTATTCTGAATATCGGTTATAAAGCAGACGGTATTATCACAAAGAACGAATACTCTAACGATGCAAGCCTTGTACTCACAGATGCTGTTCACGTTGGAGACACAATGGAAGCAAAAGTTCTCAAAGTAAACGATGGAGAAGGTCAGGTTACTCTTACTTACAAGAGACTGGCAGCAGAGAAAGGCAACAAACGTCTTGAAGAAGCATTTGAGAATCAGGAAGTATTAAAAGCTCCTGTAACTCAGGTACTTGACGGCGGACTCTGTGTAAACGTAGACGAAGCAAGAGTATTCATTCCTGCAAGCCTCGTTTCCGACACATATGAGAAAGACCTTTCCAAATATGCAGATCAGGAGATTGAATTCGTTATCACAGAATTCAACCCGAGAAGACGCCGCATCATCGGTAACCGTAAGCAGCTTCTTCTTGCTGAGAAAGCAGAGAAACAGAAAGAATTAATGGAGAAGATCCATGTTGGCGACACAGTTGAAGGAACAGTTAAGAACGTTACAGATTTCGGTGCATTCATCGATCTTGGCGGAGCAGACGGACTTCTTCACATCTCCGAAATGTCCTGGGGCAGAGTAGAGAACCCGAAGAAAGTATTCACTGTTGGCGATAAAGTCAAAGTTCTTATCAAGGAGATCAACGGAGAGAAGATCGCACTTTCCCTTAAATTCCCGGAAGCAAATCCATGGCTCACAGCAGCTGAGGACTTCGCTGTAGGAAATGTAGTTAAAGGTAAAGTTGCACGTATGACAGACTTCGGTGCATTCGTAGAGCTTGCACCTGGTGTAGATGCACTTCTTCATGTATCCCAGATTTCCAGAGAGCACGTTGCCAAACCTTCAGACGTACTTTCCATCGGACAGGAGATCGAAGCTAAGGTTGTTGACTTCAACGGCGAAGACAAGAAAATCAGCCTGAGCATGAAAGCTCTTGAGGCACCGGCTGAGGAAGCTACAGAAGAATAATTAAGAGAATACTCATAAATATTCAGCAACCGGCTTTGTATGAGGATGATCATACAGAGCCGGTTGATTGTTTTTTTAGATTACGAATGTGGTCAGCAGTTACAGGAGCATCAGAAATGCTGCAGACAGTCAGGAAGGAATTATAGGATGTCCATAAAAGGAATTTATGATATACACTGTCATATTGTACCCGGTGTAGACGATGGAGCCACAGATATAGGAGAAACCGTAAAATTACTCCGGATGGAATATGAACAGGGCGTGCGGACGGTTATTGCAACTCCCCATTTCCGCTTTCGGATGTTTGAAACACCTGCGGAGAAAGTCAGAGAGCAGTTCAGACTGGTGGAGAAAGCGGCATCAGAGATCAGCCCGGATCTCCATGTGTATCTGGGATGTGAGTTTCACGCTAATATGGAGATGCTTCCCATGCTCAGAGAACAGAAAGTAATGACAATGGCCGGTTCGCGGTATGTTCTTACAGAATTTTCCCATAACTCGGAAGAAAGCTATATACGGGAACGTCTCGGTGCATTGCTCTCCGGAGGATATAAGCCGATCATGGCACATATAGAACGTTACGAAGCCACACGCAATAGTCTGGATTTTGTGGAAGAACTGGCAGATATGGGCGTCTATATGCAGATCAATGCAGACAGCATCACAGGAAAAGACGGATTTTTTACTAAACGGTACTGTAATAAAATCATGAAAGACGGACTCCTTCATTTCGTCGGATCAGACTGTCACAACAGTGCAAAGAGGAGCAGCAGGATTGGAGAGGCATATCGTATGGTTTCAGCGAAATTCGGGCAGGACTATGCAGATGAACTGTTTATTCATAATCCTGCAGAAATTCTGAAACAGAAACAAAAACATGAGGCTACAGATTGACTTTTTTTATTGGCTGATATACAATAAAATCGGTTTATGTCAATTTTGCTGTTTACTTTCAGAAATACATAAGACAGAATATTACCTGTGAACAGTAATGTACAAAACTATAAAGAAAAAAGGGAAAAGGAAATTATCAGATGTTAGACAATTTGAACAGTAACTTTGAGAGCAGCAAAGCACAGAGACCCGATGCAAATGATGATGAAGTCGAAATCGACTTACTGGAAATATTTTATGCGCTCAAGAAAAAAATCCTTCTGGTACTGATGGTTGCTCTTGTCGGAGGCTGTATTGCAGCAGCATATACGCAGTTTTTAATGACACCGATCTACAGCTCCACATCCAGTATCCTTGTACTTTCGAAAGAAACCACACTGACATCACTGGCGGATCTGCAGTTAGGTGCCAGCCTGACCAGTGATTATACAGTTCTGATCACAAGTACCCCTGTGATGGAACAGGTGATTTCAGATTTGGATCTGGATATGACTGCAGAACAGCTGAAAGGAAGCGTAAGTATCAATAATCCTACAGATACCCGTATCCTTGAGATTACTGTCAATAATACAGATTCTAAAATGGCAAAGAAGATCGTAGATGAGATTGCGAATGTTTCTTCATCCTATATTGGCGATAAAATGGAAGTTATTCCGCCAAAGATTATTGAAGTTGGTAAGATTGCTACTGTAAGAACTTCTCCAAGCGTAAAGAAGAATGCAGCACTCGGCTTCTTACTCGGTTTCCTTGCATGTGCGGCAATCGTGGTTGTATACGCTGTAATGGATGATACTATTAAGACAGAGGAAGATATTGAGAAATACCTGGGAGTTTCTGTTCTTGCCAAGGTTCCTGACAGAAAAGATTTTATAAATTCGAAGAACAGGAAATCAAAGAACAAGAATAAGAAGCACCATTAAACTGATGGAGGAATCTGAGCAATGAAGAAACTCAATTTAACAGATAAAAGAAATCCGGATTATTTTTACAGTGAGGCGATCAAAACTCTGCGTACCAATATTCAGCTGTCGGGTCAGAGCATAAAGACAATTCTGGTTACAAGCTGTTATCCAAACGAAGGTAAGAGTGATATAGTACTCAGTCTTGCCCAGGAGCTTGGGAGCATTGGCAAGAAGGTTCTCCTTCTGGATGCGGATATCAGGAAGACTGCATATGCCGGACGACTGGGTGTGGAAGAGGAAGTGAAAGGTCTCTCACAGCTTCTGAGCGGTCAGGTGGGACTACAGGAGATTATTTATTCTACAAACTTTCCGAATATGGATATCATATTCGGAGGTCCAAGTGCACCGAATCCGTCAGGACTTCTCAGTGAGAATATCTTTAAGGTATTCTTAAAGGAAATCAGAGAATATTATAATTATATCCTGATCGATACACCGCCTATCGGAACAGTAATTGATGCGGCAGTGATAGGAAGATGCTGCGATGGTGCAGTCTTTCTGATCGAACCGGGAAATGTCAGGTACCGGGACGCACAGAAAGCATTTAAACAGCTGGAAAGAAGCGGATGCCGTATTCTTGGAGCTGTTATGAACAAGATAGATACCAGTGATGACAAATATTATTCTTCTTATTATAAGCATTATGGAGAGTATTATCACAGAAGTGACGAAGAAGCCCAGATTAAATAATACGGGCAGTTATCTGGCAGTAAGACAGAAACCATGATCAATGATAAAGGAGAATTTGGAAAAGTGAGCAAAATAAGGAAGAAAAAAATAAAAAAGACGAATATCTTACTGGGCTTTATCTGCATTCTTCTGGCAGTTCTCCTGGGCTTTATTCTTGTGACCAGTTATAAATCGGAACAGAAGGAATCCAGACACCTGTCAGAAATTGCAGACGACCAGCAGAGTGGGATTGAAGATTACGAAGCAGTAAAAGAACGTGCAAAAGAGCTGGAGGAGATATCTTCCGAAGAAGCAGAAGATACAGAAGACATTAAATCAAAGAACACAGAAGACACAAAAGACACAGAAAAAACGGATACAGCTGACACAGAAGATGCAGATAAGACAGAAGATACAAAAGATAAGACGACAGCTGCTTCAGGTATTGTGTGCTGGGGAGATGATTTGATCAATGGGGAAGAATCCAATACATATTCCTATATGACAGTACTTCAGAAGCTTCTGACCGATAATGGCTATAATATGACAGTGATCAATAAAACGCTTCAGGGAGGCGGCACTCTCTCCATGATGAAGATGGCTGGTGTAAGTGATGAAACTATTCAGAGCTATATTACCAAACATCAGCAGGCTGCAAACGGTGCCCAGCTGAATGTGACAGAGACCGGAATACGTGATCTGACAGAAGAACAGACTACAAGAAATGATATGGATTGTATTCCAGTTATCTTCATGGGATATTATGGCGGATGGAATCATGATCCTGCAGAACTGGCAGACCAGCAGGAACAGATTTTAAATACATTTCAGAATAAAGATCAGTTTATTGTAGTAGGAACACGCCCTATGGACGGAAGTGTAACCTCTGAAGCACTGGATCAGGTGCTCAGCCAGAAATGGGGAGAACACTATATCAGTCTTGCAGATGTGACTGCACAGCCGTCTTCTACCTATGAGGCCCAACAGGCAATGGCAGAGGCAATATTACAGAAACTGCAGGAGCTTGATTATATCAGCAAAAACTGATGAGATAACTGAAATACAGAGATTGAAGGAAGGAAAATGAAAAAAAACACAAGAAAAGCCATCAGACAGCGCAAGGTCTGTATGCTTTTGATTATTATCCTGATTATAGTTCTTTCTATTCTTGGCGGCGGTTATTATCTGTTAAGCCAGAAAAATGTTGCATTGCCAAAAAACGGTGGTCAGAACAGTGACAGCCGGAATCAGACGGATTTGAACCAAAACAGTGATACCGTGGAATATAAAGGTGAGACATACAAATATAACGATCATCTCAGCAATTATTTATTCCTGGGAATTGATACAAGAGAAGCTGTAGATACTTATCGGTCACAGGCAGATGCCGGGCAGGCAGATGCAATTTTTCTGGTGTCCATGGATCGTGCAACAGAGAAGATAAAGGTTCTGTTTATTCCACGAGATTCCATGACCAGAATTGAAACCTTTAATCCATATGGTCAGAGCCTTGGAGAGACAACAGATCATCTGAATATACAGTATGCCTTTGGGGACGGGAAAGAGAAAAGCTGTGAACTGATGAAAACAGCAGTTTCCAATATGCTGGACGGACTTCCAATCCAGGGGTATTGCTCCATGAATATGGATGGCATTTCAGTGATCACAGATTTCGTAGGTGGAATACAGCTCACAATCCCTGATGACAGTCTCGCAGATGTGAATCCGGAATATAAAAAAGGTGCTGTTGTGGATATCACAGGGGAAACTGCAGAACAGTTTGTAAGATATCGTGACATTGACAAAACCCAGAGTGCTCTGGTCCGTCAGGAGAGACAGAAAACCTTTCTTCAGGCACTGGTGCAGAAGGCACAGGAAAAAGCAGGAGAGGACGCCGGATTTGTAACAGGTCTCTATGGCAGTGTTAAAAGCTATACAGTTACAAATATGGGAAATGACATATTTGCCAAATTGCTGGCTGCATCACAGAATGGAATCACTGATACAGAGACAGTACCGGGTGAGGGAACACATGGGGAGAACTTTGATGAGTATCATATCGATGAAGATGCATTGTCGGATTTGATTATTTCCATGTTTTATGAGAAAATTTGATTGTATTAGTCATAGTATGATGAATACAGAATACACTGTACTGTGATAAATAATTATCACTGTTATTATTCAGAGATAGTCCGTGCAGACATTCTGTACGGTTATCTATATAAAAATTAATCCAAAAGGAGAGGTGCATTATGAAAATCGCGAAGAAATTTATGACACTTGCTTTAGTAGCTGCCCTTGGAGTAGGATGTGCTACTGTAGGTGTCGGTGCAGCGCCAAGCAACACGAGTGATTTGGCCGCGGTAGCGCCAAGTAAGACAAGCGAAATTACTGTGGATTCTAAACAGTCTTCAATTTATGAAGTTGTTAAGGAACTTGAGAAAACACAGGGCTTTGCTGATCTGCAGGCAAAATATAAAGATCTGGCAGATGCTTTTAAAAAAATCAATGATGGTACAATGAAGATGGAAGATTTCATAAAAGTATTGAAATCCCTTTCTGTAGATGAAGCAGACAAGGCAGACCTTGAAGATGCCATTGCTAAACTCGAAGGAAAAATGATTGTTACATTTGTCTATGAATTCAACGTACTGAAGCCGGAAGAAGCAAAGCCTAATGATGACGGAACATATGAAGTAAAGCTTAATGTTCCGAGTCTTACAGACACTATGGAAGGTATTCAGCTTTGGGTCTACAGCAAAGACGGCACAAAGAAGTTTGTAGTCATTGATCCGGTTAATATTGACAAAGAGGGCAAAACTCTTACTGTTACCTTAAACGATGGAGATTTCTTCATGGTAATCGCAGACGCAAAATAATCAATAATTCGGAATCAGAACGCAGTCGCCAGAGATGGCGGCTGTTTTTTTGTAGAAATATGTTGCATTTTTTTATTGATGTAGTTATAATAAAATACGGCGTAAATCTTTTGTCTTTAAATCGTCGCTTTGCCGCGTTTGAAGATATGGATAATACATATCTTGAAGTATGAGTCTGCCTTGAAACACAGGCAGAATGGCGAAGCATACCCAGAATACGGAGGTAAGATATCCAGTGTGGTATGTGATGCAAGTGCGCACAGGCACCGAAGAAAACATCCGCTGTCAGTGTCAGCGGTTAATAAGCAGCAATGTCTTAGAACGCTGCTTTATCCCATATTACCAACAGAAGAAACGATTTCAGGGCGAATGGCATATCCAGGAAAGAATCCTCTTTCCCGGGTATGTCTTTTTAATTACCCAAAATCCGGAAAAACTGGTAAATGGACTCAAGAAAGTCATCGGACTGACGAAGCTGATCGGAACCGGCGATGAGATCGTCCCACTGGTTCAGGAAGAAATAGATTTGCTTATGAAAATAGGCACGGACAAACAGCTTGTAGAGATGTCTTCCGGCATTATCGAGAATGACAGAGTGCAGATCCTGGCAGGTCCTCTGATGGGAATGGAAGGAAATATCCGCAGGATAGACCGACATAAAAGAACAGCATATCTGGAAATAGAAATGTTCGGAAGAACAGTAGAAATGAAGGTGGGATTGGAAATTATAAGAAAAGAATAATAAAAAATGATGGCATATTTACAGGAAAACGATTCTGTAAATATGCCTTTTTGAATAAAAAAGAAGGAGAGGTTAGGAAAACGTATGTACAGGAAAAAATCAAGAGGATGGTATAAACACAAAGATTTCATATTAATTGATCTTGCGTGTTTATTTATGGCTTTAATACTGGCGTATCTGATTCGAAACGGTTCTGTCAGGAACCTGTTTACACTGGGAATTTATCGCAATGTGATGATATTTGTCATATTGGTGGATCTGTTCCTGATCATTTTGTTTGAATCTTATAAAGGAGTTCTGAGAAGAGGACGTTATCAGGAGCTGCGTTCTGTTATCCGGCAGATGATCCTGATCGAACTGGCAAGTGGTCTGTACCTGTTTACTGTCAGTGGCGGACGTACATTTTCAAGAATAATCCTTTATCTTATGGGAATTTTCTATGTGCTTTTATCCTATTGTACAAGAATAATATGGAAAAAACGTCTGCTGCATAAAATGGCAGAAGGTGGAGAGCATTCTCTCTACATTGTAACCAATTATGACCTTGCATCAAAAGTAATCCAAAATGTAAAAGAACACAATTATAACCGCTACAACATCAATGGTCTGATACTCATTGATAAAGATATGACAGGGAAAGAAATTGTAGGAGTCCCGGTAGTAGCAGACTTAAATAACGCACCATCCTTTATCTGTCAGCAGTGGGTAGATGAGGTCTTTGTAAATGTAGATGAAACATATCCATACCCTCAGGAACTGATAGAAGAGTTGCTGGAAATGGGAATGCCGGTCCATGTAAACCTGGCAAAAGTCAGAAGTACTCCCGGACAGAAACAATTTGTGGAGGCAATTGGCGGATATACAGTTCTGACAACCACCATGAACTATGCCACAGACAGACAGGCACTTGCCAAAAGAGTATTGGATATTCTTGGGGGACTGGTGGGCTGCTTCCTGACAGGAATCATTTTTATTTTCATAGCACCGGCTATCTACATCAGTTCTCCGGGTCCGATTTTCTTCTCACAGACAAGGATTGGAAAAAACGGAAAGCCATTTAAGATGTACAAATTCCGGAGTATGTATATGGATGCAGAAGAACGGAAAGCAGAATTGATGGCTCAGAACAAAATGAGTGATGGACGTATGTTCAAACTCGATTTCGATCCCCGAGTAATCGGAAATAAGATTTTGCCGGACGGAACCAGAAAAACCGGAATCGGCGAATTTATCAGGAAAACATCCCTTGATGAATTTCCACAGTTCTGGAATGTGCTAAATGGGAGCATGAGCCTTGTAGGGGAGTGGGATATAATAGGGACAACCAGAGAAAACTCCAGTATTTATGCGGCATGTGTGGCGTAAACGTTTTATGATAATTCGATTTTTCATTGCTGCAGCAGGGTCACATTATAGCGGTTCATAGATATTGGATGGCTCTTTGGATGCTCAGTTTGACCCAATCATAGAGCGATAAAAATCGAAAAGGAGAAAACTTGAGCCTGTTAATCTGAAAAGAATGACGGGCTAAGGGACGTTAGATTGCCGATATGAATAATGAAAAACTAAAAAATTAAAATCCCCCAGAGTGTATATGTGTGTGTGTGGGGGGGGGGGGTAAAGCGAGGTATGAAAAATGAAGCAGATGCGGATCGCTGAGTGCAAATGCAATTCCCTAGCCCCTTGTAGTGGGAAAGAAGCAAACGGAAAAATTGAATATGGCAAGAATCTGATGAAACATCGGAAAATCTATCTGGCAGTTTCTATAGGCTGTCTGCTTATGGCTGCTATCTATTATCAAATAGAATCACATTTCTTAATTAATAGAAATCCATTTTTTTATTGTGCTTTGCCTGCCCTGATAATTGGGTTATGTGTCGGGCATAGATTGTTTCTTAGTAGTATTGAATGTAATATACAAAGTTCTGTGAAGGACTTCGTATTTTCTTATAAAAAGTCTTTGTTCGTTGGTAAGTCAGAGGATTGTAGCAGTTAGTTGAAAACGAACGTAATGGAATCTGAAAAATGAGTAAAGGGGAAAGAAAGTATGTATAGAAAAGATTCTACAGGATGGATAAAACATGTGGATTTTATCATCTTGGACTTGATCTGCTTGCAGGTGGCGTTCGTTCTGGCGTATGTGTTAAGCGGATATGGAGCTAATCCATACCAGCTAATTCTTTACAGAAATATGGCTGTCTTTATGGAAGTAGCAGATTTGGTAGTGCTGTTTGCAATGGGAACATTGAAAAACGTTTTGAAAAGAGGGTACTATAAAGATTTTGTTGTAACAGCACAGCATGGAGTAATTCTTGGAGCATGTTTATTGCTTTATTTGTTTATGCTTCAGGAAGGACAGCAATATTCCAGACTGGCATTGATACTGAATATCGTTATCTATATTCTACTTACTTATCTGGTAAGAGAGCTGTGGAAACATTTTCTTAGAAAGAAAATGGAAGATGGTGAAAATCGTTCATTACTTCTTGTTGTTTCAGCAGATGTAGTGAGTGCAGTAGTAGAGAGCATGAAAGAGCATAATTATGCCCGGTATAAGATTGCTGGAATTGCTGTTATAGATAAGGAAATGACAGGAAAGTATATTGATGGTGTGAAAGTAGTAGCAAATATGGAAAATGCTGCCGAATATGTCTGCAAAGAATGGATTGATGAAGTTCTGATTGTGACATCCGGTGTAGTTCCATATCCAAAAGAACTGATCGAGCAGTTTACGGAAACCGGAGTAACAGTACATCTAAATCTTGCAAAGGTACAAAGCGTGCCGGGGAAAAAACAGTTTGTAGAAAAGGTTGGAGATTATACAGTACTGACTACCAGTATTAACTATGCATCTACAAGAGATCTGATGTTGAAACGACTGATGGATATTGCCGGAGGTTTGGTAGGATGCTTGATTACCGGAATCTTGTTTATATTTGTTGCTCCAGCAATTTACATAGCATCACCGGGACCAATTTTCTTTGCACAGGAACGTGTAGGAAAGAATGGAAAGCGATTTAAAATGTACAAGTTCCGAAGCATGTATATGGATGCAGAAGAACGTAAGGCTGAACTGATGAAAGATAACAAACTGGGTGATGAAAAGATGTTCAAATTGGATTTTGACCCACGAGTTATTGGAAATAAGATTCTTCCAGATGGAACACATAAGACTGGTATTGGGGATTTTATCAGAAGAACAAGCATTGACGAATTTCCGCAGTTTTTTAACGTGTTGAAAGGTGATATGTCAATAATTGGAACCAGGCCACCTTTGATTTCGGAAACGAATTTTTATGAACTGCACCATCGTGCAAGACTGGCAATTAAGCCAGGAATAACCGGTATGTGGCAGGTCAGCGGACGTAGCGACATTACTGATTTTGAAGAGGTAGTTCGTCTTGACAAGGAGTATATCACAAATTGGAACATTGGGCTAGATATAAAAATATTGTTTAAAACAGTAATGGTAGTTCTTAGAAAAGATGGATCTATGTGATGAAATGATTGTGGCTTGATTTCTGTAAAAAGAATTTAAGCCACAGAAAGTAATAATAGATAAGTTATAAATATAATAAGAGGAAGTTATGAATAAAAGGAAAAATAATACTTCTCCACTTAAAATTGCAGTTCTTGGACATAAGACAATTCCGAGTCGCCAAGGTGGAATTGAAATTGTCGTTGAAGAATTAACGGTTCGCATGGCAAAACTAGGACATAAGATAACAGTATATAACCGTAATGGACATCATGTAAGTGGTAAAGAATTTGATGAGAAGAAATTAAAAGAATATAAAGGTATCCGAATGAAATATGTACCAACGATAGATAAAAAAGGACTAGCAGCGATGAGTGCTTCATTTTTTGCAGCGGTAGCAGCAGCGTTTGGAAAATATGATGTGGTACATTTTCATGCAGAAGGACCATGTGCAATGTTATGGTTGCCAAAATTATTTGGAAAACGTTGTATCGCTACGGTTCATGGACTTGATCATCAAAGAGCAAAATGGGGCAAGTTAGCCAGCACATATATTATGCTTGGCGAAAAATGTGCTGTTAAATTTGCAGATGAAATTATTGTTCTCAGTGAGGGAGTACAAAATTATTTTAAAGAGACTTATGGACGTGATACAAAGTTTATCCCTAATGGTGTGAATCGTCCAGTTATTAGAAAGGCAGAACTTATTGACAAGAAATTTGGTTTAAAGAAAGATGATTATATTTTATTTTTAGGACGACTTGTTCCGGAAAAAGGAATTACTTATCTGATAGAAAGCTTTAAGAACGTAAAAACAGATAAGAAGTTAGTCATTGCAGGAGGCAGTTCGGATACTGATGAATTTGCTAACCAGTTAAAAGAAATGGCAAAAGACGATGACAGAATTATTTTTACCGGATTTGTTCAGGGACAGTTGTTAGATGAACTATACAGCAATGCTTATATTTATAGTTTACCAAGCGATTTAGAGGGAATGCCATTAAGTCTTTTAGAAGCAATGAGTTATGGAAATTGTTGTTTGGTATCTGACATAGATGAATGTGCTTCTGTAGTGGAAGATAAGGCAATCATATTTAAAAAAAGTAATGTAGCAGATTTGCAGAGTAAGCTTCAAGAAGCATGTGAGGATGCACAACAGGTACAGAAATATAAAGATGAAGCAGCAGGTTATATTTGTGGAAAATATAATTGGGATGATGTTGTGGAGAGAACATTAGAATTGTATAGGAGATAAAATGAGCAAAGAATTTATTGAATTGAAAAACAAGACGATTTTTATTACAGGTGTAGCTGGATTTATTGGATCAAACTTGGCTGAAAGGTTATTAAAAGAAATAGAAGGAATAAAAATAGTTGGACTCGATAATATGAATGATTATTATGATGTTCGTTTAAAAGAATATAGATTAGAAAAACTTTCATCTAGTAAGACATTTTCCTTTGTAAAAGGAAATTTGGCAGATAAGGAACTTATTAATTCGATTTTTGAGAAGTATACTCCTCAAGTGGTTGTGAATTTAGGGGCACAGGCAGGTGTGAGATATTCTATTACAAATCCAGACGCATATATAGAAGGTAATTTGATTGGGTTTTACAACATATTAGAGGGATGTAGACATTATCCAGTAGAACATTTGGTATATGCATCAAGTTCTTCTGTATATGGAAGTAACAAGAAAGTTCCATACAGTACAGAAGATAAAGTAGACAATCCTGTATCGTTATATGCTGCTACGAAAAAAAGTAATGAATTAATGGCTCACGCATATTCAAAGCTTTATAATATTCCATCAACTGGTTTGCGTTTCTTTACTGTTTATGGACCGGCAGGAAGACCCGATATGGCATACTTTGGATTCACAAATAAATTATTAAATGGAGAAACTATTAAAATTTTTAATTATGGAAATTGTAAAAGAGATTTTACTTACGTTGATGATATTGTGGAAGGCGTTGTACGGGTAATACAGGGGGCACCAGAGAAAAAGAACGGAGAAGATGGTTTGCCGATTCCGCCATATGCTGTTTACAATATTGGAAATAATCATCCAGAGAACTTATTAGATTTTGTACAAATTCTTCAGGAAGAATTAATTAGAGCAAAAGTCTTACCAGAAGATTATGCTTTTGAAGCACATAAAGAACTTGTTCCGATGCAGCCGGGAGACGTTCCTGTGACATATGCTGATACGCAAGCATTGGAAAGAGACTATGGTTTTAAACCATCGACAACTTTACGTGAAGGATTACGCAAGTTTGCAGAATGGTACAAAGAGTTTTATATGTAAATATATTTTAAGAATAGGAAGAAGAGAGAAAAAATGAGAGATTTTAATTCATTGAAAATTGCTGTGGCAGGGACAGGATATGTTGGATTATCTATTGCTACTTTATTGAGTCAGCATCATCAAGTGACAGCAGTAGATATTATTCCAGAAAAGGTAGAGTTAATTAACAATAAGAAATCTCCAATTCAGGATGATTATATTGAAAAATATTTAGAAGAAAAAAATTTGAATTTAACTGCTACATTGGATGCAGAAGAAGCTTATAAGGATGCAGATTTTGTTGTTATTGCAGCTCCAACAAACTATGATAGCAAAAAGAATTTTTTTGATACTTCTGCAGTAGAAGCAGTTATAAAATTAGTCATTGAATATAATCCGGAAGCGATTATGGTTATTAAATCGACTATTCCTGTTGGATATACAACAAGTATTAGAGAAAAATTTCATTGTGATAATATTATTTTTAGTCCGGAATTTTTAAGAGAAAGTAAGGCGTTATACGATAATTTGTATCCAAGCCGAATTATTGTTGGAACAGATATTAATAATGCACGTTTAGTAAAAGCTGCACATACGTTTGCACAGCTCTTACAGGAAGGTGCTATTAAAGAAGATATTGATACTTTATTTATGGGCTTTACAGAGGCAGAAGCAGTCAAATTGTTTGCAAATACATATTTGGCATTACGAGTTTCTTATTTCAATGAGTTAGATACTTATGCCGAAATGAAAGGTCTGAATACACAGCAGATTATTAATGGAGTATGTCTCGATCCTCGTATTGGAACACATTATAATAATCCATCTTTTGGATATGGTGGATACTGTTTACCAAAAGATACAAAGCAGCTGCTTGCTAACTACGCAGATGTTCCTGAAAATCTTATTGAAGCAATCGTTGAGTCTAATAGAACGAGAAAAGATTTTATTGCTGATCGAGTCTTGGAAATTGCTGGAGCATATGAAGCAAATGATGACTGGGATGAAAGTAAAGAAAAAGATGTTGTGGTAGGTGTATATCGTCTTACTATGAAGAGTAATAGTGATAATTTCCGTCAGAGTTCTATTCAGGGAGTTATGAAGAGAATTAAGGCAAAAGGCTCTACAGTCATTATTTATGAGCCTACATTGAAAGACGGTGAAACTTTCTTTGGCAGCAAAGTGGTTAATGATTTAGATGAGTTTAAGAGGCAGAGTCAGGCAATTATTGCCAATCGTTACGATAGTTGTTTGGATGATGTAAAAGACAAAGTTTATACAAGGGATATTTTTCAGAGAGATTAATAAACTAAAAATAGAAAACGGTGAAATTAGTGAAAAAATTAGTTATTTTGTTTAAATTATTACTTTTGACAGTTTTAAAGAAAAACCATGCTAAAGCTGAAGTGATTAGAAAATCTAATATCTTTAAAGAATATGGTCGGGGGGGGTATTGGCATCCATGTTGGATTCCTACCCATCCGGATCTAATTAGTATAGGAAATAATGTCACTGTAGCGGCAGATGTTAGAATCTATGAACATGATTTAGTAGCTAGAATGTGGAATAGAGATTGTAATTACACTGGTCCAATGATTGATTATTATACTGGCCCGGTAGTAATAAAAGATAATGCTGTAATTGGAGGAAGGAGTATTATTTTATATAATGTCACTATTGGAAAAAATGCTTTAGTAGCAGCTGGCGGAGTTGTAACTAAAGATGTACCTGATTTTGCGATTGTGGGTGGAAATCCGGCAAAAATAATTGGAGATACAAGAGATCTTTATAAAAAGCGATTATCCATCACAGAGGGGAATAAAAAAGAGTAGGTTTATTGTTTATTAAATATTTGTGTATAAAAAATAGTAAATAATGCTATTTATAAAGATAAGGAGAAAACGTTGAGAATACTTATAGTAAATTATAGATACTTTATTTCTGGGGGCCCAGAAAAGTATATGTTTAATATTAAAAAGATGCTTGAAGATAATGGGCATGAGGTTATACCTTTTTCCATACATTCCAATAAAAATGTTGCAACAGAATATTCAAAATACTTTGTAGAACCAATTGGTGGACGAGATGCAACATATTTTGATGAAGTGAAAAAGACACCTAAATCAATTTGGCAGTTACTTACGCGAAGTATTTATTCTCGTGAAGTAGAAAAAGCAATAAAAAAAGAAATAAAGGATGTAAAGCCAGATTTGGTATATATTATTCATTTTGTTAATAAATTGTCTCCGAGTGTAATTACAGGTGCAAGTAAAATGGGAATCCCGGTTGTGTTAAGATTATCAGATTATTTCTTGTTATGTCCAAGATTTGATTTTATGTATGAAAAGAAAGTCTGTGAAGAATGTTTATCAAAGGGATATAGGAGTTGTATTAAAAAGAGATGTGTGAAAGGATCACTATTTGCATCTGTCGTAAGAGTGTTTTCTATGAAATTTCATAAAATGATAAATGTATATAAAAATGTATATGCATTTATAACACCATCAGAATTTTTGAAGAAAAAATTGGCATTAAATGGCTTTGATGAAAAAAGAATTCATTGTATTCCTACTTTTACAGCAAGTAAAACAACAATAGGGGAACCGCAGATAGGATCGTATGGATTATATTTTGGACGTGTTACTGAAGAAAAGGGAGTTGAAACTGTTATAAAAGCGTATGAAAAATTGCCTGAGTATACAGTTAAAATTATGGGAGACGATACAACAGATGAGGCAAAGCGTCTGAAAAAATATGTAAAGGATCATAAAATGAAGAATGTTGAATTCCTTGGGTTTAAGAGTGGAGAGGAACTAGAGGATATTATAAAAGGAGCTAGATTTACATTGATTCCTTCAATTTGGTATGATAACCTACCTAATACTGCTTTAGAGTCGTTTCAATATTCAAAGCCGGTTATCGCTAGCAATATAGGAAGTCTTCCAGAATTGGTTAGTGATGGGGAAAACGGATATTTATTTGAACCATCAAATGTTGAGGATCTTATTAAAAAAATTAAGATGCTAGATGATGATATTTTGGTTAAAAAGATGGGACAAGCTAGTAGAAAAAGGCTTGAAAACAGATTCGCACCGCAATCACATTATGAAGCTTTGATGAAAATTTTTAATGAGGCTGTCAAAAATAGAAAATAAAGGGGTAATTAATAAAGATGAAAAAGAATACTGAAAAAAAATTAAATGGAACAGTAATTGTTACATATCGTTGTAATGCCAGATGTTCAATGTGCAATCGTTATAAAGCACCATCTAAGCCAGAAGAAGAAATCAGTTTGGACACAATAAAAAAATTGCCAAAGATGTATTTTACAAATATTACTGGTGGTGAACCTTTTATTAGAACTGATTTGAAAGACATTGTACGTGAGTTATATAAGAAATCCGATCGTATTGTTATTTCGACTAATGGATTTTTTACAGATCGTATTGTGGACCTTTGTAAAGAGTTCCCTAATATTGGCATACGTATTTCCATTGAAGGACTTGAGGAGACAAATAACGAAATACGAGGCCTTCAGAATGGTTATCAGCGTGGATATGGTACGTTAAAAAAACTTAGAGAAATGGGAATGAAAGATGTTGGATTTGGTATGACTGTACAGGATAAAAACGCACCAGACCTTGTACCATTATACCAAATTAGTAATGAAATGGGGATGGAATTTGCAACGGCTTCTTTACATAATAGTTTCTATTTTGTAGAAGCAAAAAATATTATTCATGATCGTCCGATGGTTGCAAAGAATTTTGAAAAGTTAGTTAATGAGTTATTACGTAGTAATAGTCCTAAAAAATGGTTCAGAGCATATTTTAATCATGGATTAATTAATTATATTTATGGGCAAAAGAGGCTTCTTCCATGTGACATGAGTTTTGATACATTTTTCATTGATCCATATGGTGATGTTATGCCTTGCAATGGAACTAAGGATAAAGAAGTTATGGGAAATTTGAATAATCAATCTTGGGATGAACTGTGGAATAGTTCTCAGGCAGAAGAGGTGCGAAAAAAAGTTCGTTGTTGTGATCGAGATTGCTGGATGATAGGCTCTGTTTCTCCGGCTATGCATAAATATATTTGGAAACCAGCAACATGGGTTTTAGTGCATAAATTTAAAGCTTTATTTACTAAACAACCATACAGTATGTATGAAAACAAAATTTGCTGTGATTATCGTGATGGAAAAGTTACGAAAGAAGAACTTGATAAATGTAGTACATGTGACATAAATTGTGTAATTGATAATGGCTTAAGTGAGGCTTCAAAAGAGCAGTTAAAACATAAATCTGGAGAGGAAATTGTGGACGAGGATATTGCAAATCAGCTTGGAAATAAATAAAAAACATGATTAATATAGCATAAAAATCTCGGAGGTTATCTAAAAGTGCTGAAAATAAATTTAAAAAAATTTTTTATGGGAATAGCATATAATTGTTTGTTTTTTTCCATCATACTTAAAATGCTATATCAAACAAACCAAAATGGCACTATAAGACTTTTGGGGTTTGGTATGCAGGCAATTGTTTTGTTATGCTATTTTTTTGAGGAATTGATAACGCTAAAGAGGAAATCAATAAACAGTATTACTTTGATTTTAGGAATTTTAATTGTATATCAATGTGTAATTACTATATTAAATAATTCAATTTACTTACCCTATACGCCAATTGATATATTTATTTGGCCGTTAAGTGTTATTGTGTATTATGACTTTACTTGTCATAATGAAATGAACAAAAATATTGAAAAAAAGACATTTATATATTACTTAATAATGTGTCTTATCTCAGTATCACTTATAAGAATACATTTAGCTGGAAATGGAAACATAGGGCAGGTAGTATTTTTAACATATTATTGCTTAACTGCATTACCGTTAATTATCATTTTTCTTAAAGAAAAGAATTTGCGAAATTTATGTATGTTATTATGTATTGCTATATCTGTTGCATCAACGAAAAGAACTGGAACGATAGCATTAATTTTAGGAATATTGGTGATGTTAGTATTAGATGCACATATACAAGGTTCATTAAGAGAAAAATGGAAAAAATATATGTATCTTTTTATTGCTATTTGTATAGGTAGTGGAGCAGTATTGTATCTCGAGAATAGATCGGGACTTGAGATTTTTGACCGTTTTTCAAAATTAAGTACAGATGGAGGAAGCGGTCGAGATATTATTTGGGCGATTACTCTTCAAGCGTTCAAGACGTCAAATATAAGGGAAAAAATTTTTGGACATGGTTTCCAAAGTGTTTATTATCGCCTTAAACCAGGTGGATTTTCTCGCTTTTCACATAATAGTTATATAGAGTACCTATATGATTATGGGATAATAGGATTATCATTATTAGTATTATTTGTTTTATCTTTAATTATAATAGAAATAAAATTTATACGAGAAAAAAATAAATATGCTCCAGTTATGGGGATGTTATTGATTATTACTATTTTCCTAAGTGCGTTTAGTTATTTTTTTGAAGAATCAAATATTATACAGCCAATAGCTGTTGCATATGGAATTATTTTAGGACAAGCTCATAAGGAAAGGAAGAGGTATGAAAATTAGTATAATTGTACCTGTATATAATGCGGAAAGGTATTTAGATAAATTAGTACAATCTGTTTTGAGTCAAACATATGAGGATTATGAATTAATATTAGTCGACGATAGTTCAAAAGATAATAGTTATTCATTGATGAAAAAATATCAAGAAATGGATAGTAGAATCAAAGCGTATACGAAAGAAAATACTGGACCTGGTTTAACAAGAAAATTTGGATTTGAAAAATCATCGGGAGATTTGTTTTTCTTTGTAGATAGTGATGATTGGATTACGACTTCTGATGTACTTAGAGAAATCAATGATCTGTTTGAAAAAAATGAAAAAATAGATGTTCTCTTTTTTGATAGGGAGGATATTATTGGTGATACGAAAGATATTATTTCTGGGTTCAATGAAACTAGGGAAGGATTGCACAATATTGATGAATTAAATGAAGTTGTCAGACCTGGTTTAGGTGCAAAGATTTTTAGAAAAAGTATATTAACAGAAGATATGTTTTATGAGTCAACTATATTTGAAGATTTATATACTACATATATCTATCTGGATAAATGCAGTAATTTTTTCTATTCAGCTAAATGTTATTATACTATATATCATGATATTGATTCATCGTCATTGTCCTCAAAACCTACTGCAGAATCTTTTGCAAAATCATTAGAGATGATTTTGATGGTACATGAAAAATTGGAGAAAAGTTCACTAAGATATAGTTTGGAATTATGGATGGCACTTCTCTTTACTACATATTGGAAAGCACGGGTGAAAAATGATACTTCTTATAATTCAAAAATGATAAATGATAGTATTCAAAAAATTGCTGGAATTTTGAAAGAAAATAAAATTGTTATAAAACCAAGTGGGAAAAAACATATTAAGGTATTAATATATAAGATGCTTTTAATGATTAGCAAAAAAAAATGTGAATAATAGTCCCCAAATTATATATTATTACATTTTTGCTATGAGGAACTTATATAGAGGATTAATTATGAAAAATAATAAAAAAACAGCAGCGATTGTTTCACTGTATGGTAATTCAAATTTTGGGAATAAACTACAAAATTATGCGGTGCAAGAGATTCTGAAAAAAGAAGGATTAAATACAGTTAATATTGTAAATATTCCCTGTTTGAATAACAAAAAGGTGAATCATATTGAAGTATTAAAGTTATACATAAAAGGTTGGTTCCGTTATATTTTGAAAGGCGACAAAATAAAGGACTGTGTTGATCCCAAAGATCCTAAAGAAAGAAAGAAAAACTTTTTGGAATTTAACAAAAAAATTGCAAACTCAAAACATTTTTTTTCTTTCTCAAGATTGCAAGAATTTGATAAATATGATTACTATTTTGTTGGTTCAGATCAGATATGGAATCCGATTTATGGCGGGCTGAGTGATTTGGATTTGCTTACTTTTACTCAGAAAAAAAAGATTGCAATAAGTGCATCATTCGGAATAGAAGAGATACCGTTAGACTATAAAGGAAGAGTGAAACAGTATATTTCAAAATTTGATGCAATATCAGTAAGAGAGGAAGCCGCAAAAAATATAATAGAAAAAATAACAAATCGCCAGGACGTAGAAGTATTGATTGATCCAACAATGATGTTACAAAAAGAAGAATGGGATCGAATTGTAAAAAAACCAAAGGAAATGCTTCCGGATAAATATATTGTTTGCTATTTTTTGGGAACTGAAACAAAGGAATATATAAGTGCTATACATAAAATTGCAGCAGAAAAAGATTGTGAAATTATTGATTTATCTAATTTAGAAAGTGAATTTTATTGTTGTGGACCATCTGAGTTTGTATATCTTATAAAAACAGCTGAATTTGTATGTACAGATTCATTTCATGCGTCGGTTTTCTCAATTTTATATAATAGACCATTTCTTGTATTTGATAGAAATGGAAAACACACAGGAATGGGAAGTAGAATAAACACTTTATTAAAAACATTTCATTTAGAAAAAATGCATTATACTGGAAATTTTCAAGATGTCAAGTTTGAATATGATTTTTCAATAACCAATCAGTCATTAAAAAAGGAAAGGGAAAAGGCATACAGATTTATTCACCATGCATTAGATGAATAATGATAGTACAGAAAGGATAATGCGAGGCTAAATAAATGAGTGAGAATAATTATAAAAAATTAGTATATAATACCGCAATTTTTGCGGTGGGGAATTTTGGAAGCAAAATATTAACCTTTTTGATTGTTCCATTATATACATATGTGTTGACAACAGCAGAATATGGAACAATTGATTTGTTTATAACGTCATTAGGTATGGTAATTCCATTTTCAACTATGATGGTTAATGAAGCACTTATACGTTTTGTTCTTGGAAAAGACTTAACGCCAAAAGAGGCAGCAAGTAATTGTTTTGCAGTTTTTTTATTTGGAACTGTAATATCTATAGCATTTACTCCACTGTATAAAATGATTTTCAAATTTGATGAATATATTTGGCTATTTGTTGTTCTTCTAGTTGTTCGAACATTTAATCAAATATATAGTGAGTATTTTCGAGCAATAAATCAGAATGTAAAATTTACAATTTTTGGCTTGATTACAACAGCTACGACATTGGGATTCAATGTACTTTTTCTTTTAGTTTTTAAGTGGGGAATGGCTGGATATTTATATGCGACGTTGCTGGCAGCAGTTATTGGCACAATATATATTCTTGTATTCAGTGATTTTTTTAAAGTTGTTTCCTTTAAATGTATTGATAAAAAAATATTGAAAATGATTTTGAAGTATAGTATTCCGTTAGTTCCTAACAGTTTAATGTGGTGGATTATGGCGGCTGGTGATAAATATATTATCAATTACTTTTTGGGTGATAGTGCAAATGGAATATATTCACTTGCTTTAAAAATACCTCAGATCATAAATATGGTATATTCTTTGTTTGTTCAGGCTTGGCAAATGTCTGCTATTGAGGTTGAATCAAGTGAAGATAAAAAAGGATTTTATCAAAATGTTTTTAATGTTACGTCATTTGGAATGGTATTTATTACAATTGGAATAGTTATGCTTATTAAGCCGGTCTATGTAGGCGTTATGAGCAAGGAGTTTGCCATAGCATGGGAATATGTACCCTTATTATCAGTGTCAACAATTATTAGTTGCTATGCATCTTTTTTTAGTGTTGTGTATACGGTAGGAGCTAAAACAAATAAAGTTTTTATTACAACTGCATTAGGTGCTGCGACCAATCTTTTATTCAATTTTATTTTAGTCAAGCCGCTTGGAATGCAGGGAATTGCGATTGGAACTTGTTTAGGATATTTTGCTGTGCTTTTGATAAGGGCACGTGATATGAAAATAGAAATGAACATAGGGATAAGTTTCAAGCGTAATATTTTTTCGTTTGTATTGCTAATTATACATTCACTTATTCTTATTTCATTTGGTGAAATACAGGCATTTTTATTTGGAATAGTTTCTTTGATAATAACTTCGTTTATGTATCGTGAGGAAATGAAAGCGATAATTCATAAATTTGCCAAAAGAAAGTAAATGAAAGGAAAAAACATATGAAATTATATAAAAAAGTCTTTGTAAATTTAGCTAAAGTCTTGCCGGATTCAATTTATTTAAGAATGGTTTTTTTTAGTAAATTGAAGAGAAAGCTGAATTTGAGTAATCCAAAATCTTATAATGAAAAACTTAATTGGTTGAAAATAAATGACCGAAAAGAACACTACCAAATGATGGTAGATAAATATGAGGCAAAGAAATATGTTGCAGATAAAATTGGTGAACAATATGTTATACCTACTTATGGTGCGTGGGATCGTTTTGAAGATATAGATTTTTCAAAATTGCCATCTAATTTTGTTTTAAAAACAACACATGATTCTGGTGGAGTAGTACTTATAAATGATAAAAACAATATGGACATAGATAAAACAAAAGATGTATTGGAAAAGAGTTTAAAAAATAATTACTATTATCTATGCCGAGAATGGCCATATAAAAATTTGAGACATCGGATTATAGCAGAAAAAATGATAACGAATACCGTACCAAATGATTATAAATTTTTTATGTTTAATGGAAAAATGGATAGCGTGATGGTATGTACGAATAGGGCATCTGGACATCCAACTTTTCGTTTTTATGATAAAGAGTGGAATCGCTTATTATATCAAAAACCGGAATTAGAACCCGAATCAAATGTGGAAAGACCGGAAAACTATGAAAAAATGATAAGGATTGCCGAACAACTCTCAGAGAATTTGATTCATATGAGAGTAGATTTATATAATATAGATGGGCAAATTTATTTTGGAGAACTAACCTTTTTTGATCAAGGCGGTTTTGATACGGATATTACGCTTGAGACAGATTTGAAATGGGGAGAACTCATGGATTTGGAGAAGATCAAATAAGGCGTATTTGGGAAAATTTACAGTTTGGAGGGAGATTAGAATATGGCGATAAACGAAAAAAAAGCGTATGCGGCATATTATGATAATGACATAAGGATGAAAAGCTCTTCAGGTGCAATTTTTTCTTTATTGGCAAATGAGGTTCTTGAAAAAAAAGGAATTGTTTATGGAGTTGCAATGAATGCATCTTGCACAGAAGCTGAGTATATTGGAGTTACAGAAAAGCAAGATTTAGAGAAACTTCTAGGATCTAAATATTTACAAGCTAAAATTAAAAATATTTTTAAGAATGTTCGTGAAAATCTAGTGTTAAATAAATTGGTTTTATTTACTGGAACAGGATGTCAAATTAATGGATTAAAGAAATTTCTTCAGAAAGATTATAAAAATCTTATTTGTGTTGATATTATTTGCCATGGGGTTCCATCACCTGCATTGTGGAAAGAATATGTAGGTTATATGGAAAATAAAATGCAAGGCAAGATGGAGAAAGTCAACTTTAGATGTAAAGATCAAGGATGGGAAAACTTTGGAATGAAAGAGTATGGTTCATCTAAAGAAGTTTACATCTCTAAAAGCAAAGACCCGTATATGCAAATGTTTTTAAGTGATTTCTGCCTTAGACCATCCTGCTATGAATGCAAAGCTAAGACATTAAGATTATCAGATTTAACGATAGGAGATTTCTGGGGGATTGACACTATTGCTCCAGAAATGAATGATAGTAAAGGAACATCTTTGGTAATTGTTCGAACGAATCAAGGAGAAAAAATATTTAACAGGCTCATATCTAAGTCATCTGTAAAAGTTATGGAAGTAGAATATGACGACGCTACAAAAGAAAATCCAGCAGAGTTCCGTTCTGTTTATAGACCAAAAGAGAGAGAGACTTTTTTTATAGATATGAAGAAAATGGATTTTGAAGAGTTAAGAAAAAGTTATTTATCTTTGCCAATAAAACAAAGAATAAAAAATGCTATTAAGAAAGTATTAAAACCGGTGCTTAAAAGAGCAAGACGGGGGGGTATAAAGTCAAATCTTGATTACGGTATGTTAATGCAGTTCAATATGGGAGAGAAGAATGAATAAAAAAATACAAATAATGCGAGGGTTATCAATTATTGCAGTAATTGTTATCCATACATATAACACTAATACATATGCTTGGGGGGGGGTATGGAGTAATAATTCGACCATTTGTTAATTTTGCAGTAGGTATGTTTATATTTCTTTCCGGTTATTTAACCAAAGAAAACGAAAATGGAGTATATAGAGATATAATATATCGCAGAATTAAAAAAATAATTATTCCTTATATAATTTGGTCATTTATATTTGCGGTCGTGAATCGGAGAATAAATACATTTATACCGGATGTTTTTATGTCAAAATGTAATGGAATATATTATTTTATTCTGGTTTATATACAGATGGCACTATTAATACCAGTTACGTTTAAACTTTTGCGGAGTAGATTTTCTAAATTAGGGTGGTTTGTAACACCCGTTAGCATTTTTCTAATTCGTTATATAAGCTTGTGGTTTAATCTTGAATTAGGCTTTCCATTTCAGGGTGAATTATTTGTTTTTTGGTTTGGATTTTATTACTTAGGGGTAAGTTTAAAAAACGGGTATATTAATTTACAATTATCTAAAAAATGTTTAACTAACTTGTGTCTGTTCTCATTGGTAATTCAAGGTGTTGAAGGATTTATTTGGTATTGGATGGGAAACTTTGATATGGCGACAACACAATTAAAAATGAGTTCCATTATAACAACGGGGCTTTTTTGTATAAGAGCATACATATATATAGAAGCTGGTGATTTAAATTTGAATGAGCAACCAGTTATTTTGAAAAAATTTTTAAAAGTTTTGGGTGATAATTCTTTTGGAATATATCTGTGTCATATGCTGATAATTAGAATCTTAAATAAGTTAGTTCCAATGGCAAATGTATTTCCGATAAATGCAATATTTGTAATCATGATTTCTACAGTGTGCGTTATGATGGCACATAGAATACTAGGAAAATATGCTTATGTAATAGGCGTATAAAGGGAGGAAAAGATGGACAGGAAAATACCTGTACTATTTAAAGAAAAAAAAGAATGTTGTGGGTGTACCGCATGCTATGCAATTTGTTCTCAAATGGCAATTTCAATGATTGAAGATGAAGAAGGATTTGAATATCCTCAAATAGACGAAAAGAAGTGTATTAAATGCTATCAATGTCTGAAGGTATGTCCATTTAAAGAAACATAATAAGATAAGGGAAACAATAAAGTAAAAGCTAAGATAATAATTTTGCTATAAAAGATTTATTATAAGGCAAGATTACAAGTAAAAGGGAGTAAATAATTATGTGTGGAATTGTAGGATTTACAGGTAAAGAACAGGCAGCACCTATTTTATTAGAGGGCTTGTCTAAGTTAGAATATCGTGGTTATGACTCTGCAGGAATTGCAGTTCGTGATGGAGATAGGGATGTTGATATTGTAAAAGCAAAGGGACGACTTAAAATTCTTGCTGAAAAAACCAATGATGGGAAGGCAGTAATTGGTTCATGTGGAATTGGTCACACCAGATGGGCAACGCATGGAGAACCATCGGAAAATAATGCTCATCCTCATAGAAGTGATGATGGAAATATTGTAGCAGTACATAATGGCATTATTGAAAATTATCAGGAATTAAAAGAAAAGCTTGTGAGAAAAGGGTATACATTTTATTCCGATACAGATACAGAAGTTGCAGTCAAACTTATTGATTATTATTATACAAAATATGAAGGAACACCAGTAGATGCAATTAATCATGCTATGGTTCGTATTCGTGGTTCTTATGCTTTGGCAGTAATGTTTAATGAATATCCAGAAGAAATTTATGTTGCAAGAAAAGATAGTCCGATGATTCTTGGAGTAGAAGATGGGGAATCTTATATTGCATCTGATGTACCTGCCATCTTAAAATATACAAGAAATGTGTATTACATTGGTAACATGGAGATGGCTCGTGTAAGAAAAGGCGAAATTACTTTCTATAATCTTGATGGAGATGAAATTGAGAAAGAATTAAAAACTATTGATTGGAATGCAGAGGCAGCAGAAAAAGCAGGATATGAGCATTTTATGATGAAAGAAATCCATGAACAGCCAAAGGTTGTAGGTGATACAATTAATTCTGTTGTGAAAGAGGATTTCATTGATTTATCAAATGTGGGGCTTTCTGAGGAAGATATAAAAGAGATTAGTCAGATTTATATTGTTGCGTGTGGATCAGCCTATCATGTTGGTATTGCAGCACAGTATGTAATTGAAGACTTAGCAAAAATTCCTGTTCGTGTAGAACTTGGTTCTGAGTTCCGTTATAGAAATCCTTTGCTTGATAAGAATGGCTTAGTAGTAGTTATAAGTCAGTCTGGAGAAACAGCAGATAGTTTAGCAGCACTTCGGGAAGCAAAGGAAAAAGGAGTACGAACATTAGGAATTGTAAATGTAGTTGGATCATCTATTGCCAGAGAAGCTGATTCAGTATTTTATACTTTGGCAGGACCTGAAATTGCTGTCGCTACAACAAAGGCTTATAGTACACAGCTTGTTGCAACTTACGCTTTGGCAATCCAATTTGCAAAAGTTCGTGAAGAAATTTCAGAAGAAAGATATGTTGAGCTTATTAAAGAAGTAAAGACTTTACCAGAAAAAATTGCAAAGATTTTAGAAGATAAAGAACGTATCCAATGGTTTGCATCAAAACAGGTAAATGCCCATGATGTATTCTTTGTTGGAAGGGGCATTGATTATGCAATCTGTATGGAAGGTAGCTTAAAGATGAAAGAAATCAGCTATATTCATTCAGAAGCATACGCCGCCGGAGAATTAAAGCATGGAACAATTTCTTTAATTGAAGACGATATTTTAGTAGTCGGTGTATTGACTCAGCCAGAACTGTACGAAAAAACTATTTCTAATATGCTAGAATGTAAGAGTCGAGGAGCGTATTTGATGGGACTGACTACTTTTGGAAAGTATAACATTGAAGATACAGCAGATTTTACAGTCTACATTCCAAAGACAGATCCACTTTTTGCAACATCACTTGCAGTGATTCCATTACAGTTATTGGGATATTACATCAGTGTAGCTAAAGGCTTGGATGTAGATAAACCACGAAATCTGGCGAAAAGTGTAACTGTAGAATAATTATCTTTAAGGGAAAGAACAAATTATGAGAACAACATTAGTTATCATGGCTGCCGGTATCGGTTCCCGATTCGGCGGCGGAATCAAACAACTTGCTCCGGTTGGCTTAAATGGAGAAATCATCATGGATTATTCTATCCATGATGCAATCGAAGCAGGCTTCAACAAAATTGTTTTTATTATCCGTAAAGATATTAAGGATGCATTTAAAGAAGCAATCGGTGACCGCATCGAAAAGATTTGCAACAATCTTGATGTGGAGATTGCCTACGCATATCAGGAATTAAGCGAACTTCCAGAAGGTGTGGAGCTTCCTACAGGACGTACCAAACCTTGGGGAACAGGACATGCTGTTCTTGCCTGTAAAGAAGTTTTGCATGAGCCATTTGCAGTTATCAATGCAGATGACTACTATGGAAAGGAAGCATTTGTTAAGCTTCATGATTTCCTTGTAGGCTATACACCGGAAAAAGCGAATCAGTTCTGTATGGCAGGTTTCATTTTAAAGAATACTTTAAATGAGAATGGTGCCGTTACCAGAGGAATTTGCGAAACAAACGAGGAAGGCTATCTCACAGCAGTACATGAAACCTCCAATATTGTTAAGACTTTAGAGGGTGCAGCAGTAGACAACGATGGACAGCTCATATCAATTAATGCAGAATCCTACGCATCTATGAATATGTGGGGACTTACACCGGAATTTATTCAGATTTTAGAAGATGGATTTAAAGAGTTCTTTGCTAATATGGGAGACAAAGATATTCTGAAAGCAGAATATTTACTGCCAATCTACATAGACGAACTTCTTCAGGCAGGCAGAGTTTCCGTAAAAGTGTTAGATACGAATGACAAATGGTTCGGAGTAACCTATAAAGAGGATAAAGACTATGTAGTGAAATCATTTGCTAAATTGATAGAAGATGGTGTATATCAGAAAGGTTTGTTTGAAGATTTGAAATAAGCAGTGAAGGAGAACAATGGGGAGTAAGATAATCGAAATATTTAATAAAATAGCATATAATGTATTATCAGCACTTTATCAGCCCTTCTGGGCTGCCGTTCTCCTTGCCTTTTTAATAATGTTCTTATATTTATATGGTAAGGAGCATGGATGGAAAAAGAATAATTTTATCCGAAATATGCTTGGAACGTGGTGGAGAGCATTTAAAAGTTCTTCAAATTTTCGTCGGACATTCATATTAGCCTTTTATACAGCAATGATATTACTCCGAACAGTTTTAAATCGTGAGATATGGTTTGATCCGCTTGGAAAGCTTTTTGGAGGATGGGGACTATATGAAGATGGACAGTTTACAACAGAATCTATAGAGAATTTCATGTTATTTGTTCCATTTTCTATTTTACTATTGTGGGCATTTCAAAAAGAATTACTTGATGAATCTGAGAATATTAGATTTGGAAAAATCGTTTGGGAAGCCACAAAAGTTGTAGCAGTATTTTCTTTTCTGATAGAATTTACTCAGCTATTATTCCATCTTGGAACATTTCAAATATCAGATCTGACCTATAATACACTTGGTGGAGCAGTAGGCGGTGTCATCTATTATTTGGGATATTCCAGAAAGCGAAAGAAATAAAATAAGAAACAGAGGACAGCTATCGGAGCATTAGTCCGGAGCAAGGAAGCCTCTGTTTTAGGTGCAAGATGATTGGATTAACATGAAAATAGGAGTTAAAAAATGGCAGGAAGACCAAAAAAGAAACCAGAATATAATCCAGAACTTCAATTTAATAATTTTCTTCAAGAGCTAAGAGATGCCTATGAAGAAGCAGATTCTTTAAGATCGCTGGCAGATGAGTTAAATATTAGTCTGCTTAAACTTCGTAAGCTACTTATTACTGCCGATGTATTCACATCAGATATATGTACAGAAATCAATGATCTGCATCAGTCAGGAAAAAAGATTCCGGAGATTATGAAACTCACAGGTCTTTCCAGAGCATCGGTTCATTCTTATTTGCCCTACACTAAGGGAATTTATAATGCAGCAGAGATAAGTCTAAATGCGGAGCGATGCCGGACATATAAGATTCGACAAGAGCAGGTTCGGCTTCTACAGGAAATACCATCAGAGGATAATCTGTGGCAGGCTGTTATTGCTTTTCAGGATTATCCATTTAAAACGGCAACAGGATTACCATTCCGGTATAAATTAAAGGTTGGTAAAAACGGAGAGTATAACAAAGAGCTGCTGATAGACCGGAGAGAGAAAAGTAAGAGTCTCGCCTGGAGTAGTGTGGTGTTGGCATTTGAAAATAGTAAAAGGATTTCAGAAGAAGTGAAGAAACCGAAGGCACTTGGAGACATTAGAGGAGTTTCATATGTTTATCCGATACTATGGCGATTTGACTTGATCAGAGTTCCGGAAGCAATAGAGAAGAAAATGGGAAAGCAGAGATAAATCCCTGCTTCATTGCTTGCAAGCGATTAGATTAACATGGATATATTAAAGAGTTTCTCGTAAAATAGAAAACGCATCAATGATTCCTTGCTTATAGGCAATACGGACATATTCTATAGATGCAATGTTTTCTGCTGTGATAGCGGCATCAACCGCATCCCATTGCTGGGGAGTTAGATTTAGATCCTGCATTTTTTCATTGGCTTTATTACAGTTTTTCTGAGCTTTTTGATATTTTTTATCTTGTCTGAGTGCGGCAGGTAATCCTGTTTCCATGCGAAAAGAGGCAAGCTGATCCAGAATACTTTCTGATGATGCCAGACTGTTTTTAGCATTATGAATGAAATATTCTGTGAGTGCCTTATAGAGATTCTTTTTTAGTTTCTGTTCTTTTTTGCTCATTAGATAAATTCCTCCTTAAAGTTGTGCAAGTAAATAACGGTATAACGTTAATTTATCATCAGTTTGCAGAGATGTCAACGGCACACCGTTAATAAACAAAAGGAAAATCCTTTATACTGAATATATATTGTGATTTAAGGAGAATTTGCATGACGTATTCAGATGCCATAATAAAGAGATTGACTGATCTGTGTGTTGAGAGAGGGATAACGACAAATAAACTTGCTACATTGTCAGGAATTACGCAATCAACGCTTAATAGTATGATGAGGGGAGAAACAAAGAATCCAAAGCTGAAGACTTTGCGTAAGATTGCTATGGGGTTTAACATGACTGTTTCTGAGTTGCTGGATTTTCCAGAAATGAATGGCTTGAATGAAAAAGTAAATTCTACATTCTAATATACCTTGATTTTATGCGGGAT